>CALMGA010000479.1:0-10559 GCA_937863205.1 uncultured Beijerinckiaceae bacterium | reverse complement strand
GGATAGCACCATGCCTTGCTGCGGCTGCGCCAGGATGAGCACGCACACGCCCGCGCTCGACGCGCCATCCAGTTCGAGGAAAAAGGCCGCGTAGTAGGCGAACGCGAGCGCGACCCACGTGCGGAACGCGAACCAGACCGTGCCGGGAGGGATCATGGCTCGCGTCCGGCGTAGGCGCGGCTTCGATCCCGGCCGTCGTCGCCGGATCGCTCGGTTGGGAGGGATGAGTTCTGGAGCGACGCCGGTCATGCGCGGTCGCCAACGACCATTCGCGGCACATCAACGTGAGGCTCTTCGTCGGTTGGACCTTGGGGCATCGGGGCACTCCCCGGCGTCCATAGCCCTGACTTCGAAACCGAGTGAGGCGTGCCGTGATCCTATGTTGCTGGCTACCAGTCGGACCCTGCCGATGAAGTGCTCGATCCTGAGGCGGATCGCGGTGATCTGGACGAAACCGGCGTGATCGCCGTTGAGCTTGTCCGGCGCGTCAGGGTCCAAAGGCGCCCTTCAGGGATCCAGCGGCGCGCTCAATGGATCGCGCAGCGGCCACTTTAAGCGCTTCGCCGCGCGCGGAAGTTCTCACGGTACCGGCCGTCGGTGCTGTCATCCGAACCCCGGCTCAATGGGTGAAGCGCCTGGCTTCCCTCACGTCGGACGGACGGACGGACGACCTGCTTCCGAAGCGTCCTGTCACGTAGTTCGTCACAGAGGCGATCTCCTCGTCGCTGTAGCCCGCGCCGAAGGCCGGCATCATCGCTCGGGATGCGGCGGGAGACTCGACCCGGCCGGACAGGATGGTTTGCACCACGTTCATCCCGCTCGCGTCGTTGACGGCCCGGTCCCCGGTCAGGGCCGCGGCGGGGCGCAGGGCTCCCTTGCCGGTCCAGGCGTGGCAACCGGCGCAGGCGCTCTCGAAGATGCGCTTGCCGGCCCTGTCGTCGGCCGCAACCTCCTCCGGAGGTGTACGCGGCGGCAGCGCCAAGCCGGCGGGCAGGTCGTGGTTGCCTGCGCGCGGCACGCTGCGCAGGTAGACCACCATCGCCCCGATGTCGTCCGGCGCCAAGCCGGCCAGGCTGTAATCGATCGCCTCCCCCATCGGTCCGCCCGCGCCGCCGTGGCCTTCCGAATGGCCGTTGGCGAGGTACTGCGCGAGGCCGGCGTCGCTCCAGTCGCCGAGGCCGCCCGGCTTGTCGGGCGTGATGTCGTAGGCGCGCCAGCCGTCCACGGCGGCGCCGGCGAACTTCCTCCGGTTGTCGACCGCCTGCATCAGGTTGCGCGGCGTGTGGCACTCCCCGCAGTGCTCGGCCGCCTCTACGAGGTAGGCGCCGCGATTCCATTCGCGCCCACGCTCCGGGATCGGTTCGAAGCGCTTGTCCGGGTTGAACATCGTCGACCAGATCGCCATCAGCCAGCGCTGGTTGAACGGGAAGGCGAGGGTGTTCGCCGCGACGTGGTTGCGGACCGGCTTCAGCGAGAACAGGAAGGCCTTGATGGCCAGCACGTCCTCGTCGGCAAGCAGGGTGTAGGAGGTGTAGGGGAATGCGGGGTAGAGGCGCTTGCCGCCCGGCGCGACGCCGTCGTGCACGGCCCGGAGGAAGTCGGCGTCGGAGTAACGGCCGATCCCCGTGCTGACATCGGGCGTGATGTTGGGAGAGTACATCGTGCCGAACGGCAGGGTGAAGGCGCGGCCGCCGGCCCACGGCTTGCCGCCCTTGGCGGTGTGGCAGGCCTCGCAATCGGCCGCCCGGGTCAGGTAGGCGCCCCGCTCGACGAGGCTCGCCGACCGGAGCGCGTCCGGGACGCCCGTGACCGGCGGGCCCTTGTAGTCGGCGAGGACGACGCGGCGGCCGGCGGCGAAGCCGATCGCGCCGGGCGCCGTGAGCAGCCAAGCCATGAAGGCGAGTGCCCCCAGGCCTGCGCAGCCCACCGCGATGGAGAGTAGCCGCCACTTCATGCGAGCCTCCGCAGCCGTAGCCTTTGTTCGTTGACCGGCATGCGGTCGAGCTGCACGCCGGTGGCGGCGAAGATTGCGTTGTTCACGGCGGCCATGACGGACGCGGTGCCCGGTTCGCCGACGCCGCCGGGATCCTCCCCGCTCGGCGTCAGGTGGACGTCGATCTTCGGCATCTCGTCGATGCGCAGCATGCGGTAGTCGTTGAAGTTGCCCTGCTGCACGCGCCCGCGCTCCAGGGTGATGTTGCCGTAGAGCGCCGCGGTGAGGCCGAACACCAGGCCGCCCTGGATCTGCGCCTCGACGGTGTCCGGGTTGATGATCGTCCCGCAGTCGATGGCGGTGGTCATCCGCTCCACGGTGACGTGGCCGTCGTCCGCGACCCGGACCGCGGCGATCGTGGCGACGAAGCTCTTGAACGCTGACTGCAGCGAGATGCCGCGACCCGACCGGGCGGGCAGGGGATCGCCCCAGTCCGCCTTGGCGGCCGCGAGGTCGAGCACGGCCCGGGCGCGCGCGTTGCGGTGGAGCAACGAACGGCGGAACGTCAGGGGATCGACGCCGGCTGCCTTCGCCAGCCTATCCATGAAGCTCTCGATGGAGAAGATGTTGTTGTTGGGTCCGACGCCGCGCCAGAATGCGGTCTGCACGGCCGGAGGCTCGCTGCGGACGTAGCGGAGCGTCCTGTCTGGGATGTCGTAGGCGAGTTCGAGCGCGCCGTCGACGGAATCGGAATCGACGCCATCCTTCAGCGCCGACGCCGCGAAGCGCGCCATTACGGACGAGCCGGCGATCTTGTGCGACCAGGCCGTCGGCCTGCCGTCCGCCAGCCGCGCCGACAGCTTGTTGTGGTACATGGGCCGCATCATGTTGTGGCGGATGTCCTCCTCGCGCGTCCACACCACCTTGACCGGCGCGTCGACGTGCTTGGCGATCCGGGTCGCCGTCGCCACCATGTCGGCCTCCAGCCGGCGGCCGAAGCCGCCGCCGATGTAGTGGTTGTGGATGGTCACGCGCTCGATAGGCAGGCCGCTTTCCTTCGCCGCCGCCGCCTGCGCTCTGCCGACGACCTGGATGCCGACCCACACGTCGCAGCCGTCGGGGCGGACGTGGACCGTGCAGTTCATCGGTTCCAGCGGCGCGTGGGCGAGGAGCGGGAGCTCGTAGGTTGCTTCGAGCGCGACGCTGCCGGGCTCGGGCGCGCCGCCGCCGATCCGCTGCACCAGCAGGCCGTCCGCCTCCGCGTCGGCCCGCAGCTTAGCCCAGAGGGCGTCCGAGTCGACTTGGCCGTTGGCGCCGTCGTCCCACTCGACGTCGAGCGCCTCCAAGCCCTGCTTGGCCGCCCACATGTGATTCCCCGCCACGGCGACGAGGTCGTCGAGGACCACGATGTCGGTGACGCCCCTGATCTTCTCCGCCCGCGAGCGGTCGACGCTGCGGACCTTGCCGCCCAGCACGGGCGAGAACCGCAGGGTCGCGACCCTCACGCCAGGCGGTCGAGCGTCGATGCCATAGACGGTCCGGCCCGTGACCTTGTCGGGCGTATCGAGCCGCTTGACCCTGGTCCCGATCAGCGTCCAAGCGCCCGGCTTCTTCAGTTGGACGTCTTTGGGCTGGAACCGGACGGCATCGTCCACGAGATCGCCGTATGCGACGCGGCCGCCAGGCCCGATCACCTCCCCGTCCTCCGTGCGCAAGGAGGAGGCGGCCACGCCGAGCCGTTCGGCGGCGGCCTGCAGGAGGACGTTGCGCGCGCTCGCGCCGGCCTCGCGCATCACCGGCCAGAAGGCCCTGATGGAGGTCGAGCCTCCGGTGATCTGTTCCTTCAGCACGCCGTTGGAGTACTTCGCCGCATCGACGGGAGCATGCTCGAGGGTCACGCGCGCGAGAGGCAGGTCCATCTCCTCAGCGATCAGTTGGGACAACGACGTGTACGTGCCCTGGCCCATCTCGACCTGGGGTATCGTCAGCGTCGCCGCGCCCTTCCGGTCCAGCCGGAAGAAGGCGTTCGGCACCCATTCGGCGCCGACCGCCATCGCCGCGCCCACCGTCGGAAGGGGCAGGGTGAAGCCGATCACGAGGCTTCCGGCCCCCGCGGCGGACACCCGCAGGAAGAACCGTCGGGAAACGCCGGCGTCGTTCATGCCCTCACCATCGGGGTTGCGCCTTTCAGGCCAGCGACGCGAGCTTGATCGCCTCGCGAATGCGGACGTAGGTCCCGCAGCGGCAGATGTTGCCCGCCATCGCGGAGTCGATCTGGGCATCGGTGGGGCAGGGATGCTCGGCCAGGAGCGCGGCAGCCGACATGATCTGTCCCGGCTGGCAGTAGCCGCACTGCACGACCTCGCGCTCGAGCCAGGCCTTCTGGACCTTCGCTCCCGCGCCGCCTTGGCCGACGGCCTCGACGGTGGTGATCTCGGCCCCGCCGACGGCATCCAACGGCAGTTGGCATGAACGGGCCGCCTGACCGTCGATGTGCACCGTGCACGCGCCGCACTGGGCGATGCCGCAACCGAACTTCGTGCCGGTCAGACCGAGGACGTCCCGAAGCACCCAAAGGAGCGGCATGTCGTCGGGCAGGTCGACTTCATGAATCTGCCCATTCACCTTGACGGTTCTCATGCATGCACCCTGACCGGTTTGGCCTCGTCCGCCTGATCGGCGCGGCGTCCGTCGCGGGGCGCCGGCCGGTCGCCCCGCCTGCGCGCCGTTTGGCTCCCGACCGCACGCTACGACCGCGAACCGCGGCCAGGCAGACGTCTTCCGATCCTATGACGCCGAGTCCCAGCATGCGGATCGCCAGCTCCCGCCACTTCGTGCATCGCCGCGCTGGACTGCCAAAGTCAGCAAACCCATTTGCCAGTAGGCCTGAAGACGCCCCGGGACTGGTGCTTCTCCGCCGCGGCGAGGAGCTTGTCGCCTTCCTCGTTCAGGCTGAGTCTACGGCCGACATGGGCGAGCAGGGCGATGCCCAAGTCCTCCTCCGCCGTCCGATCCGCCGGCTGATGGTCGAATGGTCCATGCCGAGCAGGCGCGAGGCGCCGGCCAGTTGGCCGCACCTGGCGACCAGCCGGAACAATCTTATGTCGCTCCACTCCACCGCAAGCGCCTTCCTCCGCAGTTATGGTTCCACCGTTTCGCGTCACACCCACGGCAACAATCGCGGCCGAGCCATGACGCCAACGTCCACGCGTCGAGGCGGGGCTGTCCGGCGCCGTCGCGACCTCCCCACCGGGCGATCCGGAGCGCGTCCGCGACCACGACAAGATCCACCGCCGATTTGCTTACACGGTGTCGGCGGAGGTCGGGCTACAGTAGGATGATTGCCTGATCGCATCCCTTCGGAGCAGGTTGCCCGAAGGACGACGGAAGGCGACTCATCCATCGGCCAGTGCCGCCGCTGCCTGCCGGATCAGTGTGGGGCCTCCGGTGAGCTCCAGGTCTTCCGCCGAACGGCCGGCACGTGCACCAACTCCGCGATCGTAGCCGCCACGTCTTCCCGACGCAGATCGGTATGGAACTGCGCGGGTTCGAGGTCCACCGTTCCGACGCCCGGATCGTCCTTCAACGAGGACGGGCGCAGGATGAACCCAATCCAGATCCGTCCGCGCGAGCTCAACGTCGGTCCGCTTCTTCACCGCGACGTAATGCTCGAGACCCTCGTCCACGGCTCGTCCGCCTCCCTCCTCGGGGAACACAGATATGAGGATGAAGCGCCGTACGCCGGACAGCTTCGCGGCGGCGATCGACTTGGTCAACCCGTCGCCGTCGATCGCTTCCGTCATCGCGTTATCGTCGGCGCTGCCCGCACCGGCCGTGAAGAGGATGACGTCGCAGCCCGACATCCGCTCGGCTAGGTGGCCGCGGACTGGTCAGGCAGACGTCTTCTGATCCTATGAGGCCGCCTCCCAGCCTCGTCGGCGTGGAAGGCCACGCGCGGTCGTTGTCGGAAATGGACGCCGGCGCCGAAGCGCTTTTCGATGACGTGGTCCCATCGGTTGAGGCGCTCGTCGTTGAGCGACCTCCTGGCGCGGGTCACAGGGGCGAGGCACCGCGCCGTTCCGTTTTTCGATCAGAGACATGGGTTCGGATGCGACCGTCTCGGAAACGCGCCTCAATCGGCTGCGTGCGGCATTGGCAACCGCATGCCGATGGCGGGTTTCATTCGATCCCTGCCCCATCCTGTGAGTGTCCGTCATAGGATGAGTAGATGTCTGCCTGAGCGGCATTGGAGCGTCTAGCTTCCCGGACCGACTTGGCTTTGTGACTCGGCGCCGGAGGGCCGCCTCCGCCATCTCCACGGTGACGGCCATGGCGCGTGGCGCGGAACCAAGGTCGGTCGAACACTAGAACATCGGACCGAAAGGTACGCAGCGGTTTTCGGATAACTCCGATGCGGCACACAGAAATAGAGCATCGGATCCGGTATCGGGTCCGATGCTCTAGCGTCAACACCCACGGAGCAATGATCCAATGAGCACGTCCATGCCGGCAGAGGTCGCCATCAAAATGCATCGCACGCGCAATGCCACTGACGGCAAGGCCAAGCAGTTCGCCCTGCAAACGCTCCAATCCAGGCTCGTCGACGGCCTTGACCTCGCCCTGGTCATCAAGCAGGCGCACTGGGATCTGAAGGGGCCGGAGTTCATCGGCATCCACATGATGCTCGACGGCTTCCGCGATCAGTTGGACGACCTCAATGACAAGGTGGCCGAGCGCATCGTGCAGCTCGGCGGCACCGCGCGCGGCACCACGCAGGCGATCGCGGCTGGGTCGAAGCTGGCCGCCTATCCCATGGACATCTACAAAATCGGCGACCATCTCGCCGCGCTGACGGACCGCTACGCCGTTTACGCGAATGCGGTGCGCGAGGGCATCCACGGCGCCGACGAGGCCGGCGAACCCGACACGGCCGACCTGTTCACGGAGATCTCGCGCGCGGTCGACAAGCAGCTATGGTTCCTCGAGGCCTTCGTGCAAGAGCCGAGGGGCGAGATGCGGGACGGCGACGACAGAGGCAAGCGCTGAGCTGCCAAGCTCCCTTCAAACAAGTCGGGCCACCCACGGACCCGATCCGGATTGGGGCGGCACCGCGGGATTATCTGCGTCGCGGCGTCTGTCAGAAAAACTGCGTCGGATCACGCCAGCCGGCCTGACTTAGCTGTCTGATAGCGGAACGTCGTTGGGACTGTGATCCTCCCTTATTTCGTGGACACGGGGTTTAGCTCGCTATCCGCTCGGCTTGTTCGGGCGTGATACAGCCGTTAGCCGAGTGGATGCGCTGCAGATTATAGTAGCTCTCGACGTAGGCGAACAGGTCGCGTCGAGCCTCGTCCCGGGTGGTCCATCGCCGCTGATGGACGAGCTCGACCTTCAGGGTGTGGACATCCTAATCGCGCCGCACGGGCGACAGGTCGATCCGGCTTGCGGATCGAGGTTCTCACGCAGTCGATCGGCGAGGCTCTTCCGCGCCTTCACAGTCCCTCGTCAACATGGAGCGGCAAGATCGTCGCCGCGTCCGTCCCATCGGCGCCGGCCTTGCCGAACGCGGGGACCGTCAATTTCCGCAGCCGAATGGTGGCAGTGACCAGTGGCTCGGCCAAAGATCTTTGTCATGCGTCACTCTCGCGGTACTTCAGCGGACTTGCATCTCGACAGGTTCGACCGTCGACATTGCTTAGGGAACGGATGACCAGTACGCCGACGAGTTCATCGTGATGGAGTCTGGTCAGGAGAGAGATGGGGAGCAACCGATGGTTTGCCTTCTAAGCGCTCGCGACTGGATGCCCGTGGCAGGTGTCATGGCCCGACTAGGCCCGCGAGGCCGCCCATCGTGATGATGAGCAGCGGATGGACTTCGGTGGTGGCCAGCGCCGCGCAGGCCGCCACCGTGATGAGCCAAGCGGACGCGCCGTGGTCGACCGCACGGGCGAGCACGATGCCGGCGGACCCGATCAGTCCGACGCCAACGGGTTCCAAACCCCTTTCAAGGACCTTGTGCCATGCGGCTGCGCCGGTGCGCTGCCACAGACGGGCGCACGCGAAGGCGAGCGCGCAGGAAGGAAGTATCATCGCGACCGTGGCGACCAGGGCACCCGTAGTACCGCCCGCTTGGTAGCCGAGCAGCGTGACGATCGTGGTGCTCGGGCCGGGTGTCACCTGAGCCAGGGCGTAGGCCTCCGCGAAACCGGTATCCGTCACCCAGGCGTTGTCGACCACCACCTCGCGCCGCAGGTATGGCACGACGGCATTGGTGCCGCCGAACGATAGCAGCGAACTGACGGCGAACACCTGGGCGATGTGCGGCGATCGGCTCATCGGCGGCCGCTCCTCCAAGCCCACCAGCAGCCCGGCACGCCGCACACCGGCAGCGTCGCCCAAAGGGGCACGCGGAAGGCGAGCACCAGCAGCATCGTCGATGCGGCCAGCAGGATCGGGAACGGGCTGGCGAGCAGATGGCGGCCTTGGCGCGCGGCGACGGAGAGCGCCAAGCCCGCGGACGCCGCCGCCATGCCCGCGAGCGCGTGCTTCAGGGGCGCGACGCTCCTCACGATTTCGAGCGCTCCGCCCAGCGAAACGGCGAGGAGCGCCGGGAGGACGACCAGGCCGCAGACAGCGGCGACGGCGCCTGGGGCGCCCTCGCGGCGTGTGCCGACGAACACCGCCATGTTGAGCTGGTTGGCGCCGGGCAGCACTTGGCAGAGCGTGGCGGCGCTCAGGTACTCCTCTTCGCTCAGCCAACGCTTCTCGACCACGACGAGTTGGCGGATCCAGGCGCCGAGTCCTCCGCCGAAGCTTTCGAGCGACACGACGTTGAACGTCCATGCGAGGCGGAGGATTTCACGGATCCGGGTCCCGTGCCGCGGCGCGCCCGGATCGATCGTCCGCCAGCCCCCGACGTCGCCGAGGCGTTCCCGTTCACTCATGGCTGAGTGCAGGATCGTCCCCGCAAGCATCGTCCGGAAGAACGGAGAGGCGCTCCTTCAACGCGGGCCGCAGCGGGTTCGCGGGCTTGTAGTGTTTGGCGTCGCGCCAATCCCGCTTGAACTGCTCGACCAATCGGTCGACGACGACTCTTTCGTCCAAAACGACCCCCAGTTCGCGGCGGCGATCGAAGGCTTGGGTGTCGATGTTCATGGAACCCAGCAGCGCCACCTCGTCGTCCGCGACCAGGAGCTTGGCGTGGCAGCGCAGGTGATGCTGCCTCCGCAGGCGCGCCCCTTCCCGCGCGAGGATGCGTTGGCTGCTCAGATTGGCCATCAGGTCCCACTCCTCGATACCGTGGTGTCCTCCGCAAAGGTACTTGACGCGGACCCCGCGACCGACCGCGGCCAACACGCGGTCGAGGATCGCCGGATCGTTGAACTTGGGATGCTGGATCAGAAGGCGCTTCCGGGCGCCGTCGATGAGGTCGGCCATGCCGCGTCGCGCGTTGAGAACGCTCCACACCAGTGGGCCATAGTCCGCGAACGGCGCGCCGACGGTGGGGAAGGGTGCCCTTGCGCGGTCGGCGTCGAAGCACGCGTTGATTTCGGCAATGGCGGCGGCGTCCTCGACCAGGACGCCGTAGTCCCTCGTCCGGGAGAAGTACTTCTCCGAGAAGTTGAAGGTCGCAATCAGCGCCGTCGCGTCGTCGACGACGACGGACTTCTCATGGGTGACGAGGAAGGCGGGGTTGCTCCAACGCACGTCCACACCCCCCTCGTCGAAGGACTTGAAGGTGGCGTCGTTGAGCCGCAAGCCGTTGACCTTGGCCGGATTGAGGAGAACGGATGTCGAGACCCCGCGCCGGCGCGCCGCGAGCACGGCCTCGACCAGTTGCGGCTGGTCGAAGGTGAACATCTTGACGACGAGCCGCCGCCGTGCCGAAGCGATCAACTGCTCCACCGGCGCCATGCCGTCGTCGGGCATCGTCAGAACGCGCGCCACCCGATGCAGTCGCCGTGGACCGGCACCTTCTCCGCGCGGTCGTGTGTCCGCGGTGCTGCCGGGCTTCAGGTCCGAAGGGGCGCGGCCGTCCGACCAACCGTTGGTCGGATCGGCGCGACGCCCGTCCTCATGGTAGTCCAGCGTGAACACCTGCGGAACGTGTCACTGGCGGCTGGTGATGCCACCTGCGGGGCCACCGGTGGCCGTCTGATGCTTGGATCCGCCGATACCATAGTAGACGTGCTTGTGGCGTTTCTTGGTGTAGCTGGGCATCATCGGCGCCGTGAGCGGCTGATCCAACGCGACCCAGGCGTGGCGGACGGTGGTCGCGCCGGCTGAGGTGATGTTTGCGGCGCACATCGCGGCGCTCAACAAAATGGCTTGGATCTTCACGACGACTCCTGTCTCGCGCAAATGGACCCGTTTCCTGTTCCGACCGCCGTGCAGGCGGTGGACAGTGGAAAGGGCCGAACTGATCGCGCTCTAGCGACTGCGGCAAAGCAACGGCCCTCGTACCGAGTGCCCGCTTGCCGACATCTACGCGACACTTGCCAGCGTTTCGCGACCGTTCGAAGCAGAGCTAGGGCATGTTCCGGTGACGTGGTAGACGACTCGTGATCCTATCACTACTTTGGCAAGTTGATTGGAACCGGTTGGATCCATCGCTGATTCGCGCGTC
>CALMGA010000478.1:5210-16688 GCA_937863205.1 uncultured Beijerinckiaceae bacterium | reverse complement strand
GCCGCCGGCGGTGCTCGACGCCATCTCGGCGCTGGTCAACCTCGGCTACGCCCGCCCGCAGGCCGCCGCCGCCGTCGCCGCCGCCGCCCGGGCGCTCGACGCCGGCGCGGAAGCGCCGGCCCTGATCCGCCGCGGCCTCAAGGAGCTGGCAACTGCCGCCGCATGAGAGGGATTGCCGCATGAAGGAACCGGCGTGACGGCGCCAACACCCCGGACCGGGCCGGCGCCGACCTACGCGGCCTTCGGCCTGCGCGCCGAGGCCGAGCCGATCGCCCCCGGCCTGCACGTGGTGGCGACGCCGATCGGCAACCTCGGCGACATCTCCTTCCGCGCCCTGGCGACGCTGGCCGCCGCCGATCTCGTCGCGGCCGAGGACACCCGCGTCACCAAGGTGCTGCTGGCGCACTATGGCATCACCACCCCGCTCACCGCCTATCACGAGCACAATGCCGATGCCGTGCGCCCGCAGCTCCTCGCCAAGCTGGAGGCCGGGCAAGCGCTGGCCCTGGTGTCGGACGCCGGCACCCCGCTCGTGTCGGACCCCGGCTTTCGCCTCGTCGGCGAGGCGCTGAAGCGGCGCATCGCGGTGACAACGGTGCCCGGCCCTTCCGCGGTTCTCGCCGCGCTGGTGGTCGCCGGCCTGCCGACCAGCCGCTTCTTCTTCGAGGGCTTCCTGCCGCCGAAAAGCGCCGCCCGCCGGCAGCGCATCGCCGCCTTGGCGTCGGTGCCGGGCACGCTGGTGTTCTTCGAATCGGCGCGGCGCACGGCGGACACGGTCGCCGATCTCGCCGCCGTGCTCGGACCCCGCGAGGCGGCGGTGGCGCGCGAGCTGACCAAGATGTTCGAGGCGGTGAAGCGGGGCACTCTGGTCGAGCTGGCGGCCGAGCTTGCCGGCGCGGCGGAGCCGCTGCGCGGCGAGATCGTGCTGCTGGTCGGGCCGCCGCCGGCCGACGCCCCGGCGCTCGACGGAGCGGCACTCGACGAGCAAATCGCCGCCGCGCTGCGCACCCTGTCGGTCAAGGATGCGGCGGCGGTGGTGTCGGCGGCGACCGGGCAGCCGCGCCGCAAGGTCTACGCCCGGGCGATCGAGATCGCCGCTGGATACGATGCGAGCGGCGATGCCGCCCAGGAATGAGGCAAAGCGCAAGGCCAACGCCGGGGTCGAGGCGAGGCGGCGGGCCCTGCGCGCCGGCCACGCCGGCGAGCGGATGGCCGTGCTCTACCTCCGGCTGAAGGGATGGCGCATCCTGGCGCGGCGTTTCACGATCAAGGGCGGCGAGATCGACGTGGTGGCGCGACGCGGCACCACGGTCGCCTTCGTCGAGGTGAAGCTGCGCGCCTCGCTCGACGACGCCTTCGCGGCGATCGATGCCGCCAAGCGGCGTCGCATGGCGCGCGCCGCCCGCGTCTTCGTCGCCCGCCACGCCCGCCACGCCGGGCTCAGCCTGCGCGCGGATGCCCTGTACTGCGCGCCGTGGCGCTGGCCAAGGCACGTCCCGGCGGCGTTCGAACTCGACCTGGACTAAAGCATCGGACCTGAAAGTGCGCAGCGGTTTTCGGACAAATCCGATGCGACACAACAAGTTGGAGTATCGGACCGGATCCGATTTACGGTCTGATGCCCTAGGGCGCGAGATCGATCGCCACCTCGGTGCGGCGCAGGAACGGCAGGGTGAAGGGCGGATCGTAACCCAGCACGTAGGGCGCGCCCACCGTGGTGCGGCCGGCGGCGGCGAGCACGCCGCGCAGTTTGGCCGCCTGCGCCTCGACGCTTCGCCCGTCGAGCCGTCCGGAGAAGCGGATCGCGGCCAGGGTACGCTCCGGCAGGCGGCTGATGCGCAGGCCGGGGTCGTCGGGCTGGGGCGGGTCGCCGCTGACCTTCGCGGGCAGGACGAAGCGCATGGTCGAGGCGTCGCCCGACGGCGGCACCCGGCCGAACGCCGCGCCGCGCTCCTCCACGGGCGTGGTCATGGCAATGGTCTCGTTGCGCCGGTTGGCGCCGGCGATGTAGCGGAACAGGCGGGAAAAGCCATCGCCCCCGCCGTCCGTCTCGACCACCACGCTCGGCCCGTAGGTGCGGACCTCGACGGTCGGGCTCAGGGTGGCGACGACCCGGTACGGCGCCGTTTCGAACGTCGAGCGGATGCCGAACACCGACAGGATGGATTCAAGGAAGGTGACGAGGAAGTAGAGCATCTTGGCCATGGCCGGGGAAGAACGGTCGGGTCATCCCGTTCCAGCGCAACACCTGCGGCCGGATGTGTCAAACGGCGTGCCCGCCCATCTCAGCCAGGATCGTCTCCGCCGCCGCGCGGGGATCGGCGGCGCGGGTGATGGGGCGGCCGATGACGAGGTGGTCGGCCCCCGCGGCCAGCGCCGCGGCGGGCGTCATCACCCGCTTCTGGTCGCCGGCGTCGCTGCCGGCGGGGCGAATGCCGGGCGTCACCAGCACCAGCTTGTGGCCGACCCGCCGGCGCATGTCCTGCACCTCCTCGGCCGACAGGATCAGGCCGGTCAGGCCGACGGCGACCGCCTGATCGGCGCGCTTGGCAACGAGTTCGCGCACGCCCATGCAATAGCCGGCCGCCTTGAGGTCGCCATCGTCGTAGGAGGTCATCACGGAAACGCCGAGCACGCCGAGGCCGCCGGCGCCGGCGCGGGCGGCGGCCATCGTCTGCGGCAGGGCGTGCACGGTGAGAAACGTCGCGCCGAGCTTGGCGACCTGGGCGGTGGCGCGCTCCACGGTGGCGGGAATGTCGTGCAGCTTGAGGTCGAGGAACACCTTCCTGCCGTCGCCGATCAGGCGTTCGGCCAAGGCGAGGCCGCCGACGAAAGCCAGTTCGAGACCGATCTTGTAGAAGCCAACGGTGTCGCCCAGCGCGGCGACGAGGGCCTCGGCCTCGGCGATGCCCGGCACATCCAGCGCGACGATCAGACGGTCGCGCAGCGGGATCTCCGGGCGGCGCACGTCGGTCAGGCGCGGGGCGCGGGACGGCGGAACAGCCTGTCCCGACCGGCGGACGGCCGGATGCTCGCCGGGCGGAACACCATGTCGGCGACGCCGGCCCGCTCCAACGGCTCGCCGAGCCCGGCCCCCTCGCTCTTTCGACGGTAGATCCACACCCGCGCCGGGGGAAGATTGAACCACACCGGCGGCGACACCTCGGCCTCGAACGCCGCCGCCCGGGGCATGGGAGAGTTCATGCCGTAGGTGAACTGAACGAAGGAGCCGCCCGGCGCCATCAGCGCGAAGGCGTCATCGAGCAGCGACAGGCGCTGCCGGTCCGGCTTGTTGAGGAGCGGCAGGCTGGACACGATCGCGGCCGCCGGCCCGGTCAGCACGCCGCCCAGGCTTTGCCGCAGGTTGTAGGCGTCGGCCTGCAAAACCTGCACGCCGGGGAAACGCTTGCGCAGCAGCTGGCAGAAGGCGCCGTCGTATTCGACCAGCAGCAGTCGCAGCGGGTCGACGCCGCGCCGGAGCAGGGCCTGGGTGATCGGCCCGGTGCCGGGCCCGAGCTCGACCACCGGACCGGTACCCCTGGGGTCGACCGCCCGCGCCATCATGCGGGCGAGGAAGCGGCCCGAGGGCGACACCGCGCCGGTCAGGATGGGACTGTCGATCCAGGTCTTGATGAAACGGGCCTCGTCGGCGAGACGATCCTCCAGGCGCGGGCGCAGGACCCGCCGGTCGGGATCGACGGAGACTTTAGGCAAGCAAACCCCCGTGGAACCCTCACCCCGCGCGACAGCGCCGGGCAGGACACAATTTCAACGAGCGAGACCGCGGCGATCATGATCCCGGCGCCCGGCGCTGGCGCGTAAATGTGCTGATCCGCCGGGTCGCGTCAAGGAAGTGTCACGAAACCGTCGAGTTCCCCTCACATCCTTCGATCGGCGCGGCCATCGGGCGGCACCGGGCGTCGAGAACGTCAGCGGAGGCCCGAGCCGTCCGCCGCAGGCTTGCCGCCGCTCGTCCTTTCCGGGCAGACGACGGGGGAAACTTCCGTCGCCATCGCTATGACGCCCTGCCCTGGCGCTGGAGCATCGGACCGGATCCGATTGTCGGTCCGCTGCTTCAAGCAGCCTCGCGCGGCTTACGAAAGCCTGGGTCAGTTCAGCTCGTCGGACGCGCCGGGAACCGGCAGGATCAGGACGCCGTCCTCCAGCAGGGCGCGCGCCTCGTCGAGCGTCGCCTCGCCGCGGATGTCGCGGTGGGGGATGTCGCCCTCGTGCATCCGCCGCGCTTCCTCCGGGAAACGGCCGCCGACATCCTGGGTCTCGCTCAGCACCTTGCTGCGCAAGGCGCGGATCAGGCCGCGCAATTCGCTCGCGCCATCGCCCGATGGATCTTCCGCAGAGCCTGCCGCTTGGCGGGGCGAGACGGCATGAGGCAAAGCGGCGCGGGGCGGGTCGGTGCGAGCCGGCCGGTTGGCGGCAGGATGGCTGGCGCGCACGGCCGGCGCCATGATCGCCTTGACGACGTGCGGAGAGCCGCAGACCAGACAGGTGATGAGCCCCTCGCCGGCGAGCGCGTCAAAGGCGGCGCTGTCGCCGAACCACGACTCGAAGCGATGTCCGGCGTCGCAGGCGAGGGTATAGCGGATCAAGGGTGGCGGATCATGGGTGCGGGGTCATTCGGCGGACGCTGTCAGCAGAGCGTCGAGTTGGCCGGCCGCCTCGAGGGCATGGAGGTCGTCGCAGCCGCCAAGGTGCCGGGTTCCCACGAAGATCTGCGGAACGCTGGTGCGGCCGCCGGTCTTCTCGCTCAACACGCGCCGGGCGTCGCGGTCGCCGTCCACCTTGATCTCGCGAAAGTCGACGCCCTTCCTGGCCAGCAGGGCCTTGGCGCTTTGGCAGTACGGACAAAACATGGTCGTGTAGACCACCACATCCTGCGAGCCCATCGATCTCTCCTTCGCAGCGACATATGGCAAGCGGTATGCCGCTTGTCACCTGTCGCGCCGTTCAACCCGGCCGGCAACGACCCGCATCAGGCCGCAGCCGTTTCAGGATTGCCCCACGACCACGCGGGCGAAGACGAGCACGTCGACGCGGGCGGCGCCACCGCGCAGCAGGGCGCGCGAGGCGGCGTTGGCGGTGGCTCCCGAGGTGAGCACGTCGTCGACGAGCACCACCGCCCTGCCCTCGACGGCGATGCGGGCCTCGTCGGGCACGGCGAAGGCACCCTGGACGTTGAGCGCGCGCTGCGTACGCGTCAGCCCGACCTGCGGCGGCGTCGCCTTGGCGCGACGCAAGGCATCGAGCGCGAGCGGCACCCCGGTTCTCGCCGACACGACGCGCGCCAGCAGCGCCGACTGGTTGAAGCGCCGGGCGGCGAGGCGCCGGCGGTGCAGCGGCACGGCAACGAGCACGTCCGCTTGCGTCAGCAGGCCGTTGCCGGTCCGCGCCATCCAGGCCCCCATCGCGTTGGCGAGTTCGAGCCTGTCGCCGTACTTCAGCCGATGCACGAGCTGGCGGGCCGGCCCATCCTCGAAGCGGGCGACGGCGCGTGCCCGTGCGAACACCGGCGGGTTGGCGATGGCATCGGGCGACAGCAGCCCATCGACGCCGAGATCGGCCGGGAACGGCGTTCCCAGGCGGTCGCAAAAGGGCTGCTCGATGAAACGCATGGCTTGCCAGCAGGATGGGCACAGCGCGTCGGACACGGCCGTTGCCCGGCGGCAGGCGAGGCAGCAGGGCGGAAAGACGAGATCGGCGAGCAAGCCCGAGGCGGTGCGAAGCCGGCGCGCCGCGCCATCGATCAGGCGCATGAAACCACCTGATCACCGCGCGAGGCAATGCGGTGCGGGCGGGGCCGTTGCGCGCTTCGCGATGCCCCGGATTCGCAGCTCGATCCCATTTCCCTCAATCTAGCAATAGGGATATTCTCCCGTTCTGGAGTACACGCTTTCCCGGATACAACATTGGCCGCATCATAATTGCAACATCCCGCGCAAAGACAGGTGCGGAGCGACTTTGCTGTTGGAATGCGGGCCTTTTCCGCGACAGAACGGCGGCAAGTCCCGAGCTTGGAGAACGACGAGGTCGACGTCGCGCACCGGGACAGCGTGCGGAGAGTGGAATGCGTTTGGGTTGGCGAAGATCGATGGCCGGCGCTGCCTTTGGCTGCGTGACGTTCGCCGGCGCGGCCGGCGCGCAGCAGGGGGCGGCGGTGACGCTGCCCGACGTCGTCATCTCGACCACGCCGGTGCCCAATGCGCCGACGGTTGACGCCGCCAAGGTGCCCGACAACGTCACCGTGGTCACCAGCGAGCAGTTCGAGCGCAGGTTTTCGCCATCGGTCACCGATGCCATCACCTCCCACGTGGCGGGTGCCATCGCCCAGAACCTCGACGGCTCGGACCTGTCGCCGGACCTGTTCTTCCGCGGCTACGACGTGTCGCGGATCACCGGCACGCCGGCCGGCCTTGCCGTGTACCAGAACGGCGTGCGCATCAACGAACGCTTCGGCGACAACGTCAACCTCGACCTGATCCCGCCGATCTCGCTGGCCTCCTCCACCATCTACACGGCCAACCCGATCTTCGGCCTCAACGCGCTGGGCGGCGCCATCAGCTTCATCACCAAGAACGGCTTCACCTTCCAGGGCGGCGACGCCACCCTCTACGGCGGCTCCTTCGGCCGGGTGAACGGCAACGTCGAGTACGGCAAGATCTCAGGCGACAAGACGAACGGAGAGTGGGCCTTCTACGGCGCCGCCGACCTGTACCGCGACGGCGGCTACCGGCCCTTCGGCGCCCAGAACGCGGAGCGCGCCATCGGCGACATCGGCCACCGCACGCAAGACTCCGAGATACACTTCATCGGCTCCTACGGCCGCTCGCTGCTCGGCGTGCAGGGCGTCACCCCGCAGGTCCTCGTCAACCAGCAGTACAACTCGGTCTTCACCACCCCGCAAGCGACCCAGAACCAGGCCGGCACCGGCGAGATCACCCTGCGCGTCGACCTGCCCAAGGGCTGGGTGTCGAACTCCGACGTCTACATCCGCCAGTTCCGGCAGGACCATACCGACGGCAACGACGCCGACGTGGTCAACTGCCTGCGGCGGCGCAACGCCAACGCCAACAACGAGGACCTGGTGCGCACCCTGTGCCTGTCGGCCGATGACGCGCCGACCGGCGTGGGGCGGCGTGCCCGGCAGTTCCTGGTCGACGGCCAGCCGATCCCCTTTCTCGGCAATACCTTCCCCTACGGCACCACCGCGCATACCGAAACGCAGACCACCGCCGCCGGCCTGCAGCAGCAGTTCACCAACAAGACCCCGATCTTCGGCCACGACAACATCTTCCAGGTCGGCGGCAGCATCGATGCCAGCACCTCGCTGTTCAACTCCGCCACCTCGCTGGGCGAGCTGAACGCGCAGTTCCAGAACGTTCAGGCCGGCTTTCCCGGCGCCGGGCAGATCCTGCAAACGGCCGGCAACATCGGCTTCAACTCGATCTTCATCCGCTCGACCCGCGAAGACTACGGCGTCTTCGTGCTCGACACCTTCAACGTCACCAGGCAGTTGGCGCTGACCGCCGGGGCCCGCTACAACATCGAGAACGTCGGCACCCGCGACCTGCTCGGCACCGATCCCGGCGACAACGCCAAGAACAGCTTCGAGCGGATCAACCCCACGGTCGGCGCCACCTTCGAGTTTGCCAAGCCGCTGACCGTGTTCGTCAATTATTCCGAAACCAACCGCGCGCCGACGCCGCTGGAAACCAACTGCGCCGACCCCGCCAAGCCCTGCCTGCTGGAAACGGCGCTGATCTCCGACCCTCCACTGCAGCAGGTCGTGGCGCGCAACGTCGAGGCGGGCGGGCGCGGCACAATCGCCAATCCACCCAAGCTCGGCGGCGTCATCACCTACAAGGCGGATTATTTCCGCTCGGCTGCCTCCAACGACATCATCAGCCAGCAGAGCGCGATCTCCGGACAGGGCTACTTCGTCAACGTCGGCGAAACGCTACGGCAGGGCGTCGAGGCCGAACTGACCTACGCCAAGGGACCGCTGACCTTCTACGGCAACTACGCCTTCGTGGACGCGACCTACCAGTTCGCCGCTCAACTGGCCTCGCCTTTCAATCCCAACCCGGTCGTGGTCGGCAACGGCGGCCTGGAGAACGTCGTCCCCGGGGATCATATCCCCGGCGTTCCCCGCAACATCGGCAAACTCGGCTTCGAGTACAAGGTGACGCCGCGCTTCATTGTCGGCTCCGACATCATCATCGTGGGCAGCCAGTACTTCATCGGCGACGATTCCAACCTGAACGCCAAGCTGCCGATGTATTACCGCATCGACGCCCACGCCTCGTACCAGGTGACCGACCACCTGCAGGTGTTCGGCTTCATCAACAACCTGACCGACAACCGCTTCGCCACGACCGGCACCTATTTCAACACGGCAACGGACGCCGGCCGGGTCAACGCCACGCTGGCCGCCAACAATCCCGCCAACGGCGGCGCCGGCATCGCCAACGCCGTCACCGTGGCCCAGCCGATCTCGTTCTACGGCGGCGTGAAGTACACGTTCTGAGCGCAGGCGGGCACGGGATGACGGGACGGCGGACCAATGCCCGCTCGCCTCAGGACGGCATCGCCGTCAGCAGTGTGCCCACGAGGATCGCCGCCCAGTGCACGGTCGCCCCGGCCACGACGTGGCCGTGCCAGATCGATCGGGAGAACTGCAGGTGTTCCTTGACGTGAAACACCACGCCCAGGCAATAAAGGCCGCCGCCGACCACCAGCAGAACGACCGCCGCCGACGACAGTGCTTTGAGGATCGGGCCGGCGGCGATCACCACGATCCAGCCCATCGCGAGATAGATGGCGATCCAGATGCCTTCGCGCAGAAAGGGCGTGAACAGCCGCCCCAGGATGCCAAGCGCGGCGATGGCCCACACGGCACAGGTCATTCCCCAGGCCCAGGCCCCCTGCAGCACCAGGGTGGTGAAGGGCGTGTAGGAGCCGGCGATCATCAGGAAGATGCCGGAATGATCGAGGCGCCGGAGGATGCGGCGGCGGTGCCCTTGCGAGAAGTTGTAGGCCAGCGAGAACGACAACATCAGCACGAACCCGCCGGCATAGATGCCGGTGGCGATCACCTGCGCCACGCCGCGGTCAAAGGCCACCGGCAGCATGACGGCACCGCCGACGGTCGCGAGAATCAAACCGACGATGTGAACCACAAGGTCGGCCCGCTTGGCGGCAGGCGTGGGATAGGCCAGCGTGAGGCTTGCGAGCGGACTCATGGGCACGACCTATCATGGCTGGCACACCGGATCGGAACAGGTGCAATGCTTTTCCAACGATTTCGATGCGGCACCAAGACCGGAAGCATCGAACCCGCCCGAGGATGTCGCCCGCTGCCGCAATTGCAGGCTGGCACGAGGCCGAATGTACGAGGCCGGGGCAACCCTGCCGGTGGCTGAGACGTCGGACCGGCCGATCCCGTCACAGCAGCCGGGAGAGCGGGCGGTGACGCATGGGAAGGGCGACGTACCCGGTCCGCTCGCCTGGTTGTCGGCGCGGCAGCGCGACCTGTGCATGTACTGCGGCTGCGAAACCTGGCTGCCATGGGAGCGCCGGCGCGAACCCAGGCTGCGCGAGGCCTGGGACCTACCGGCAAGCCGGTCGCTCGGCTGTCAAATCGCCTTCGCGTACCGCATGGCGAGCGTCGAGCATCTGCGCCGCCGTGCGGACGGCGGCGCAGATGCGCCGTCCAACCTCGCCATGGCCTGTGCCTTCTGCAACTCGACGCGGCGAAAGCGCACACCATCGGCGCATGCAGCCGCGATGCGAGAGCTGAAGCAAGGCGGGCGACACCCCTGCTTTCCCGGCTGACCCCGCCCGTCCGCGTCACGGACTTCAGGGTCGCCCATCACAGCTTGGCGAAAATTGTCCGGTCGAACAGGTGCATCATGATCTGCGAAGTGGAATTGCCGGCTTCACCCTCCTTGCGGGTCTTGCGGATGGGCCGCTCCGCCCCCTTCACCTCATCGATCGGCGAGGCGCCCGCGGCGGCAATCGAACCCTTCACCTGCAGCATCCTCAGGATCGCCCGCTGCGCGAGGCGCGCGGGGTCGATCGTCCCATCGTTGCGCAGGCAGTCCGGCTCGGTGCGGACGACCTTGACGATCGACTTGGCGAGGCGAAGACCGACGCTCTGGTCGATGCTGTGCGACGCCTTCAGCCCTTGCAGAGCAATATCGTAGGCTTGGTAAAGGCGTTCCGCCTCGGAGCTGTCGAAAGCTCCCTTGTTCAAATCAAATACGCCCGCCATGACGCAGCCCCCGCAACGCCCCACAGTATCGGAGCTTACCAGCCGAAGGCTCGCGCGCAAGAAACGCCTGACGTCAACCTTGATGGCATTACGATGCTTGAAACAGCGGGCAGTGGCGAAAGTTCGACGCTGTGCTTCAAATACGGCACTTAATGTTGGAAAAATGTCGAAGCATGATCTCTCGTCGATCAAGGGCGGCCGCGGCCTGCTTCGTGCGGCAGCGGCGACGACCGGGCTCTCGGTTCTGCTGGCCCTGCTTCCTGCCGACCCGGTCAGTGCCGACGATGACGACGAAATGGCGACCGCCCGCACATCACGGTGGTGGGAACGGCCACGACGGAGGCCGAGCCGGACCTCGCCGTCCTGCGGCTCGGGGTCGTGAGCGAGAGCGCGGATGCGGCCGCTGCGGCGAAAACCAGCAGGGTGACGCTTGATGCGGTGATCGAGGCGGCAAAAGCGCAGGGCATCGCGGCAAGCGACATTGCTCCAGAGATGGCGAGCCTGACAAAAATGTTCGAAAATCGGCTGAGCGGCACCGACAACGCCGTCGTCCATTTCAGCGCGACGGAGATGATCCGGGTCCGCCTCCACAACCCCGCCAGGGCCGGGGCCCTGGCAGCGATCCTCGTGAGGACGGGCGCGAACCGCATCGAGGGGATCGACTACATGCTCGACGACCCCGAATCCGTATTGGCCAAGCTGACCGGGGCCGCCGTCGCCAATGCCCGGCGGCGGGCAGAAAGCGCGGCGCTCGCGGCCGACATCAAGCTCGGCCCCGTACTGCAGATCGAGCGGCCGGACGCGACGGCGGCGGGACCGGTATTTCACAATTTTGGCGGGCCAACGTCGCAGGTCGGCACGCTTTCGACCTCCGTTGCGGTTGAGGTGACCTTCGCGATCAAACCCTGATCACGACCCGCCGCCAAGCTCGCCCGAGCGGTCGCCCAGCGCGTCGGCGAGGCTGACCTTGCCAGATCCGCGGCGCGCCGGCTGGCCCTGGCTCTCGTGCGGTGCCCATCCCGATACGGAGATGACCTCGAAGGTGACGCGGATGCGCCCGTCCGCATCGGCGTGGCGGGTGGCGTAAAGGCGGCCGGCCTCGGCGAACAGGGCGCGCGGCGCCGGCCGCCGGCTGCGGCTCACGAGCGCGTTGGCCGATCCCATCGCGCGGAGGTCGCGCCTCAGCGCCG
>CALMGA010000478.1:0-5200 GCA_937863205.1 uncultured Beijerinckiaceae bacterium | reverse complement strand
CAGGTCGGCGTAGCGCACGCTCACCGCCTCGCTGTCGGCGACCGGCAGCGCGAGGCCGGCCCGCTGCAGCAGGCCGCCCATGTCGCGCACGTCGGCGAAGGGCGACACGCGGGGGCTGGCGCCGCCGCTGACGTTCGCCTCCGCCTCCGTCAGCACGCCGCGCAGCTCGCTCAAGCTACGTCCGCCGGCAAGGCAGGCCAGGAACAGGCCGTCGGGCTTGAGGGCCCGGCGGATCTGCACCAGCGTGCCGGGCAGGTCGTTGCAGGTTTGCAGGGCGAAGGCCGAGACGATCAGGTCGAAGGCACCCAAGGCCAGCGGCAGGCGCTCGACGTCGCCGGTCACGGCGCGATGGGACGTGGCCGGCTCGGGCAGCGGCGACACCCGCAGCACCTCCGCGTCGGGATACGTACGGGCGAGCGCCTGGGCCAGCGCGGGCGTCGGCGTGCCCACGTCGGCGATGCGGGTGACGCGGCGCTGCACGGTGGCGAGCCGTTCGAGGATGTCGTCGACCGCCCGTTGCAGCAGGAAATCGGCCGGTCCCTGCCTGCGGGCGCGGGCGAGGTGGCGACGGGCGAGATCGGTGTCGAAGATCGCCTGGGACGCCCGCGAGGGAGCTTGCCCGGAGGCTTGATGGGTTGGCGGCGTTTGCGCGACTGGCATGCCGGTGAGATGGCGATGCGCCGCGCCAACGCAAAGGCACCCCCGGCGGGGAGCGCGGTTCCGCCGCGCGGGACGGGTGCGGGACCGGCGTGACTTGAGGTATGCTGCCGCCATGACCTCGACCCGCGATCAAGCCGAAGCCACCCAAGCGAACGCGAGCCCGCGCCCGCCCGGCCGGCCCGTCGGAAAAGGCGACCACGTCTTCCTGGTCGATGGCTCGTCCTTCGTGTTCCGCGCTTATTTCCAGTCGATCCGGCAGGACGCCAAGTACAACTACCGGTCCGACCGCTTGCCGACCGGCGCCGTGCGGCTGTTCTGCACCAAGCTGTTCCAGTTCGTGCGCGAGGGCGCGGCCGGCCTCACGCCGACCCACCTCGCCATCATCTTCGACAAGTCGGAGAACTCGTTCCGCCGGGAAATGTATCCCTCCTACAAGGCCAACCGGTCCGAGCCGCCCGACGACCTCGTGCCGCAGTTCCCCTTGATGCGCGACTCCGTGCGCGCCTTCGGCCTCCAGCCGATCGAGCAGGACCGGTACGAGGCCGACGACCTCATCGCCACCTACGCCGAGCAGGCCAAGGCGCGCGGCGCCGACGTGCTGATCGTGTCCGCCGACAAGGACCTGATGCAGCTGATCGGGCCCGGCGTCGCCATGTACGACCCCGCCTCGGGCGCGGCGGGCGCCGCCGGCTCGCGCGAGGAGCGGCGCATCGGCGTCGACGAGGTGGTCGACTATTTCGGGGTCGGCCCGGAGCTGGTGGTGGACGTGCAGGCGCTGGCCGGCGACACCACCGACAACGTGCCCGGCGCCAAAGGCATCGGCGTGAAGACCGCGGCGCAGCTCATCAACGAATACGGCGACCTCGACACGCTGCTCGCCTGCGCCCGCGAGATCAAGCAGCCGAAGAAGCGCGAAACCCTGACCGACCCGGACAGCGTGAAGCTGATCCGCCTGTCGCGCGAACTCGTCACCTTGAAACGCGACGTCGACCTCACCGTGCCCCTGGACGACCTCGCGCTGGGGGCGCCCGACGGAGCGGCGCTGGTCGCCTACTTCAAGGCGCTCGAATTCACCACGCTCGCCCGACGGGCGGCGGAAACCTTCGCCGTCGAGGCGGGCGCCATCGAGCCCGACGCGCGCTTCCTCGGCCCGGCCGGCTGGCGCAACCGCCATGGCAAGCAGATCGTCGAGCCGGGCGCCGGATCGGGCGACGAGCCGGCCGACACCTTGGCGAAGGACGCCGCGCCGGTGCCGGCGCAGAACGCCCGTTACGGCGAGCAGGCGCCCAGGGCTGCCATCGCCACCGGGCCGGGGCAGCTCGCGGCCGCCCGCGCGGCGGAGCTGATGGGCCTGCCCTTCGACACGGCCGGCTACCTCACCGTCACCAGCCTCGACATGCTCGACGGCGTGATCGCGTCGGCGCGCGAAAGCGGCGTGGTGGCGGTGGACACGGAAACCACCGGCCTCGACCCGCTCAACGCCGAACTCGTCGGCATCTCGCTCTGCGTCGCGCGCGACGCCGCCGTGTACATCCCCCTCGGCCACACCCGCCTGCGCGACGCCGAGGGCGAGGTCGACCTGCTGGGCAAGCCGCGGGAGGGCACGGAACTGGAGCCGGTGCCGGGGCAGCTCGACGCAGAGGTGGCGCTGGCCCGCCTCAAGCCGCTGCTGGAAGACGCGGGCGTGCTCAAGATCGCCCACAACATGAAGTACGACTGGCACATCCTGTCGCGGCGCGGCATCGACGTCGCACCCTACGAGGACACGCTGCTGTTGTCCTACGCGCTCGATGCCGGGCGCACCGATCACGGGATGAACGTGCTCAGCGAGAAGCTGTTCGCCCATAAGCCGATCGCCTTCAACGAGGTCGCCGGGTCCGGCCGCACCTTCATCGGCTTCGCCCGGGTGCCGCTCGACAAGGCGACCGCCTACGCCGCCGAGGATGCCGATGTGACGCTCCGGATGTGGCAGGCCTTGAAGCCGCGCCTCGCGGCCGAGCGCATGGCCACCGTCTTCGAAACGCTGGAGCGGCCGATGACGGGCGTGCTCGCCCGCATGGAGCGGCGCGGCATCCGCATCGACCGCCAGATCCTGTCCCGGCTCGGCGGCGAGTTCGCCCAGGACGCGGCGCGGCTGGAGGCCGAGATCTTCGAGCACGCCGGCGGCCCCTTCAACATCGGTTCGCCCAAGCAGCTCGGCGACATCCTGTTCGGCAAGATGGGCCTGCCCGGCGCCCGCCGCACGCCGACCGGGGCCTGGTCCACCGCCGCCAACATCCTCGAAGACCTGGCCGAGCAGGGCAACCCGTTCGCCGGCCTCGTGCTGGAATGGCGGCAGACAACCAAGCTCAAGACCAACTACTGCGACGCCCTGCCGACCTTTGCCGACAAGGATGACCGCGTCCACACCTCCTACATGCTCGCCGCCACCACCACCGGGCGACTGTCCTCGACCGAGCCCAACCTGCAGAACATCCCCGTGCGCAACGAGGCCGGCCGCAAGATCCGCACGGCCTTCGTCGCCGCGCCGGGCCACGTGCTGATGTCGGCCGATTATTCGCAGATCGAGCTGCGCCTGCTCGCCCACATGGCCGAGATCCCGCAGCTCAAGGAGGCCTTCGCGGAAGGCCAGGACATCCACGCCCGCACGGCGTCGGAAATGTTCGGCGTGCCGCTCGACAA
This sequence comes from uncultured Beijerinckiaceae bacterium, assembly GCA_937863205.1. The sequence goes on along the minus strand of CALMGA010000478.1, from coordinate 1,858 downwards.
GATGACCGGCGAAGTCCGCCGCCGGGCCAAGACGATCAACTTCGGCATCATCTACGGCATTTCGGCCTTCGGGCTCGCCGCCCGGCTCGGCATCGACCGCGGCGAGGCCGGCGCCTACATCAAGCAATACTTCGAGCGCTTCCCCGGCATCCGCACCTACATGGACGCCACCAAGGAGGTGTGCCGCGACAAGGGCTACGTCGAGACGCTGTTCGGCCGGCGCTGCCACTACCCCCGCATCAAGGCCTCCAACCCGTCCGAGCGCGCCTTCAACGAGCGCGCCGCCATCAACGCCCCGATCCAGGGCACAGCCGCTGACATCCTCCGCCGGGCGATGATCCGCATGGAGGCGGAGCTGGAGCGGGCCAGGCTCGGCGCGCGGATGCTGTTGCAGGTGCACGACGAGCTGGTGTTCGAAGTGCCGCACGACGAGGTGGACGCGACGATCGCGGTCGTGCGGGAGGTGATGGTGCAGGCGCCGCACCCTGCGGTGCACCTTTCCGTGCCGCTGCAGGTCGACGCCAAGGCGGCGCACAACTGGGACGAGGCGCACTGACGCGCTGGAACGGCCCGGACGTCCAGGAAGCGGCACCGCGTTGCCAAAGGCTTAATCCTGGGTTCCCGCGGTCAGAAGTGACCAGGGGACCGCAACGCTGGTCGGCCCGATGCGCCTCAGCGACTCACAGCATCGGATCCGATCCCCGGTCGGATCTTCAGCGGACGCGCAAGGCGTCCGCGGTCGCCGGCGACACTTCGCTTACGAAGCTGCCGCGCGCGGCCACCGGGGCACGCCCATAGATCGCGCCGGACAGCGACGAACCGTTGGTCGCGATCGGGTTCTCGGGAAAGGGGTTGGACGGCGAGGGCACGGTGGGAACGAAGGACTGGGCGAGGGCTGGCGAAGAGGCGACGGCCAGGAGAGCGGCGGCGAAGAAGCGACGAACGGACATGAAAAGCTCCATGATCGGGTTGCGGAACCCGCGTTGGCTCCGCCGACCCACACAACATGGATATGCAACTTTCGAAGGAAAGAGCTTTGATATGCCAGTAAATGCATGCCAGCTTCAGCCCTGACGCATGGCTTGGGAACACCGGACGCCGTCCGCGTCAGGACGATGGGCTCCCGCGGTGCGGCCGTCACGAAAACGCGCGGGGCGTGAAGCGCAGGCGCAGCGGCTGCCGGGGACGCAGCGTCACCCGCATCACCGGCTCGGGCGGCGCCGGATCCACCCGCTCGAAGGTGAAGCGGCCGGCGATCACCGCCAGGATCGCCACCGCCTCGTTGAGCGCGAAGGCGCTGCCGATGCAGATGCGCGGACCGGCGCCGAAGGGGAGATAGCTGAAGCGGTGTCGAGCGCGCACCGCCTCGGCCGCGAAGCGCCCGGGGTCGAAGCGCTCGGGCTCGGGCCACAGGGCGGCATGGCGGTGCACGGCGTAGACCGGCACGAAGACGATCGATCCCGCCGGCAGGGTGACGCCGCCGACCGACATCTCGCGCTCGACCGCCCGCGCGATCATCGGTGCGGGCGGGAAAAGACGCATCGCCTCGCTGACCACCTGCCGCGCATAGGGCAGCACCTCGACGTGGGCCGGCGTCAGCGGCGCGCCGCCGGTCACTCGGTCGATCTCGGCTCGGAGGCGGGCGGCGCAGTCCGGGTTGTCGGCGAGCAGCCCTAGGGTCCAGGTCAGCGCCACCGCCGTGGTCTCGTGGCCGGCGGCGACGAAGGTCAGGATGTTGTCGGCGATCTCGTCGTCGCCGAGCGTGCGCCCGGTTTCGGGATCAACGGCGGCGAGCAGGATGGCGATGAGGTCGGGCGACGCGCCGTCCGCCGGCGCACGGCGGCGCGCGGCGATGCGG
>CALMGA010000477.1 GCA_937863205.1 uncultured Beijerinckiaceae bacterium | reverse complement strand
GCCGCCGAGCGAGGCGGACAATGGCCCGCTCACGCCCGTGACTTTGCCGAACGCTTCGCGGAGCCGGATGGTCTCGTGTGGCGAGGCTTGGCGGGCCTTGAAGATGAGCGGCGCCGCCGGGGACGACAGCTGGCGGGACTTCGCCTTGAAGTGCCTGGTCGCGAAAGGCCCGTCGTCCTAAAAGACGCGACGGCGCCGCGCGACGCGCTACGCCTTCCCTCACCGCCTGTCGGATCGGGCGCCCGGGATTGGGGCCGATCGATCGCTCAGGCCGAAGCGGGCTTCACTGCCTTACGCGCGGCGGTTTTCGCGGTGGCTGGCTTGACGTCTGACTTGATGTTTGACGTGGCGGCGAGCTTGGCGGCTTTCCGGGCGGCAGGCTTGGGGAGCTCAGCCGATTGCGGCTTGGCCGCAGGCACCTTCGTCACATCCGCTTGGGGAGCGACGGCTTTGGCCGGCAGCTTCCGCGGCTTGGCCGGGGTCACCTCCTTCACGGCTGGGCTGGCCTCGACCGTCTTGGCCGCGACCTTGCGTACGCCGGCCTTCGCCGTAGGCGCCACGGCGGCGGACGTTTCAGCCGCCTTGCTGCCGGTGCGGACGCGTTTGGCGGGGGCCGTTGCGGGCACCGGCGCGCCGTCCTCGGCCACCTTCTCCGGTGCCTTGACCGTCTTGTCGGCGGCCGATTTCGTCACGGGCGGGATCGACGCTTTTGCCATGTTGGCTTCCCTCGACTTGCACAGCCTCGCGCAGAGACAGTCCGAAGCGGGACGCCGTGAGTACAGCCGCGAGTTGTCGGAGAAATCGCAGAGAAAGCAACGGGCGGAATCGGCGAGGGCTCGTCGCGCTGTCGATTGCACGGAGAGGCGCATCGCTTGGCGACGGCAGCGACCAGCACGTCGCGAACGACCTGTCGCGCCGCGCCCCTGCAGGCCTCTGCCGCGCGAAGTGCGAGTGAAAGCAGGACGCTAGCAAATAGCAGCAGTGGTGACGTCATAAGGCTTTGCCGATGCGCCCGCGCCCATCGACCGCTGCGAGACGACCGGCCGCAGCGAAGAGCGGCGCTCGTTAAGCCTGTCGCGGCCGCGCCCGATCAACTGCGAAATCCTGTGCAAAACAGCGGGGTGAACCGGATCGCATCGCCTCAAAGGTCGAGCTTGGCGCGCAACAGCGCGTTGACCGCCTGCGGGTTCGCCTTGCCGCCCGTCTCCTTCATCACCTGGCCGACGAACCAGCCGAGCATGCCGGGCTTCGTCCTGGCCTGCTCCGCCTTGGCCGCGTTGGCGGCGAGAATGGCGTCGACCGCCGTCTCGATCGCGCCCGCATCGGTCACCTGCCGGAGGCCGCGGGCGTCGACGATCCCACGGGGATCGCCGTCCTTCTCCTCGCCGACGAGGATGGCCAGCACCTCCTTGCCGATCTTGCCGGAGATCGTGCCGTCGGCGATCAGGTCCACCAGCCCGGCGACCTGCGCCGGCTTGAGGTGGGTCGCGTGCAGCGGCAGGCCTTCCGCATTGGCGAAGGCGGCGATGTCGCCGTTGACCCAGTTCGCCACCGCCTTGGCGTCGCGCGCGATGCCGCCGTGCCGCACGCAGGCCTCGAAGTAGTCGGCCGTCTCCCTGTCGGCGACGAGCACGCCGGCATCGTAGGGCGGCAGGTGGTAGTCCGCGATGAAGCGGGCGCGCTTGGCGTCGGGCAGCTCGGGCAGCGCCGCGGCGAGACCGTCGACGTAGGCCTGATCGAACTCGAGCGGCAGCAGGTCGGGGTCGGGGAAGTAGCGGTAGTCGTGCGCCTCCTCCTTCGAGCGCATCGCCCGCGTTTCGGCCCGCGCGGGATCGAACAGCCGGGTTTCCTGCGCGATCACGCCGCCGTCCTCGAGGATCGCGATCTGCCGCCGCGCCTCGGTCTCCACCGCTTGGCCGATGAAGCGGATCGAGTTGACATTCTTGATCTCGCAGCGCGTGCCGAGCGGTTCGCCGGGACGGCGCACGGAGACGTTGACGTCGGCGCGCAGCGATCCCTGCTCCATGTTGCCGTCGCAGGTGCCGAGATAGCGCAGGATGGTGCGCAGCTTGGTGACGTAGGCCTTGGCCTGGTCGGCCGAGCGCATGTCGGGTCGCGAGACGATCTCCATCAACGCGACGCCGGAGCGGTTGAGGTCGACGAAGGAGTCCGTCGCGGACTGGTCGTGCAGCGACTTGCCGGCATCCTGCTCGAGGTGCAGCCGCTCGATGCCGACGGTGAAGCTCTGCGTCGGCGTCAGCTCGACCGTGACCGCGCCCTCGCCGACGATGGGGCTCTTGTACTGCGAGATCTGGTAGCCCTGCGGCAGGTCGGGGTAGAAGTAGTTCTTCCGGTCGAACACAGAGCGGTGATGGATGGTCGCCTTGAGGCCCAGACCGGTGCGCACCGCCTGCGCCACGCATTCCTCGTTGATGACGGGCAGCATGCCGGGCATCGCGGCATCGACGAGCGACACATGGGCGTTCGGCTCGCCGCCGTAGGTCGCGGAGGCGCCGGAGAACAGCTTGGAGCGCGACACCACCTGGGCATGGATCTCCATGCCGACGACGACCTCCCAGTCACCGGTGGCGCCCTTGATCAGGTTCTGCGGATTGGCGTGTAAGGTCATGCTCGCTCGATCCTCCGGCGTCGTCCTTTTGCGGCCGCGGCTCGCCGGGCGCAAGGAGAAGGGCTTGCGGGTCGGTGATCGACGCGTGCCGCCGTGGGGAACGCCTGGCTTGATCGCCGCGACGGCCTCAGTCCCCGGCCGAATGCCGACGCCCCGGGCACCCCTGCCGGCATCGGCCGATCATAGATTTTCAGGCCAAGTCGCGTGCTGACATCGCCGACTGCCCCGGCGAGTGCGGCTGTGACGCCACCCCGGAGGAGGCCGATCTCGTCAACGGCAGCCTCGTCAGGTCACCCCGCGATGCCAGGACTCCGGCACCGTCTTCCGTCAGCGCCTGATGGCCATTGCCCTGCAGCGCCGCACGGCGCTGGAAAGCAACCTGGACGTGTAGATGCGCAAGCCGCTCGACGCGCCGGCGGCCGCGGGCGGCTCGCTTCACGACATGCCGGTCCTATCGATCGAACCGTGCGGAAGAGGTGCGCGACCCGGGACCGATGGCGTGCGCCGCTGCGGTCACGCGCTGGTCGACGACGCGCTCGTCGCCGGCTCTTTCGCGCGATGCAGCCTTCGCCGGACTTGACGCGTTCAATCGCACTCGCGCCGCGTCACCGTCTCGGAGTCGCCGCGTCCGTTC
>CALMGA010000476.1:14172-39909 GCA_937863205.1 uncultured Beijerinckiaceae bacterium | reverse complement strand
ACGCCCAAACGCACATCGGAGCCAGGGCGCGGCGCTGGGTCGTTGAGGCCGCCCATGCCTGGACCAACCGCTTCCGCGGTCTGCTGAACCGTTGGGCCAAGAAGCCGCAGAATTATCTCGCCCCGATCCACCTCGCGTTCGGCAACATGACTTGGAGACGATGCCCACCGGAATAGGTTTTCAGGTGAACAGGTGCTGCGGGCTCATCGCGTTGCGGCGCGCGACCGCCGACACCATCGCCCCCAAAGCCGTCGCCTCGTCCAGGATCCTGGCCTGCTCGGCCTTGGACTGCTTGGACCAGCGCCGCCGGCCACCCGCACCAATCATCGCCTCCAACCGCCGTACCGTCTGCCGAGGCGGCTCGACCGTATTTTCGAGCATCAACACAGCACGATCCGATCAAGGATCGTCAGCTTCGCCTGCGACACTTCGTGACGAAAGGCGGGGCCAGAGATCGCTTACCCTGCTTCTCGCCAAGCGCCCCCTGTTTGCTTGCAGATGCCTCGCTTCGGGCCGCTCAGCCGCGCCGACGGCGGACGAGCGGGTGGACCGTGCAGCTCTTCATCGCCAACGCAGCGAGCGAGTCTCCCGAGAACTGCGCGGCCAACCGATTCCACGCATCATCGGAACGCGCGGCATCCCCCGCGAATGGTGCTACGCCGGCCTGGCGTCGCTTGGCTTCGAGGTATTCATACTCGGCCGGAAGGAAGGCGGCGATGCCACGATAAGCGCTGCCCAGCGACACCTCGTTGTTCGCCGCGAGCTGTTTGGCGATGGCCAGGGCGGATTGTTGCTCTGGCCCGGCACCCGTTTCGAAGCCGAGGGCCAGGATCTTCGCGAGCTTCTTTAGCCACACCGTCATCGCAGCCTATCCGTCACCGGGCCACCCTGCCCCGCACGCACGGATCGCGCCACATCCACGCTCCGCCGCAGCTCTTCAGTGCGACCTGTCGTCCAACAATCGACGCGTCGAACGAGCCAGGCCACCATTCGATGACCTCGCCCGCCGCGACCGTCTGCGCGTTGTCGATGATCGGCCTGCGCTGTCCATCCCCGCGGATGCCGCCCTTGCACGCTGCCCGCCCGAGGATCTCATCCGACGTCGGCCTTGTTGGGGGACCGAGGTGGAGGTGCCCGCACCGACCCGCCAGGGGGGCGCCGATCGCATGCCACAGCCAGACCGTTCAGCTGCGGCCATCGGAACGATCGTGCAGCAAAGCGCCCCGCGGTTCTACGATCAAAACCTGCGGCGTATCGAAGGCTTATCGCGTGAAGCGTTGGCCTGCCAACGCGAACCTCTTCAGGGTGGCGGCTTCAGCAACGGAACGTCGAGGGGAGAGATGAGCTTGTCATTTTTGTGCAAGCCCGCTCCATCCATCACCAAGACCGCGTGAGCTCCAAGCGACGAGCCAATGAATGCGGCCCAACTTGTGCACGATCCACCCGCTCGTTCCACACCAGACTTCCCACACCAGACTCCAGGAGAGCGGCGTGATGGACAACTACAGAATCACCTCTGAACCGTTCTATCTTCCGTCAGGCCTGGAGATCAGCCTGTTTGAGGCCGCCTACAAGGATCGCCTGCCGGTGATGCTGAAGGGACCCACCGGCTGCGGCAAGACCCGCTTCATCGAGCACATGGCTTGGAAGCTCGGTCGACCCCTCGTCACCGTTGCCGCGCACGAAGACATGACGGCGGCCGACCTTGCCGGGCGCTATCTCTTGGCCCCCGAAGGAACGGTGTGGCACGACGGGCCGCTGACGCTCGCCGTGCGCCACGGCGCCATCTGCTACCTCGACGAGATCGTCGAGGCACGCCAGGATACGACCGTCGTCATTCATCCCTTGACGGATGCGCGCCGTGCTCTTCCGCTCGACAAGCGCAACGAACTCATCCACGCCCATCCCGATTTCCAGCTCACCATCTCCTACAATCCCGGCTACCAGAACGCCGTCAAGGACCTCAAGGAGTCGACCAAGCAACGTTTCGTCGCCATCGATTTCAGCTACCCCGTGCCGGCGGTGGAATCCGAGATCGTCTCGCGCGAGGCGAACAGCGATGCCGGCCTTGCCGCGCTGCTGGTGTCGATGGCCAAGCGCTCGCGCAATCTTCAGGCGCATGGGCTGGTGGAAGGTGCCTCGACGCGCATGCTCATCCACACGGCCCGTCTCGTCGGCAACGGCATCGTGCTCGATGACGCGGTGCAGAGCGGCATCATTCTGCCGATCACCGACGATCTCGACATACGCGAAGCGCTACGCTCCGCGATGTCGGCATGCCTCTAGGATGAGCTCCGCAGATCTGCGGGCGCGCCAATCCATCACCCGCCCCGACGCGCTGACGAGGCTGCGCGCGATGGTGCGGCAACGGCCGACCCTCGCCGGCGGCTTCGCGGACGCGAGCAGGCGCCTCCAGATGATGCCGTCCAGCGAGGTCGAAGCGTGGGCGGAAGCTGTTCTGGGTCTGGCCAACGTCAATGCCGGCCCGAGCGTGCTGCTGGTCGCATTCCGGCTCGCAGCCGGGGCAAGGGACACCACCGGTTTTGCCCGGCTGGCCCCTGCCCTTGCCGCGACGGCCGACATCTGCCGAAGGGCCGGGGCCGGGGCGGCGCGGCTTTGCCTCAACGCTTATCGCGATCTCGACCTCGCCGCCGCCGACGGGCCGGAGCGGGCTTGGTGGCAGGGATTGGTCAGGCTCGCGGAAGCGGCACCCGGCTGCCTGGCGGCAGCGGTCGGCTCCAGTCGCCGCATCTTGCGCATCTGCGGTGCGCTCGGCTTCGCCTCCTTCGTCGATGCGGCCCTGCGCGCCACGAGCGACGACGGCCGACGTGAACGGTTCTTCGGCCTGCAGGACCCGCAGGCGCGCCGCATCCTGGACCGATTGTCCGGACAAGCCTGCACCTTCGCCGTCCTGCAGCCGCGCCTGCAGGCTTATGCGACGGCGCTCTGGGGACGTCCCTTCCTGCTGCGGGAGATGCCGCCGCGGGCCGTCGAACGCCCGCGCCGCGCCAGTGTTTCGGCCGGTCTTCTCTACCTGCCCGACGTGGTCGAGGTGCGGCGGGACCGGGCTGAGCGGCTCTACGAGGCCAGCGTCGCCCATGGGACGGCACATCTCCTGTTCGGCGGCCCGCCGTTCGTTCCCGGCAAGCTCAAGCCGGTCCAGATCGCGCTCGTCGGGCTGATCGAAGATGCGCGCGTCGAGGCGCTGGCGCTGCGCCGGTTGCCGGGGCTGTTTCGCCTCTGGGCGCCGTTCCACGACGTCGCACCTTCGCACCTGAAGACCGCGCCGCATCTGCTCGCCCGCCTGTCGCGTGCCCTGCTCGATCCCACCTATGCCGACGACGACGGCATCGTCAGCAAGGGCCGCGCCCTGTTCGCCGCCGAGCCGGACCTTGCCGATCCCTCGCTGTCGCGCCGCCTCGGCGATGTGCTCGGCAACGATATCGGCCAGATGCGCATCCAGTTCGACGGACGCCACCACGTCATCGAGCCGAGCTACCGCGACGACAACCTCGGCCTGTGGCGGCTGCCACCGCCCCCCGACGCGGACACACCTCCACTGGATGCGCCGGTCAATGTGGCGCGGTTGGAGCGCAAGGAGCAAGATGGCGGACGCGCCGACCCGGACCCCGACCGCAACGAGCAGGGCGCCGGCCGTCTCCGATTGGTTGATCCCGACGACCGCGGCCTTGCGGTTGCCCGCTACCCCGAGTGGGACCGCTCGGCCGGTATCGAGCGCCCGGACTGGACGGTGATCCGCGCCGTGGTGCCGCCGCTCGGCGACACTGCGGCGTTGGACGAGGCGCTGATCCACCAGGCCGGGCTGTCGCGGCGGGTCGCGCAACTGGTGCGGGCGGCCCGCGTGGGACTGCCGACCCGGCTTCGCCGTCAGCCCGACGGTTCGGACCTCGATCTCGATGCCGCCGTGGAGGCCGCCACGGCGCTGCGCATCGGCATCCCGCTCGAGGACCGCATTCACCAGCGCAGGGTTCAGCGATCGCGCGACTTGGCCGTGCTGGTCCTGGTGGACGTGTCGGAGTCGACGGGCGACGGCGTGCCGGCTGCCCACGCGTCGGTTCTCGCGGTCGAAAAGGTGGCTGTGGCCATGCTCGCGCGGGCGATGGCGGCGCTCGGCGACAACTTCGCTTTGCGTGCCTTCGCGTCCGATGGACGCGAGGATGTGCGATATTTTGCGATCAAGGACTTCGCCGCGCCCTTCGACGCGGAGGCGCGGGCACGACTTGCCGGGCTGCGGCCGGGTCTGTCGACGCGGCTCGGCGCCGCCTTGCGTCATGCCGGGGCGGAACTCGGCACCGTTGCGGCGACGCGGCGCATCGTTCTCGTGCTGACCGATGGCGAACCTTCCGATGTCGATGTCGCAGATGCCGACGACCTCATCGAGGATGCGAGACATGCCATCCTCGGCCTGCGCCGCGGCGGCATCGACGTCTTCGGCATCACGCTCGATCCGAACGGGCGGGGTGCCGGCGCGACCACCTTCGGCCGTTTCCACCACATGCCGGTGAGCCGCATCGAGGATCTCCCCGACCGCTTGGCCTCATTGTACTTCCGCATCGCGCGGCGCTGAGTGCGCTCCGTCGCCGGGACGCGGCGGCTCCGGCGATGAAGGGCCGGACCAGATTGCCAATCCGGCCCGGCCCTCTAGAGCCTCGGACCCTAATCGGATCCGGTCCGATGCTCTAATTCGTTGTATCGCATCGGATTTACCCGAAAACCGCTGCGCACTTTTCGGTCCGATGCTCTAGCCGCAGTCCTTCAGGCGAATGGACTCAGCGGTGGACGGCCAACTTCTTGTGCGGAATGCCGGCGATCGGCGCTTCCTTGGTGCCCATCGTTTCGCGGGTGATCGCCTCGACCGCCTCGCGGGTGGCTTCGGGATCGGCGATCCAGCGGGCATAGAAGTCGTAGGGGCAGGCAGCGACGCCCTTCTCGCTCTCGCCGGAGTTGATCTTGCCGGTGTAGCCGCGATGCAGCAGCTTGAAGAGGTGGTTTTCCGACTGCCCGTGCTTGCGCGCGTCGCGGATCAGGAACTTCGACAAGGCGGCGTACTGGATGCCCATCGCCTCCTCGCCGCACTCGCCCAACGTGCGCCCGTCGAACCCGATGATCGCGGAATGGCCGAAGTAGGTGTAAACGCCATCGAAGCCGGCGGCGTTGGAGACGGCGACGTAGCAGTTGTTGGCCCAGGCCATCGCCTTGGACATCACGATCTGCTGCTCCTTGGCCGGGTACATGTAGCCCTGGCAGCGGATGATCAGCTCGGCGCCGCGCATCGCGCAGTCGCGCCAGATCTCGGGGTAGTTGCCGTCGTCGCAGATGATCAGGCTGACCTTCAGCCCCTTGGGGCCGTCGGACACGTAGGTGCACTCGCCGGGGTACCAGCCCTCGATCGGCACCCAGGGCATGATCTTGCGGTACTTCTGCACGATCTCGCCCTGGTCGTTCATCAGGATCAGCGTGTTGTAGGGCGCCTTCTTCGGGTGCTCCTCGTGCTTCTCGCCGGTCAGCGAGAACACGCCCCAGACCTTGGCCTTGCGGCAGGCTTCGGCAAAGATCTCGGTCTCCTCGCCGGGGACGCTGGTGGCCGTCTCGTACATCTCCTTGGAGTCGTACATGATGCCGTGCGTCGAATATTCGGGGAAGATCACGAGGTCCATGCCCGGCAGGCCGGACTTCATGCCAATGACCATGTCGGCGATCTTGCGGGCGTTCTCCAACACCTCGGCCTTCGTGTGCAGGCGCGGCATCGTGTAGTTGACGACGGCAACGCCGACAGCGTCGTTGCTTGATGAAATGTCACCGTGAAACACCAGCGTTCTCCTTGGGTTTTGTTGATCGTCGTCCGGTGATTGGAAATCTGCCGTTGAGACCGGAACTCAGACGGCGAGATGGCGATGGATGAGGTCTTCGTGCAGGTCGACCGCCGCACCCGCAGCGGCGATGCGGCCGTTCTCAAGAATGGCAAAGGTATGGCCGGCCTTGCGAGCGAACCTGATATTCTGCTCGACCAGCACGATGGTCAGTCCTTCCTCCCTGTTGAGGCGCAAAATGACCGCCTCGATCTCCTCGACGATGTTGGGTTGGATGCCTTCGGTGGGCTCGTCGAGAAGCAGAATGTCGGGCTTGGCCGCCAGGGCGCGGGCGAAGGCGAGCTGTTGCTGCTGACCACCGGACAGCAGCCCGCCCCGACGATCAAGATTGGCGAGCAGGTAGGGAAACAGCGCGGCCACGAGACTCGGGACCTCGCGCTTGCCGTCCCGTCGAGCGAACGCGCCCATCAGGATGTTCTCGCGGACGGTGAAGTCCGGCACGATGCGGCGGCCCTGCGGCACATAGGCGATGCCGGCGCGCGCGCGCTCATGAGCCGGTTTGCCGGAAATATCGGCGCAGTCGAGCAGGATCTGCCCGGTCGATCGATCCGTCAAACCCATCAGCGTCTTCAGCAGCGTCGTCTTGCCGGCGCCATTGCGCCCGAGGACCGAGAGAATCCTGTTTTTCGGCACGTCCAGGTCGATGCCGTGCAGGATGTGGCTGCGATCATAGAAGCTGCTGACGGCGGCAAGGGACAGCATCAGCCGATGCCAGCCGCGCCGAGGTAGGCGTCGCGCACGGCCGGATCGCCCTCGACCGCCGCCATGTCCCCTTCCGCGATGATCCTGCCGAGGTGGAGCACGGTGATGCGCTCGGCGATCTCGCGAACGAAGGCCATGTCGTGTTCCACCACCACGATGGTGTGGCGACCTTTCAGGCCGTTGATGAGCCGGGCGGTCTTCAAGGTCTCACCCTGGGTCATCCCGGCGGTGGGCTCGTCGAGAAGCAGCACCTTGGGATTTTGAACGATCAGCATACCCAATTCGAGCCATTGCGTTTCCCCATGGGAGAGCGCGGCGGCGAGGCGGTCGGCGGCGTGCTCGAGGCCGATGAGGGCGAGCACCTCGTCGACCCTGGCGCGACTGTCGCGCTTGAAGCCGAAGCCGAGGTTGGCGAAAACGCCGCGGCTCGGACAGCTCGCGACATCGAGGTTGCGCCGGACCGTAAGGTCCTTGAAGATGGACGGGATCTGGAACTTGCGCCCGAGACCAGCCCGCGCGATCACGTGCTCGTCGCGGTTGGTGATGTCGGTGTCAAACAGGAACACGCGCCCGCGCGTGCTTCGGGTGCGGCCGGAGATCAGGTCCATCAGCGTGGTCTTGCCCGCGCCGTTGGCCCCGAGCAGGACGCGCAGTTCGCCATCGGCCACGCTGGTGGACACATCGCTCACCGCCTGCACGCCGGCGAAACTGACGCCCAAACCCTGCAGCGTGAGGGCTGCGGCCCCCATCAGACCGGACCCCGGTTCACCAGCGGCAGGCGATCCGGGTCGGCATCCAGGACCGGCTTGTCGCCGGGCGCCGGGCGCACCCGCAGCACTCTGGCCACGGCATCATTGGCCAGACCGGCCAGCCCGCGGGGCAGGTAAAGGACGACGAGGATGAAGATCAGGCCGATGACCCCCCGCCAAGCTTCGAGAAAGACCGCGATCTCGCTCATCTTCGCTTCAACGACGTTGATGACGATCGCGCCGATGCAGGCGCCGAGCATCGAGTCGCGCCCGCCAACAGCCGCCCAGACCACCATGCTGATGGAAAAGGCGAGATCCATGAACGTCGGCGAGGCGAACTCGGCGACGTTGACATAGAGCAAGCCTGCAATGCCGGAGATGGCCGCGGAAACGGAAAAGAAGAAGATCTGGTAGGCCGGCACATCGAAGCCGAGATAGCGCGCGCGGGTCGGGTCGTCGCGGATCGCTTGCAGGATCAGCCCGGCCCGCGTCGCCACGAGCAGGCGGGCTCCGGCCAGCGTCAGCGTCAGCGCGACGGCAACGGCGTAGTAGGTGGCCCGGCTGTAGGAGTCGAAGGTGAGGTCGCCCACCGTGAAGCTGCCGAGGTCGGTCAGCCCGTTGAAGCCGTTGGTGAGGGGCTGCTCGTTGATGACCAGGAGCCGGACCAGCAGCACCACCGATAAGGTGATGATCGAGACGTAGACGCCTGCGACACGCTTGCGGAAGATCACCGTGCCGAGCAGGAATGCGATGGCGGTCGGCGCCACAAGCGCCATCGCCACCCCGAACCATTGCGACTGGAACGGGATCCACAAGAAGGATCCCCTGGTGATGCAGCAGAGGTCCTGCTTGGCACCGGGCTCGGCGTTCCAGAACATGAAGTCAGGGATCAGCACGCCGCTGCCCTGCTGGCTCGTGGTGCTGGCGAGCTTCAGCGACATCGCCATCATGTAGGCCCCGACGCCGAAGAACAGGCCCTGGCCGAGGTTGAGGATGCCGGCGTAGCCCCACGACAGGCAGATCGCGATGCCGAGCATCCCGTAGACGAGGTATTTGGCGACCCGGTTGAGCCAGAACTCGCCGACGAAATGCGGCAGCGCCAGGATCACGATCACGAACAGGACGTAGGCGGCGAGGTCCAGGGTGCTTTTGCGATGCCGCAGGCTGGCCATCGGCCTAGCGCCCCTTGAACGCGAACAGGCCCTTGGGCCTCAGCACGATCACCAAGATCACCACGGCGAAGACGAAGGCGCGGGCGACGATGTCGTTGGTTGCGGCGGCAACGAAGCCATTGATCTGCCCCAGCAGGCCGGAGGCGGCGAGCGAGCCCACCAAGCTGCCGACGCCTCCGACCACGACGACAAGGAAGCCGTCGACCACCAGCGGCGGCCCCATGTCGGGAAATACGGTCTTGAAGCCGGAAAGCATCACGCCGGCGACGCCGGCGAGACCCGAGCCGTAGGCAAAGGTCAGCGCGTTGACCCGCTTGATGTCGATGCCGCAGGCGGCGGCCATCTGGGGATCGCGCATGATGGCGCGGACCTGGGTGCCGATCGGCAGACGATACATTCCGAACCAGGTCAGCGCCGTGAGCAACGCCGTGACCAGGATCACGAAGGCTCGGTAGATGTTGATGTCGAGGCCGAGCAGCGGCGTCGAGCCGGTGAGCCAGGAGGGCACGTCGACCCGCTGCAGGCCCGGGCCGAGGCCCTCGATGTTGCGGTTGAAGAACGACAGCCCGAACTGCAGGCGCACGGCCTGTTCGAGCAGGATCGCCACGCCCCAGGTGGCGAGAAGCGTATCGAGCAGGCGTCCGTAAAGGCGCCGCACGATGAAGCGCTCGATCAGCAGGCCGAGAAGGGCTGTCGTCACGAAAGCGAGCGGGATCGAGGCGAGGAAGCCGAGATGCAGCCAGATGCCGCTCATCACGGTGGTGTAGGCGCCGACCATGACGAGATCGCCGTGCGCCATGTTGATGACGCCCATCGCACCATAGTTGATCGCGAGCCCGAGTGCGACCAGGAGGAGGACCGAGCCGAGGCTCAAGCCGATGAAGACGGTCTCGGTCATGGAGGAGACTGGCGGAACGGTCGTCGGGGGCGATCAGTCATCACGAACGGCAATCAACCCCTCAGCTTGGCCCGATCGAGGCCGTTCGGCGTGCAGATCAGGTTCGTCGGCGTTTCGCCATAGGCGGAATAAGGAAGCGGCTCGATCGGGCCGGAGTAGGCATCGATGATCTTGCCCTGGCCGTCCGACTGCCATTGCGCGATGCGCGGCGTCAGCCACGCATGCAGGTTCTCCGGCTCGATCTTGACGTGGCCGCCAGGGGCATCGAACTCCTGGCCGCGCACGGCGGTGCGGATCGCGTTGGCCGTATTGGCCTTGGCCTTCTCCACCGCCTGCTTCCACAGGAAGACCTGGAAGTAGGATGATTCCAACGCGTGGTGAGTCACCGCCTGCGGATTCTTCACGAAAGCACGGTATCGCTCGACGAAGGATTTATTGGCGGGCGTGTCGATCGCCTGGAAGTAGGGGAAAGACGTGTAGCTTCCCGCCGCATTGTCGGCGCCCATGGCCGCCACTTCGATCTCGGAGGTGACGGTCGCGCAGATCGGCAGCTTGCCGTGGGTCAGCCCCTGGTTGCGGTATTCGCGATAGAAGGAGACGACGGAGTCGCCGACCACGTTCGAGAGCACGACATCGCAGCCCGACTCCTTGATCTTGTTGACCATCGAGCCCCACTCCGAATGGCCGAGCTCAAGATACTCGTCCGCGACGTAGTTGGCGCCGTTGGCCTTGATCAGGATCTTGCAGACCTTGGCCATTTCGCGGGGATAGATGTAGTTCGAGCCGACGATGAAGAAAGACTTTTTGCCGAGCGTCTTGGTGATCCAGGGGATGAAGTTCGATAGTTGCTGGTTGGGCACGGCGCCGGTGTAGACCACGTTGCGCGAGCACTCGTAGCCCTCGTAGTAGGTGGGGTAGAAAAGCATCGCGTTGCGCTTCTCGAACACCGGCAGCACAGCCTTGCGGCTTGCCGAGGTGTAGCATCCGAACACCGTCGTCACCTTGTCCTCGATGACGAGCTTGGAGGCTTTTTCGTTGAAACTTCGCGGGTCGGACGCCCCATCCTCGGCGATGGCACGGAGCTGCTTACCCAGCACGCCGCCAGCGGCGTTGATCTCCGCGACCGCCATCAGGGTCGCATCGTGCAGCGACTTCTCGATGATCGTCAGCCCACCCGTCAGGGAGAACAGCACGCCGACGTCGATCGTCTCGGCGGCCCGCACGTCGGACTCGAACAGTCCGGTCTCGATAAGCGTCGATGCACCGAGAACGCCTGCCTGAAGAAAAGCACGGCGGTCAAACATCATTGCTATGTCCCCGGTGATGGTTTAGCGGCGAAAACGACTTGCAACTGCCCGCCAGTTGAGTGTTGAACGATCCATCATCAAGGCGAATGTAGAAAACAACGTCATACATCGGGTCGAGCATCCAAGGAAGATGCATATGATGGCGCCGAGAAGACGGGGGTGTGAACGGACCATCTTGTCCGCCGAACGAGCGCTCCAGCCAAGCCGAGCACATGATTTGACGCGAGATCAGCCAACCGGATCGAAAGATCCCATGCCGACCCGCTTGCAAACCGCAGGGCCGTGACCGACGAGACGGCGGCGTCTCGCCAACCCGCAGCGACGTCATCATCGCCGCGATCACGATAGGAGTCACCGATCGTCATTGTCAAGGCGGCATGCACCTAGCGCCCTATTTAAACCAGCAAGGAAGGATCGCGATCAAGGATCCGCCGGATCCAACGTTGCAGCGTCTTCTTCACCTTTGCAGCCGCGGGGGCGCCTTCCGACTACGCTCGGTTGCCGAGCAGATCATGAAGGGATCTGAGGCGACAGGGCCCGCGGACTCCCAAATCATATCGAACTGGCCGAACCGATTGGCGCGCCCGATCCTTGCCCAAAGATTCGCTTGGCCGGAGGCGGCGTTGACCTCGACACGACCTTGCGGGGCTTCGAATGAAGCCTTCAAGGCGAAGGGCCGCAGATCGTCGGTTTCCATCGAGTTGGCTTGAGCAAGCGCCTGAGCGAACAGGTAAACCTGGAAATAGGCCGTCTCGGCGCAGACGTTGGTTGGCTGATCGCTGCCGAATTTGCTCTTGTATCGGCTGACGAACATCTCGTTCGCCTGGGACTTGATCCCTTCGAAATAGCTCGCGGCAGTGATGTGCCCTTCGCCGACGTCGAACCCCATCGCTCGCAGTTCGGCTTCGGTGGTTGTGAGGCTCGCGATCGGCATCTTCTTGGGATCGAAGCCGGCGTTCGCGTAGGCTTGGTAGAGCAAGCTCGTACCGTCGCCGACGACCGTGGAGAAGATCACGTCGGGCGAAGCATCCTTGATGTCCTGCATGATCGGCGCGAAGTCCTCGCGCTTGGCATGGATGCTGACGTATCGTTCGGCCACCACCGCTCCACCATGGGCGGCCAGCAGTTCACGGACGAGCTTGTTCGAGTGCCGGGGATAGATGTAATCCGACCCGATCAGGTAGAAGCGCGTTCCGTAGCTTTCCATCATGAAGCGGCATAGTTCGAGACTGTTCTGGTTCGGCGCCGCACCGGTATAGATGACATTGGGCGAGTATTCGCAACCTTCATAGGTCGTCGGATACCACAGGAGGCCATTCAGCCGCTCCACGACCGGCATCACCGCCCGGCGACTGGCCGAGGTGTAGCAGCCGAAGATGGACGTCACGCCGTCCTCGGTAAGCAGCTTCTTCGCCATGAAGGCGTGGGAGATTTCACCTGAACCGGGATCATAGATGATCGGCTGGATCTCGCGGCCGCAGATACCGCCGTTGCCGTTGATTTCCTCGATGGCGAGCAACGTGCCGCTCAGCTGCGTCCGCTCAGTGACGGCCGTACACCCGGTCTGGGCGAATAGCACGCCGATTCGCCAGGGTGCCTCCGTCTTGAAAGCGCGTGACATGAGCTTCGGATCCTTGATGCCGCTTGCCGGGCGCATGCTTCGGAGTAGCGACCATCCGAGGACCGCCGCCGGGCCTCTTGATCGCGATCACCGCGAAGTCGAAGCACAAGGCGTGCCTGAAACGGCATGAAAATTATATCGCGCCCTAATGAATAGCGGCGTTGACATTTATGCTGCACCGCGCAATGTTCGCCGCGGCACCAGAGCCAGCAACACACCGGCTTCAAAGCCTCGTTCGACTCGCGACCAGCGGGCTGAGCGGGGCTTTTTTCGTATGAGTCCGGATCGCGTGCCTGGAGGAAGCGGTTCTACAGCAACGGTTGCTTCGATCAGCGGCGTTTCGTCGACTGCCCGTGGCTTCCCTGCGCCGCCTTTCCCCTCGGGCACGCGAGGCCATACGAAGAAGCAGGTAACCCTGGCCGACGCGGACGCGACCCGGACCAGCCCGTCGGACGCCGATCAATCTCAAGGAGTATCTAGATCATGCCAATTAAAGTCGGAGACAAGCTTCCGTCCGTCACCTTCAAGCGCTTCAGCTCAAGCGGCTTCAGCGACATCAGCACCGATGAGTTTTTTGCCGGGAAGCGTGTGCTGCTTTTTGGAATACCCGGTGCATTCACACCGGTCTGCCAGGGCAACCACCTTCCGGGATACGTCGAGAAGGCAATGGAGTTCAAGGCCGGCGGAATCGACGAACTCGCCTGCATCTCTATCAACGACTGCTTCGTGATGAAAGCCTTCGGTGAAGCCTTGCAGGCGGATGGCAAGATCGAGATGCTGGCGGATGCATCCGCCGACTTCACCAACAACATCGGCCTCGCAGTCGACGCGTCCAGCTTCGGCCTTGGTACACGATCGGAGCGCTACGCGATGGTGGTGAAGGATGGCACCGTCGAAAGCCTGAGTGTCGAAGATAATTTCGTCGATCACAAGGTGTCGAGCGCCGAGGAGATGCTCAAGTCGATGCGCCCGGACTGATTGCGTTTTCGCAAGCGGTCAGAACGTTGGGTCGGTTTGTTCTCCGATCCAACGCGTCTTGGTCAACGCATCATGGTCAACCCCTCATGGCGCGTTGCCCAGTATCTCGAACGACGACACGATTGCGGCTGCCAACGCGCTGACCGACATGCGGCGCGCCATGGCTTGGCTGCGGATGTGCTTGTAAGCCTCCTCGTCACTCACGCCCCTCGACGACATCAGCAGCGCCTTGGCGCGCTCGACGGTGCGCATCGACCTCAGATTATCTTCCAATCTGTCGACCTTGTTGCGCAAGCGCTGCTCGTAGCGGCTTTGCGAATGCGCCACGATGAGGCTTGCCAGGATCGCGTTGGAGGTGAACGGACGAGCGAGAACCGCATTCGGGGCCATGGCCGTCAGGGCATCCGCCGTGACGGCCTCGGTTTGCGGCAGTATCACCACGAGGGCAGCATGACCGTACCCTGTCAGCCAGGGAACGCGACGCGAGAGGCTGGGCTCGTAATCGCAATAAACAACGTCGGCGTTGGCCGGCAACGGCTCAGCCGAAGGAAGGATGTTATGCGTGGTGACGCGCAGCCGCTGCAGCTCGCGGATGAGGAAGTCGCCGGCCTCGTCGCGAGATGTCACGACCGCAACCGTCATACCGTCGAGCTTCAGGTGAGTCTCGCCGGCGTCCCCGGGTTTCCTGGTGCCGGATCGACCACTAGGGTCTTTGAACATTGATCTCGACCTCGCCGCTGAGTTGCCTCATGTCCAAGACAGGCTGTGCCGCACGATGATGTCAGGCCATGTTCACGCTTGCCGAGACGGGCCATGGTGGTGCACGAGCTCTTCGGAGAGAGCACGATCTCCAATGAGCGACGACGTCGCCCACTCTTCCGACCATCGTCGGCGGCGTAGCGGATATGGAACCATAGGAGCCACGCCTCCGACGAATCCAACCGAATGGGGTGAAACCGAGCTTACCTTATGATCACGACATACTGCAACCGCTCCAGTGCCCATCTCGCAATGTGAAGCTTGAATTCCTTCAAATCCTAAGCTCCTTCCAAGCCGACCAGGCGATGCGCAGATGTGCGACGCCGCATCGCACGAAAACAGTTAACACGCTGTTGACAAGATCGCCCCTGCCGCTAGGTTCTGCGCAGGCATCAAAGCCATACGGCTGGAAGGCACCAAAGCCTCCGTTCAGCCCGCTCTCTTGCGGGAAGAACGGGGCTTTTTGCGTTTCTACTTGGCTAGCATCTGGCTCGGCACTCAGCTCGGCTAATTTGGATATCGCCGAGGCGGCGGTGTCATTGGAGATCAAATTTGGTGGCGACTACGGAGGAACGGCTCGCCAAACGCAAGCTTGACGCTCTGAAGCGCGGGATACACCGCGTTGCTGAAGATCAACCGCTTCCGTTTTCAGTCAACATCGTCGGTCTCGGCAAGACCGGTGCGGACGTTGTTGCGAGCGTCGTACGCAACCTGCCGGATAAAGGGCCTCGCATCTCCGCTCTTGTTGTGGATGTCGAGGGGGAAGACCTCGACCGCTTGCGCGCCGGTATCGCCGGTGTTTCAACCAGCCGAGCCGATGTGGAGATCATCCCACTTGCAGTCCCGACGACCGGCGAACTCGCCGCCACGCTGGAAAACTACGGCATGTTCCTCAAGTTGGAATATCCGATGTTCAGCGGCGACAGCAGCACCGCGAACTGGTTGCCGGGATCATCAACGCCGCCGGAGGGATCCGGCCCGATCCATGTGCGGCGCGCCTATGCCAAGGCGCTCTACGGCCGCGCATACTACGACGGCGACCGCTCACTGAGGACGGCTTTGCGGCGCTTCAGCGAGAAAATCCTGTCGGCCGACGCCCAGCCAGTCGTTTGCATCGTCTTCGGTCTGGCAGGCGGCGCCGGTAGCGGGATCATGGCCGACATTTCCCGCCACCTTTCGACGGTAGCGCTTGGTCGGGCGGCCTTGACGGTCGGCATCGGCGTCCTACCCTGCAGCGGCGATGAGCCGGATCACCGCGGTAGCGCCTTGTTCGCCTGCCTCAACGAGCTGGATTGCCTGGGCGACGAAGCCAAGAACCATGGCGTGGTTCAGGCCTGCGGCGAACTTTTTCGCAATCCGTTCACGGCGGGGTTCATCGTTGTTCCCCAGGAAACGGTTTGGCGAAGCACCAACGACATCGACAGAACGCATGCGCGTGTCGATCGGGAGATCGCCGATCTGCTCTCCGCAAGAGGCGGCGCCAACCTGATGGAGATTTTGCGCCTGCTCAATTGGGTCGCCGCGCCGTCGACGCAGCATTCAGCCGCGCGCACGCCATGGGGCCCGAAGTGGATCCACATGCTGGGCTTCGGCGATACCGATGGTGCGCTCGCGATCGAGCCGAGAATCAGCCGGCATCTCGGACTGCGCGACACCTATCGACCGGAGTATATCGAGACACGCGTGGCGGTTGCAGGTCCTGAGGCAGATACCGTGGTCGGCAGGCTGGCAGCCGCGTTCTCGCCCTCGGTTCCCCCGCAGGTCGTAGAAGGAGGTCGTGAGTCGACCGTGCAATTCGTTCTGCCCTGCATCGACAAACTTGACCTCGACGTGTTCTATGCTGCGCGGGAAGCTTACGACGTTCTGTCAGCGGAGGATCGGGTGCTCGATCATTCGATGCTCCTGGATCGGGGCGTGGTGCTGAGCGAGCCGTCGACGCGGCTTGACGGCATGGCCGGCGCAAGCCTGAATGGCGGTTCGGGATGGGTGGCGGTGCCTTACGAAGCTCTTCGCGGTGCCGCCAAGCCGCCGCTTAAACCCCACCTCCTACCGGTCTAGGAGGCTCCCCATGCCACTCGATTGGTCGAAGGTCATGGAACGTTACGCCAGCGGCGCACGCGTGCCGACGATCACAGGCGGCAAACACCTGCAGGTTTCGCACGCGACGGATGAGGCGATCTACATCGAGTCGCCGATCTGGACCGCACGTCTGGCCAGGGAGGACCTGGAAAAGGGCGTCAAACTTATTGACGAAGGAACGATCTCGACCGATCCGGGCTTGTTCGTCGAGGATTACATGATCTACGTCTCCAAGAACAGGGCGACGTCCGTCGCTCATATCCTGCGAGATCTAGGCATCCTGGATTTGACAGAAACCTTTTCTGTCAGATGCTGAAAGCGAAGCTTTCAGAATTACGCTGCCGTTATTGCATCAACAGAGATGAGCAACGGCGACGTTTACCCCCGAAGGAGTAGGTAATGACATCGTCTTTGTACCATAGTGCTACAGGTACGCAGGCTCCGCACTGCATGCATGTGATTGGCATCGGCCGTACCGGTTGCGCCTACGTCGAGGCTCTTCTCAGGACGGGTGAGATCGAGGATCATCTGGCGGACCCCCGTGCGACCTTCGCGGCGATGGTTGTCGACATCGGCGACCAGGACATGGGGCTCCCGCAGGATTACGCTGCTTCGTTCATCAAGCGGCTCGAGTCGCGTGGTATCCCGAGCGATCGGTTCTCGTTCCAGGCGATCGCCTTGCCGGTCCCCTCGAAGGAGGAATTCTTCGAAGGCATGAACCGCACCCGCGAGTTCCTGAAGATCGAATACCCGCGTTATTACTGGAACCCGAACTTCGAATCCTACGTACCCAAGAAGTACGAGATGCCGAAGCCGGGCGAGCACTTCCCGCGCGCCGTCGCCAAGGGCATCTACGCCAACGCCTACTACGCCGGCAGCCGCCCGATGGACGCTGCCCTGCGCAAGTTCGTTGAGATGATCGACAAGGCCGGTCTTCCCTCGATCGTCACCGTGTGCTTCAGCCTCGCCGGCGGGACCGGTAGCGGCATGGTCGTCGACCTCGCCCGCCACCTGTCCAACGTGAAGCTTGGTCGCCGCATTCCGGTGATCGGCGTCGGCCAGCTGCCGCACTCGGGCGACCCCGACACCTATAAGAACAGCCCGGCTCTCTACACCACGCTGAACGACCTCGACTGCATGCTCGACGAGGAGAAGAATGCCGGTGTGACCGCGGTGTGGGGCGACCTGTATCGCAGCCCGTTCACCGGTGGCTTCTTCGTCGTCAATCCCGAGCAGAGCTGGCAGCGCCTGACCGCCTACACGACCACCGGCGAGAAGGCGATCCGTCAGAACTTCAAGGAGATGGTGACCAACCGCTTTGTCGCCGACTCGTTCATGCGCTTCGTTGTGGCCGACAACGGTCGCGACCTGTTCCGTGCTCTGCGCCCATCTGGCATGACCGGCGCGCCGCACGAGACGATCACCGCCAAGTCCCGCAACTGGACCATGTTCAACGTGGCCAAGCTGACCCACCCCGGTGTGCAGGTGCTTCCAGGCGAGGCTCCTTCGAAGTGGGACTCGGTGATCAGCCAGTGGATCGACTTCACCCACAACTATGATGGATTGAAGGACGAGTTCAAGACGGACTTCGCTGAAGTGTTCATCTACGGGTCCCGCAACATGGGACACGAAGACATGAACAAGATGTTCCGGGCGATGATGAAGAAGCAGTACATGCTGGATTCGGAGTCGACGCTTCAGATCGTCAACCACGAGTTCTTCGATGCGCTGACAGCTTACGCGAATATCATCCTGCCCGGCGTTGCGAAGACCGACCTCCTCGCTTTCTGGGACAGCCAGAAGGTGTACGACAAGCTGACCTGGGAAGATAAGCTCAACGAGCACGCTTGGCTCGTGGACATCGGCCCGATGCTTTCGGAACCCGCGATCCGCTTCGAAGGCATGGCCGGCGAGTGCATCTGGGGTTGTGCCTGCTGGGTCGTGGTTCCCTACGATCAGTTGCGCGGCGATGTCCTGCCGCCGCCCAACCGCAAGGTCATTCTGGAGCAGCAGATCGCTGCGATGACCAAGACGGTCGTGGCGACGCCGGGCGGCGAGGCGCCGAAGCGGGTGGCGGTCGCCGCCGTCGCGCACGGCTGATCTAAGCCGACCCCGCTCGCAAGAGCGCGGAACGAGATGAACGGGATGCAGGTGGGACTCCACCTGCATCTTGTTATTTCAAGGATGTTTTCCACTGCAACCGGGAGTGAACGCCGATGCCAAGTGATCAAACGGCTGGAAACGCTCGCAGCACCATTCCTGCCACCGTGATCACGGGATTCCTGGGATCGGGCAAGACGACGCTGGTCAATCGCATACTCCACGAGCAGCACGGAAAGAAGATCGCCGTCATCGTCAACGAGTTCGGCGAGGTCAGCATTGATGGACAACTCGTGATCCGCGAGGATCAGGCGGAACTCGTCGAGTTCAACAACGGATGTCTGTGTTGCACCGTACGCGGCGACCTTGTTGAGACGCTCGGGCGTCTTCAGGAGCGCGCCGGGTCACTCGACGGTATCCTCATCGAGACCACCGGACTCGCCGATCCCGCTCCGGTCGCCTCGACGTTCTTCGTCGCGGACGAGGTCAAGGCCAACATCAAGCTGGATGCCTTCGTGACTGTCGTCGACGCGGTCAACATCGAGGCTAATCTTGCGCAAAGCAACGAGGCCGTCGAGCAGGTCGCTTTCAGCGATGTCATTCTTATAAACAAGATCGATCTCGTCGGACCCGAGCAGATCGCAGCCGTCGAGGCTCGCATTCGCAAGCTGAACCCGTTGGCTATCATCCATCACACCGCCAATTCCGAGATCGACATCGGGAAGGTGATCGGTGTCGGGGCATTCGATCTCGTTCAGAAGCTGGAGGTCGATCCCGAGTTTCTCGGCGACCACGAGCATGAACATGATGCCGCGATCACCTCGTTCGTGTTGGAGGAAAGCAATCCGATCGACATCAATACCTTCGCGCTCTGGATGAATAAGGTCGCGCAGGAGCGCGGCGACGACCTTTATCGTACCAAAGGCATCTTCAATGCCCGCGGTTTCAACGAGCGGCTGGTGTTTCAGAGCGTGCGCATGCTGACGACGATGCGGCCCGACAAACCTTGGCTCGCGGGGGAAACGCGCAGTTCGCAATTCGTCGTAATCGGTAAAAACCTTGATCGCGCGGAGTTCGCGGCGGGCCTCGCCCGGTGCGTGGTCAACCCTGCCAAGGTCGCCTAGGTGGTCGATCTGCTTGGCGCTGCCGAGAGCGAACCCGTCTACCGCATTCATGTGTTCTGCTGCACCAATGAACGGCCGGACACGCATTGGCGCGGGTCGTGCTCCAACCGGGGCGCCAAGCAGCTGTGCAACTACATGTGCCGGCTTGGCATGGCGCTTGGTGTGAAGCGCATCCGGATCAATCACGCCGGTTGTCTCAATGTCTGCGAGCATGGGCCGGTCATGGTGATCTATCCCGAGGGGATTTGGTACCGCTACGAAAACGAGGCCGACATCGAGGAGATCATGCGCTCCCACGTGATGCGTGGCCAACCCATCGAGCGCCTACGCCTTTCCATCGACCCGAGCACGATACACGGCTGAGCGCGTCCAGGCCGCTATCGTCGCATCAGCGCTGGGCCGTCATAGGCGGAGCACGCTATGGCAAATGCACTGCAAGACGAACCGAGTGGCTATCTCAGGCTTCATGCCGAGCAGGCGATCGCTTGGCGGCCATGGAAGGAGGATGCGTTCGCGGAGGCGGTGGCCGCCGACAAGCCCGTTCTCGTATCGATCGGATATCTCGCTTGCCACTGGTGCCATGTGATGGCGCAGGAAAGTTTTTCCGACCCGGCCATCGCGGAGGCGATCAACCGCGACTTCGTTGCGGTCAAGATCGACCGCGAGGAGCGTCCCGACGTAGATCGGTCCATACTCGATGCGATGGCCCGCATCGGGGCGCGAACAGGCTGGCCGGTGACCGCCTTCATGACGCCCCAGGGTGAAGTTTTCGCTGGTGGCAGCTACTACCCGCCTGCGCCGCGCTACGGCCTGCCCGGCTTTCCCGATGTGCTTGCCGAGGCCTTGCGCGTCTACCACCAAAAAGGCTGGATGTCCGCGCCGCCGATGCCCGACCGCGCTCGCCCGACACGTTCGGGGAGTGACTCCGCGATATTCGATGTCGATCGCTACGCGACCTTCCTCACGGGGCGGCTTTTCGAAAACATCGACGCCCTTTACGGCGGCTTCGGCCTGTCCGGCCCACGTTTCGCGAATGCCGCCGCTCACCAGTTGCTGTGGCGTCGCCACGTTGTTTCGGGAACCGGCGGGTTCGGCGATGCGGTGGTGGGCTCGCTCCAGGCGATCTGCCGTTCCGCGCTCGTCGATCATGTCGGCGGCGGCGTGCATCGCTACTGCTCGGACGATGCCTGGACCGTCCCCCACTTCGAGAAGATGTTGTATGACAATGCGCAACTTCTTGAACTGCTCACCTGGGTTTGGCGTGGTACGCGCGACACCAGACTGAAAGACTGTGCCGAAGGGATCGCATCCTGGGCGGTCGCGGAAATGATGGTGCCGGGCTCGGGTTTCGCATCGAGCCTGAGTGCGGACGATGAAGACAGCGGGACGGAGGGCGGGTTCTATCGCTGGAACCAACACCAGATCGCCGAGGCTCTCGGCGGCGACGCGCCTTTTTTCCTCGCGCACTACGAGGTCGGGTCGTTCGAGGGAGATCCCGCCGGCCCCCTTGTGCCGATCGAATGTGGTTGTCGGGGCGAGGTCGATGAGCCGCGCTTGGCCGGCTGCAGGGCGCGCCTCCGCGAGGCGCGTTCGTTGCGCCCGACGCCGGTGCGCGATCGGAAGGTGATGGCGGATTGGAACGGCCTGATGCTGGTGGCGCTGGTCGAAGCCGGCAGCGTGTTCGCCAGGCGTGACTGGCTCGCCGTCGCCATCCAGATTTTCGATGCCTTGGTTGAGCGCCTGTCGTGCGGCGACAGGCTCCACCATTGCGTCACGGAGGGCGTGATCGGCCCCGACGGCTTTCTCGACGACTACGTCATGATGAGCCGGGCCGCGCTCCGCCTTTTCGAAGCCTTCGGCAAGCCGCGCTACCTCGATTTCGCGAGGACGTGGGTGGCGACGCTCGATGCCGAATTCTGGGATGCGGCGAATGGGGGCTACTGCATGAGCTCGGCGGCGCAATGGCGCCCGATGGCTCGGCTGAGGACCATCACCGAAACCTCATTGCCTTCGGGCAACGGCCTGATGATCGGCGTGCTGGCCCGCCTTTACGACCTGACCGGCGCACCAGCCTACCGCGACCGGGCGGAAAGACTGGTCGAAGCCTTTCACACCGACATCACCAAGTCCGGCATCGCCGGCGTGACGTCGGTCGGCAATGTCCAGACCCTGGCGCATTTCGTTAAGATCAAGGTGTCCGGTGATCCCGCCAACCAACAAACCCGGACCCTGATGCGAATCGCGCTCGATCACAGCCTGCCCGACAGGCTGGTTCTCGGGCCGGGAGCCGGCGACGGCGAGAAGGATCGGGCGCAACCCGCAGCCCAGATCTGCGTCGGTACCAGCTGTCTCGCTCCCGTCACGTCTGTGGAGGAGCTGCGCCGTCTGCTGTCGCCCGGAGGCTTGTCCGAGTTCCTTACCTAGGAGCAACATGCCGATGGCTTGCGGACCAGCGGCGCGTCCCGAAAAGCACAGCGGCTTGGTGATGTTAGCGAGATTTCTCGCGGTCGTTGACAAGGGGTCGGTGAGCCGCCTAGGCTTCACATCAGGCAACAGAGCCCTCTCAGAGTATAGGCATCAGCGCCCCGTGTCGCTCACCCTCGGTGGACGTACGGTCTTTTGCGTTTTCGGATCGCGGTGATCCTTACGATGACTTTCATCGCAATGGTTCCGCCCTCCCGACATCGCATGCCGATGATGCCACGCGAAGCATGACAGTACGGTCAGTGCACGGATGTACATATTTTCCGTTCTGTTGTTCAAGCGGTCACCTCGACTTGCTCAACATATCATCAAGTCTGGGTGTCTCAACCACGCGTGATGCGCCGGGACTAAGTCTAGTTTTTGACCATATGCTGCTGCCTACTTACTTCTTTGTCGCCCATCAGCAACACGACGTTGGGAGCGTAGGAATTTTCAAGGCAGAGGCTTGAAATATGCCTTTGAGATCTCGGAAAACGAGAGCGTTCACCAGAGACAGATTCGAGATCTGAGGGGGTCTCGGGCATGACAAAGATCAGGGGGTCATCTCACGATGCGTTATAAACTTGGTACATCAATCGGCGGCGCTGTCATTGCCGCGTCTATTCCACTCGCTGGCTTGATGGGAACCGCTCAGGCGCAGATCATCGGTCAGCCCTGCGAAACCTGCGGCCTCGCCTTGGGCGCTCCGCTACCGGAAGGTGTGTTCTTCCTGGACAACGAGAGCTACGGTCAACGTGACGGGCAAAGCAATCGCCTCGGGGTCAACGAGCCGACGCTCGTCTGGTCGACGCCGTTCTCGTTCTACGACACGCGCGTCGAGCTTGTTCTTCCCGACCCGATTTTCACGCATATCGATGGTTCGACCATCAACCGGGTCGATGCCTACACCACGGCCGCGTTCTTCATTCTGGCCCATGACTTCGGCAACGGCTTCAATTTCGGCATCGCGGCCGGTAGCAACACCGAGGATCGTTTCACCAACGCCGGGCGCGGGGAGAACGCCCAGTTCCGCGCCTCGCTGTCCTATGTCAAGGACGGATACAATGCGACGGTGACTGCCAACTACTTCGGTGATTTCGGCGGCAAGCTCACCACAAGGAACAGCGTCCTGCTCGGTTTCGACGACAACGTGTTCGTCGACTTCACCTTCACGAAGAAGTTCGGCAAGGTCGAACTCGGCCTGATCGGAACCTACGAGACGGACATTAACGGGCCTGTAGTCCGCCAGTCCTCCCTGGCGATCGGCGGTCTGATCGGCTACGACTTCGGCAAGTTCACCGTGCAGGCCTTTGCAACCCGGGAAGTCTACGTCCGCAACGGCGGCTGGGGACTTGGTCAACCCTCGCTCGCCGGGACGGTCGTGAACCCCAGCAGCGACTACGAAACGCGTGGAAGCATCCGCATCACTGTCCCGCTCTACGTCGCCCCGGCGCCAACACCGGCCGTCGTCGCCCGATACTGACGAAGCGAGGAGGGATCACTCGATGAAGCAGATCGCATCGAAAGGTTACCTCCGCGCCAAAAGATCAGGTCGACGCTCCTCCTGCATTCCGGGTCGGGCTCGTCCACAACATCAGGGGACGTCGGACGGCATGGCCGCCCGACGTCCCAGCTATTTTTCGACGCCACGCCGTCCAAGGTCGGTCAGCGACCCGAGCACCGTTCAGATTGCCCTCGCTTCCGGCACGACACGCCGGCATCCCCTCAAGGGTTCGGCGGCGCAATCATGAGCGAGGATGACAACGTCATCAATTTCGTCGATCGCCTGCCGCAGCCCCAGGCCCACAAGCCGCCGCCGCTCGATGAACTCAACAGCCAGAAGATCCGCGATCTGTCTGCGAAGGCCGTCATCTATCCTCAAATGGTGTCGGCGAAGGAAGTGCAGGAGCTTGGTGCCGCGATCCTGGCCCATCTCAAGAAGTTCTATGGCTACAGCGATGGGTGAGGGTCGCCGGCGCACAGCTTTCGAGCCACCGAGCGAATCATCAGGCGTCAAACCGCATTGTCACGGACAATGCGGCCGCGAAGCTGGGACCGCCTTGCCGCCGACCTTCTGGAGGCAAGCCGAATCGACCCGGATTGGGCGATGACTGACGAAGTCTTGCCAGCCCTCTTGCGGCTGGTGCTGCCGGACCTCGCAGATCGGTTCGATGTGACGAACGAACATCTTCTGCTTAAGTCGTTCCTGCAGCCGCTGGATCTCGGCCTCGGCGAAATTCAGGAAATCGCGGCAGCTGTTGTATGCTTGTTCATCGATGAGGGCTGAGTTGCCCTAATTTGCATCAGCATCGCAACTTCATGAGGCACGGTCACGCGACAACATGCATGGCAGCCGCCCTTGATCATTCCGCGAATGCACGGCAGCGACGCATCCCGTCGCGCGTTTCGCCGTTGACCGACATGGAATGGCGAGATGATCATGTCTAAGCAGGTTTCGCAAAAGTGCCCTGCGGCTTGGCGATCAAAACCTGCGGCCTCTCAGAGAGCCAAGCGGGTGGAGCGTTGGCCGGCCAGCGCGAAGCTGATTACTGACGTCGGCAACGAGGGGATCGCGGCTTGACGGCGGAAGTCTCGATCACGGCTGCCGGGAACGGCGACTTTGAACTGAAACACCCCGCCTCGCCCGATCCCTTGATCCTGACAGCCGCAGACGTCATCTCGCTTGCAAGGCAACTGCCCGCGCTTGCCCGAGAACTCCTGCAGGATCGCTCGGCGGCCGGGTCACCCCGATTGCAGCAGATCGCGGTCATCCATCTCGGCAAGGTCGCGGTTCGTCACGATGCGATCGGCGAGAACGTGCTGCTGGAGCTGACCGACACGAAGGGTTCGGATTTGGCAATCGAGCTGCGTGTCGCCCAGGCTCGCGGACTCGTCGTGTCGCTCCTGCGGGCCTGCGACGAGGCGGCAACGGTCACCCGGGACACGCGGCAGTGAGCACGGAGCGGAGAGACGGGCCGTTGCCCGCCAGGACCGAGCCGGTGCCTGCCGAGCCCTTTCGGACCCGCGAGCTTTGCTGGGAGAAGCTTGGCTTGCGCTTGGGCATGGACGAAGCCGGGTCCGGACCTTCGGTTCTTCTTCTGCCGGCACTCAGCTCGATCTCGACGCGTGGCGAAATGCTTCCTTTGCTGCGGTCGCTGGCTTCGTTCTGCCACGCGGCCGCGGTCGATTGGCCGGGCTTCGGTGATCGCGCGCGGCCGCGCGTGGATTGGACGCCGGACCTGCTGTCATCCTTTCTTGAATGGATCATCGAAACCGTGGTGGTACGGCCAGATGCGGTCGTGGCCGCCGGCCATGCCGCGTCCTACGCACTTTGCGAATGCGTCAGGCGGCCCGGGCGACTTCGCCGTCTGGTACTGGTTGCGCCGACATGGCGCGGCCCGCTTCCGACGATGGTCGGCGCCAACCGACCCTGGTTCAACGGCATCCGGAGAGCCATCGACGTGCCAGTCCTCGGGCCGATGCTCTTCCGGCTGAACGTCAGCGCCGCGGTCCTGCGGAAGATGGCGCGAGAACATGTCTACGACGATCCGAACTGGTTGTCTGGTGCGCAACTTGCCGCGAAACGCGCCGTGACCCGCACGCTTGGTGCCCGCCACGCATCCGTGCGCTTCGTCACCGGAAGCCTCGACCGCATCGCCAGCCGGGACGACTTTCTCGACCTTGCTCGCCGGGCAAACGTGCCGATGCTGGTCGTTCTTGGCGAAGGCACGCCAAAGAAGTCGCGCGCCGAGATGGAGTGCTTGGCTGATCTGCCAGGGGTGGAGGTCGCGCGTCTGCCCTCGGGACGTTTGGCGGTGCACGAGGAATTTCCGAGCGAGGTTGCGCAGGCGATTGAGCAGTTCCTAAGATGACAGATGCGTCGCCAGCTCACGC
>CALMGA010000476.1:0-14072 GCA_937863205.1 uncultured Beijerinckiaceae bacterium | reverse complement strand
TCCAATGAAAAGCAACAGTCTAGAGCATCGGTCCGGATCCGACATACGGCCCGATGCTCCGGTCGTTCCCACAATGCCATCGCCGTAGCCGTTGATTGAGCGAAGGCGCGCGACTGGCTGACCCCTTCTCCGACGAGTGACCGATCGCGCCGTGGCATATGATGTGCTCTACTGCGAGGCGATGTCACCTCGCGGAAACCGAGCGGCATCGTCTGCGCTCTCGATCACCTGCTGCTGTCCGCTTCAAAGCGACCTCGACGATCGAGCCTACTCGGCAGCATGGCCGAAGGACATTCCACCGGCATACCCAGCGCTGCGGGCCGAGTGCTCGACCCTTCTCCTGGCTTTGGCGCTCTACCGCATGCACCCGATTCGAATCGAAAGGTCCAACATGACATCGTCCGAGACAGCCGCCGTCGACAAGGCGATCGCTCCCTGCATGCACGTCATCGGCATCGGCCGCACCGGCGCAGTCTATGTCGAGTCTCTCCTGCGGACAGGCGAGGCCGAGGACCTGCTCGTCGGGGAAGGCGCGACCTTCTCCGCGCTGGTGATCGATATCGGCGACGACGACATGTCGCTGGCCCAGGACTACGGCCATGCTTTCACCAAACGCCTGGAATCCCGCGGCATTCCCACCGACCGCTACCTTTTCCAGTCGGTCCCGCTTCCTGTGCCTTCGCAAGAAGGCCTGATCGCCAGCCTGAAAACCGCCTGTGACACGCTTAAAAAGGGAACGCCAGCCCTGGAGAAGGCGAAGCTCGACCCGTATCTCCCCAAAACATTCACCATGCCGAAAGCCGGCGAACACTTTCCGCGGGCCATCGCGAAGGCCATCTACGCAGATGCCTATTATTCAGGCTCGCAGCCACTCCAGGTCGCTCTGACGAAGTTCGCGGAGCAGGTCAAAAAGGCAAAGCTGCCATCGGTGGTGATGGTTTGTTTCAGCCTCGCCGGCGGCACCGGGACCGGAATGGTGGTCGACCTCGCGCGTCATCTATCACAACTCGGCCTGGGTGATCAGGTCCAGATCGTCGGCGTCGGACAACTGCCCCACACGGGTGATCCCGCCACCTACAAGGACAGCGCGGCGCTTTACACGGCTTTGAACGATCTCGACTGCATGCTCGACGACGAGAAGAATGCCGCCATCGTCGCGAAGTATGGTGAAGCATTCAAGAGCCCGTTCAACGGCGGCTTCTTCGTGGTCAATCCCGAGCAAAGCTGGCAGCGCCTGACGGCATATACGACGACGGGGGAAGCCAGGATCCGCCAAGCCATCAAGGAGATGGTCACCAATCGCTTCGTCGGCGACTCGTTCATGCGCTGGTGCGTGGCCAGCGGCGGCAAGGACCTCGTGCGCGTGCTGAAACCGGCGAAGGAGGGCGGTGGATCGACGAAGATGACCGGCGCGTCATCGCGCAACTGGACCTTGTTCGACGTGGCGAAGCTCACCCATCCCGGCGTCCAGGTTCTTCCCGGCGAAGCACCATCGAAATGGGGAGCCGTGATCAGTCAGTGGATCGGCTTCACGCCGAAATACGACGGACTGAAGGACGGCTTCAAAACCGATTACGCCCATGTCGCCATGTATGGTTCGCGCAACATGGGACATGAGGACATGCTCGAAGACTTCAAGGGAATGATGAAGTCGACCTACCTACTCGACGATAAGACCGACCTGCCGATCACGATGACCGAATTCTTCGACGTTCTGACTGCTTATGCCAACGTCGTCCTCCTTGGCGTCGCGAAGACGGATCTCGAAGCATTCTGGACCAGCCAGAAGACCTTCGACCAGCTGTCGGGCGAAGAGAAGTTGAAGGAGCACGCCTTCCTGATCGATGTCGGGCCGATGCTCTCGGATCCGAAAGCGAAATTCGACGGATTGCCGAGCCAATGCGCCTCCGGTCAGCCGATCGTCCCATCCGACGTCATTCGTGGCGACAAGCTGCCGCCGGCAAACCGGCGGGCGGAGATGGCGAGCGCCGCACAGTGAACCGCGGCTTGGCTTCATCGAGGAGCAGCGTGGCCGCGCCGCCGATCTCCTGGAGCCCTGCCGACCGGATGGATCAAAGGCGTTCAAGAGGTTCGACGAGTAGGTGTCCCATACCATTTCCGAACGCCAGAAGCTCCTGGCGCGCATTCGTCGCATTCGCGGCCAGGTCGAGGCGATCGAACGCGCGCTGGAGAACCAAGTCGGTTGTGAAAAGGTGCTGCACCTGATCGCTGGTGTCCGCGGGGCAACCGCCGGGCTGATGGCCGAGGTCGTTGAAGACCACGTACGCACCCATCTTGCGCCTCCCGGAGCGATCAATGAGGAGGCTGTGGAACAGTTGCTCGAAGTCGTTCGAACCTACCTGAAATGACCGGTCAACCGTAAGGTGAGGGGCTTGCGTCAGTTTCAGCCGACGTGGCGACCGATACCGTCGCTGATGTACGAAGATTGTTCATCAGAGCATCGCGTCGAAAAACGCCGCGGTTTTCAGATCGGGTCCGTTGCGCGACAAAAGCTGGAGTGCCGGACCGAACCAGGTATTCGACCCGGCGTTTCACCTCGAAAGTCCACGGCGACGTGTCGCCTCGAATATGTGTGGGCAAGTCGAGCCCTTCCTGCATGAGTTTCCACTAGGCAAGATTTTTCTGAAGGTATAGGGGAGTACCCTAAATTTCCGATGGCACGCGTTATGCTCTCACTTTTCTCGCCAGCTTTTTCCTGCATTGCTCTTGCCAATCCGCTCCACGAGGGTAAGCTGGCTTGCGTAGAACTCATTCGCGCTCACGAAAGGTCTCAAATGGCAACTTCCGCTCTTATCTCCGCCGACGCCCCGCAAGCCTTTGTCGGTTCCGCGCAAGCCATTCCCCTCCGTGCGGTCCTGCCTTGGCTGTTGTTCATCCCGGTCTGCCTGCTGGCGATTTATTTCGTCGGTGCTGAGGAAGGCGCGATGTCGATCTTCAAGAGCATGTACGTTCATGAGTTTGTGCATGATGGTCGCCACCTTCTCGGCTTCCCCTGCCACTGACAAACGATTAGGGCAAACGGTTGGGGAAGGTACGATATGGCTATGGCGCGCCTTCTCCTACGCGGCATGCTCGTCGGCCTTCTCGCTGGGATCCTCGGCTTCGCCTTCGCGAAGGTTTACGGCGAGCCGAGCGTCGATCGCTCGATCGCCGTTGAAGCAGCCATCGCCAAAGCGAAGGGCGAGCCAGAGGAGCCCGCACTCGTCAGCCGCGAAGTTCAGGCCACTTTCGGCCTGTTCGTCGGTACAACGGTCGTTGGCACGGCGTTGGGCGGGATTTTCGCGCTGCTGTTCGCGCTCGGGTACGGTCGCTTCTCGAACGTGACGCCGCGCGAATTTGCAGCAACCCTGTCACTTGTCTGCTTCGTGGTGATCTATCTTATCCCGGATCTCAAGTACCCGGCCAACCCGCCGGCGGTCGGCCAGCCCGATACCATCGGGATCCGAACGGGGCTCTACTTTTCGATGATCGCGATCTCGGTTGTTGCCGCTTTCGCGGCGTTTGCCTTGCGGCGCGCCGTGATAATACGGCTAGGTCAGTGGAATGCATCATTGATCGGTCTCCTCGCCTTTCTCGTGATGATCGCGATCAGCTATCACGCCCTTCCCGTCGTTGATGAGGTTCCTGAGGCGTTCCCAGCGCAAACGCTGTGGTCGTTCCGCCTCGCGAGCCTTGGCATCCAAGCCATTCTGTGGGGAACGATCGGCCTGCTGTTCGGCACACTCACGGAACGCAGCTTCAAGAACTAAGATCTTTGATCTGCAATCATGAGGCGGGGGGGATGGATATGTCGTCCATCACGGGTTGACTCACCGGATCGGCTTACAACTCTTCGAAGCCGGAGTCCGTTCTTTGAGGCCGGAGCCCGTGCGTCACACTCCATCGTCATTTCAGCCGATCTCAGCCCAGGTGCTGGGCACGAAGGGTCCAGCGCTGGCTGTTCGTACCGAGAACGATGTGCGCGAGGGGTGCGACATCGACCCGCCAGAATGCCGAGCGCGGAGCATCGAGCGTCAGCAGCAGAGCGGCCCGCACCACCGCGGCGTGCGTCACGGCAACCATCATCCCTTTTGCCGAGCGGCGGGGAGCAAGCCACACCGCAACGCGCCCGATCAAGGCATCGATCGATTCGCCACCGTGGCTCGCGTAAGTCGGATCGGTCATCCAGGCCGCGGCTTGATCCGGTTGTTCTTGCGCGATCTCGGAGAAGCTGCGTCCGGTCCATAGACCGACATCGAGGTCGCAGAGCGCATCATCCACCTGTGCCTCAAAACCGAGCGCTTCGGCGGTTTCGCGGGCAGCAGGAGCGGGACTGGACCACACGACATCGGGTCGCAGCTGCAACCTTGCCGCCGAAGCAAGCGCGGTCTGCAGACCGCGTGGGTCCAGCCCCTCTCCGCGTGCGAACGTTGCATGACGTGTCGCGCTCGTTCCCGCGTGTGCGATCAACAACAGGCGTGTCGACATCGGCTCCCAATCGTTCAAGCTCGCGGGCGAGCGAGGAGCCGCCGCAGCGCTCCCCATGCGGACTTGCCGGTGTCGAGCAAGCGGCTCGACTTTTTGCCGATGAACTGGACCGGATCTTCGATGATGCTCGTTTCGTCCGGCGCTGCGGCCTCCGGCCGGAGCGTCGCTGTCGGCTCGGACGCCTCAGGGTTTGACAAGCCACTGTCCTCGTTCGAGGGCACGGCGGCATTGCGCAACTGCTGCTTGCAATATTTGAGACGCCCCTGCGCATTGGGCTGAAAGCCGTTGTCTCGACACCAGTTTGCGAAGACATCCGGCTTTATGACCGTGCGGACGACGCTGTATCTCGTGGCTTCCAGTTCCTGAACCCCCGCCAGAGCATGCTTCTCCCATTCCTCAAAGGCGCGCGGCAATCGATGTGTATCAGACATTACCTCTAGAATACGTGGATAGTCGTCACGTTCGAACCATTCGAAAGGAAGCTCCTCATCTCGCATCTTTAAATCTTCCTCTTAAGCTCTTGCAGATCGATCGCTCGTGATAGACCGATCCTGGTGCATGACGAGTGTTTCAGCATAGCTTTCGCTTGCCGACGACAACGGTGTTGTAGACACTAAAGGACGCGGGCCTTGATTTTGCAACACGCGTGTTCGAGGCACATCATGCGTATCGAGCCGCGTTAGCGCGTCTTCTTCATCGGCACGGGCTGGCTGCGGTGGCGAGCATAGCTGAGAGCATCGAAGCAGCGTAGGAATTGGGTGCTGGCGCCAACCCCGATCCACGCCCTGCCGCGACCGCCATGGTCCAGGAGACGATCCACGCTTTCGGCTTGCAGCCGTGGAGCGGACGAACGTCACGGCCGCCTTGGACGGCGGTCGTCTCACCTCGGACGGTTGCGAAAAGCTGCTGGCCCCGGCGGAGCGCCGTCTCGGCATCGCCGAGCGGCTGGCGCGGCTGAACAAAAGCCATCTGCGGTCCGACCGCACCTCGTGCCGCTCGGCGCTCGCCAACCGGGTCCGCCTCGACCTGCGCAGCGCCGCCGATTGGCTGATGCCGACGGTGAGGGACGCCGTTCCCAAGATCCGCGACGTTGCGCCCGCGTCTGCTCAAGATCGTCGCCAGGGTGGTGGAAACGCATCCCCGCGTGCGCCTCGCCTTCCCCGCGGCCCGTTCCGAAGCCGATCTCATCGCCGGCCTCGCGGTGGCCCTGCTCAGGCGACGTGTCTGATCCACCGGGCCGAGCCCCTCGAAACAGGATCCATCCTTCGCTCCAGCGCCGCATCCGCACCAGCAGATGGCGTTCTTCGCTCAACAGACCCGCTTGCCCTCGACGCTCGATGCTGCCGCCCGACGCGCCAACCGACACCCTGAGGAAGAAGGGCGGCTAAGCAGGTTCGCGTTGGCAGGCCAACGCTTCACCAGCTTAGCTCCTTGATGGGCCGCAGGTTCTGATCGCAAAACCGCGGGGCAATTTTGCGACACCTGCTTAGCAAGCGGACGTCGCTGACGAGTACGCCTGGTCGCCTTCGAATTGGCAGCCGCTTTTCGATGCGTCGTCACCTCAAGCGTACTGCGTTCCCGCCATCGCGGCTTTCACCCCGACACAGCCCTTCTCGACGATGGCCAGGAAGACGGACCTTGCGGCGTCGGCGTCCCGTTTCCGTCGAAAGGTCCGGTGAGCCTGGATGAAGGCTTCCGTCCACGTGGCAAGGAGCAGACTGGCCGCGAGCCGGGCGTCGGGGTCGGCAGGCTCCCGACCGACGCATTCGGCGAGCGCCAGAGTGACCACTTGCGCGAGCTCGTCTCGGATCGCTCTCGCTCGAGCTTTGAGCGTTTCGCTCGCCGCGATCGCCTCGACATAGGTTTGGCTCGCGGGGAAGAACCGGAGGTAGGAGACGTCCTCGACGATCAGCCGATGAGCGAGCAGGCGCAAGACCTCCACCGGGGCGACGCTGGGCTCGCGCTGGCGCAGGGCGGCGCGAACGGTTTCGCGGCCTTCCTCGTCGAGATCGAAGAACATGTCCTCCTTGCGGGGGAAATGGTTGAACACCGTCATCCGGCCGACGTCGGCGGCCTCGGCGATCTCATCCACCGTCACGTTGTCGAAGCCCCGTTCCAGGAAGAGCTTCGTCGCGGCGTTGGAGATGTTCTTCCTCACGGCGAGGCGCTTGCGGGTACGGCGGTCGGACGGTGTTGACATGAGCCGACGAATAACACATCCATCTATATACTGAGTCTATGTATGGATGACGTATATGAATCAGCACGTCGACATCGTGATCGTGGGAGCCGGGCCGGTCGGGCTCCTTCTCGCAATCGAGCTGACCCTGGGTGGCGCACGCGTCCTCGTGCTGGAGCGTTTGGCCGCGCCGAGCACGGCTTTGAAAGCGCAGGGTTGCGGACCGCTCGGCATCGAGGCGTTGCAGCGCCGGGGAATGAGCGCGACCATCGCCGCCGCCGAGGCGCCCCGCCTGGCGGCGATGATGCAGCCCGGAGTGCAACAGCGCAGCCGGTCGCCGAAGGCCTTTGGTCATTTCGCCGGCCTGCTTCTCCGGAGCGATGCGCAAAGGGAGCCGGAGCGACGCATGCGCCCGGTGGATCAGCAGACCCTCGAAGCCGTCCTGGCCGAGCGTGCGCGTGCGCTCGGCATCGCCGTGCGCCGCGAATGCGACGTCACCGGCTTCATGCAGCGAGGGGATCGCGTCGAGGTGGCCTGGGCATCCCCGACGGGCGGAGGCGGTATCCGCTGCGCCTACCTCGTCGGATGCGACGGCGGGCGCAGCTCCGTCCGCAAGA
The DNA here is from genome assembly GCA_937863205.1 of uncultured Beijerinckiaceae bacterium. Next base: position 6,788 of record CALMGA010000476.1, on the reverse strand, counting down.
TGGCCGGCTTCGCCTTTCCCGGCACGCCGCCGACCATGACGATGTACAGCGCGAGCTGCGACATCGACCTTCCCCGACATTCATCATCGCCGGGTTTCCGGCGCGGGCCGGGCGGCATGTTCTTCTACGGGCCTGTCCCGCGCATGTTGGGCATGTTGGATTTCAGCGGCCCACCTGCGGACCGCGAGGCACCGGTCACCCGCGAGGAGGTCGAGGCCGTGCTGCGTCGGATCAGCGGCATGGACGTCCACGTCGCGGTGCTCGACGTCGCGAACCGGTGGACGGACAACACGCGGCTCGCCGACACCTATCGCGCCGGCAGGGTGCTGCTCGCCGGCGACGCGGCGCACGTCCACTCGCCCTTCGGCGGACAAGGCATGAGCCTTGGCCTCGTGGACGCGGCCAACCTCGGCTGGAAGCTGGCCTCTGTGGTGCGTGGCGACATGCCGGACAGCCTGCTCGACACCTACACGGCCGAGCGGCGGCCGGTCGCCGAAGCCGTGATGGCGAACACCCTCGCCCAGGCCGCCATCATGCGCCCGGATCCGCAGGCGGGCGCGATGCGGGATCTGATCGCCGGGCTCCTGCAGATGACCGACGTGAACCGCCGCTTCGGCGAGATGATGAGCGGCCTGTCCACCCGCTACGACCTCGGGTCGGAGCACGACGAGGTCGGACGGCTGATCGGCGACCGGCCGATCGGCCTCGGGGAGGCCGTCACGTCGCTTTATGACGTCATAGAGGATGGCCGCGGTCTCTTCCTCGATGCCGGCGACGGCACGGGGTCGAGCCTTGTCGCAGCCGCCGCGTCGAAGGTGCGGTGCGTTCCGGTCCCGGCGGGATCATCCATGTTGATCCGCCCCGACGGCTGCATCGCCTGGGCCGCCGAAGACCATAGCCTGGACGGACTGGCGGAAGCGCTCCGCCGCTGGTTCGTCCCGCACCGGGCCGTTGGTGCGGCCACGCGAGCCGCGATGCGGTCGGCGTAGGATCGCAGAGGCCGGGAGCTCGCAGGAGAGAAGCGGCCTGCCGCTGCCTTCGCTGCTCGCAGGCTAAGCAGGTTTCGCAGAAGTGGTCAGCGGTCTTGCGATCGAACCTGCGGTTTCGTAGGACGCTAAGCGGGTGTAGCGCTGGCCTGCCAACGCGTGGCTGCTAAGACTACCGGCCCCCCAATAGAATCGGGCTTCACGCGCTATACTACTTGCGGTGTCGATGTCGTCCAAAAGGCGCTGCGCACTTCTGCGTCCGATGTTCCAGCGTGCGAACTACGGTCGGACGACGCCGGCGCTTCTGCACCCATCTCCGACGTTCCGCTCAGATCTGCACGGGGTCGGACGCTCCGGAAGGCGACGGGCGTCACCTCATCGTCGGCGCCACAAGGCGGTTGACACAACCGGCCGTATTCGTGATCTACGACGCCTCGTCGGCGCCCGGTGGACGCCGGCGCGCCAACACGCAGAGGACAGCGACACATGGCCGTGATATCCGGTGACGGTATTTTTTCCCACGTCTTCATTGGCGCCAACGATGTTGCGTCCTCGGTCAAGTTCTATGATGCGGTGCTGGCGCCGCTGGGCGTCAAGAACCTCGGCCCATTCGGCAACGATTGGGTCCTGTACGGCAAGGACAAGCCCGCTTTCGTCATCGCGCGGCCCGGCAACGGCGAAGCGGCTTCGAGCAACGGCGCGACCGTCGGCTTCGCGGCCAAGACCACTGCGGACGTGGATGCTTTCCACGCTGCGGGCCTCGCCAACGGTGGTGCCGACGAAGGGGCGTCCGGCCCGCGCAGTCATCTTCCGGGTGCTTATGCCGCTTACCTGCGCGATCCCGCCGGCAACAAGGTCTGTGCCTACACCTTTACCCAGTAGAGCAAGCCGCGCTGGACTCGGCACCGCGGCCCGCTGACGGCTCTGAGGTGATCAAGCGGCGCTCTCGTGATGGAGCGCACCTTCTCCTGGTTCGGCCGCAACCGGCGGCTCGCCGAGGGTTTACGAGACCCTTGGCGCAGCCCTTGTGCACGACACCCTCGCCGCCATTCAGTTCGGCACCAGGCAACCCGCGCGTAGGTAGACATCTGGGTCAGGCTTTGAGCAGGTTTGCAAAAGTGCCCCGCGGTTTTGCGATCGAAACCTGCCGCTCATCAAAGAGCTAAGCGGATGAAGCGTTGGCCTGCCAACGCGAACCTGCTGAGAGCGAAGCTACCAGTCCAGCGCGGCCTCGCCGCGATGGAGGCGAACGGCCTCGGGCGTGAACCGACCGTTCCCGTCGTGGAGCACCAGCGGCGGCGCCAGGGTGAAGGGGGCGCGGCTGTTCCTCGTCGCCTGCACCAGGACGCGGTGCGCCGGCGCTTCGACGCGCGGCAGGACCGGCTTGACGACGACCGCCCCGAAGCGGCCGGCGAACGCGGCCAGGACCGACGGCAGGGCGGCCGCGACGTGGATGGCGATCAAGGTGCCCTTGTCGTCGAGCCGGTCGAGGCACGCCAACACCCAGTCCTCGATCGCCACGCCATCCTCCAGGACGTGAGCGGCGCGGCGGAGCGGGTCTGGCGAGGCTCGGCCTCGCGAAGGGTCGTGGAACGGCGGATTGGTGACCACAAGGTCGGCGCGCACGGGAAGCACTCGGCGCAACGCCTCCCGATCGAGAACGTCGCACTCCGCCACGGTGACCTCGCGCCTCACGGTGACCTCGCGCCCCATGGCGGCGGCGTTGGCCCGGGCAAGCGCCACGGTCGCCGCCTCGCGCTCCACCAGGACCACGCGGGCGCCGGGGCGCAGCAGCGCGACGCCGAGGCCCACCGCGCCGACGCCCGAGCCGACGTCGTAGCAGAGCCCGGCAAAGCCAAGCGGCACGGCGGCGGCGAGCAGCACGGCATCCGTGCCCGAACGGTGCCCGCGGGCCGGCTGGGTCAGGAGGAGGCGGCCGCCGTAGAAGGCGTCGCGGGTGGTACCCGGCACGGGCCCGGCGGACACGGCGTGCGGCTCAGCCGTTGCGCAGCTCGGCCATCAGCCCGGCGGCGTGCAAGGCCATGCGGGCGCGGCCGAGGTCTTCGACGTCGATCAGCATGCGCCGCGGCAGGAAGCCGAGCGAACCTTCCAGCGAACTCATGTACTGGTCGGCGACCAGCAACGCGATGCCGTGCTCGGCCATCAGCGCCTCGATGCGCGAGATCAGGACGATGTCGTTGGTTCTCAGGAGCTCGATCATGACGCGTCCATCATGACCTTGTCCTTCGCGCCTTTTCAAATGCCACGCTTCGAGCGCCGTATCTGCGGCAAGGCGCAGCGGGGCGACCGTGACATCGCACGAGGGCCGAAGCGCCGCAAGCCGCCAGGCTTCGGGCTTGGGGCAGGCAGGTTCGAGGCCGGCGCGACAGGCCCGGAGGTGCGCCGCAATGCGGCGGTTGCGGCGATGAGTGCCCGGTCCTAAGTACCGTGGGATCGTTGCGGAGGTCCGCCTTGGGCGTCGTGGTGCCACTCGAAGACATGCCGAGGGACAGCCAACCCAGGCGCGATGCGGAGGCGGGCATCGGCGCGCTGCTGCGGCTGGTCAAGCCCGACATGGCCGGGGTCGACGCCACCATCCTCGGGCGCGCGGCCTCGCACGTGTCGATGATCCCCGACGTCGCCCGCCACCTCATCGCCTCGGGCGGCAAGCGGCTGCGGCCGATGCTGACGCTGGCCACCGCCGGCCTGTGCGGGTACGAGGGCGACGGCCACATCAAGCTTGCCGCCTCGGTCGAGTTCATGCACACGGCGACCCTGCTCCACGACGACGTCGTCGACGAGAGCGACATGCGCCGCGGCAAGCTCGCCGCCCGCATGCTGTGGGGCAACGAGGCCAGCGTGCTGGTCGGCGACTTCCTGCTCGGGCAGGCGTTCAAGATGATGGTCGAGGTCGGCTCCCTGCCCTGCCTCGACGTGCTGTCCACCGCCGCCTGCGTGATCGCCGAGGGCGAGGTGATGCAGCTCAGCGCCGCCAAGGACACGCAAACCAGCGAGGACGACTACCTCGCGGTGATCCGCGCCAAGACGGCGGCGCTGTTCGGCGCCGCCTGCGAGGTCGGCGCCATCCTGGGCGGCCGGGCCAAGGCGGAGGTCGCCGCCTGCCGGAGCTACGGCGTCAACCTGGGGATCGCCTTCCAGCTCATCGACGACGCGCTGGACTACGGCGGCACGGCGGCGAGCCTGGGCAAGAACGTCGGCGACGACTTCCGGGAGGGCAAGATCACCCTGCCGGTCGTGCTGGCGTTCCGTCGGGGGTCGACGGCCGAGCGCGAGTTCTGGCGCAAGGCGGTTGAGCGGGGCGAAATCGCCGAGGGCGACCTCGACACCGCGCTTGGCTTCCTGCGCCGGCACCGGGCTTTGGACGACACGGTGGAGCGGGCGCGGCACTACGGGGCGATGGCGCGCGACGCGCTGGAGCTGTTCCCGGCCTCGCCCTGGAAGCACGCCCTGATCGAAGTCGTCGATTTCTGCGTTAATCGCACGCATTGAGCAAACTTATGTTAAAGCGCGCCCCGTCGATCTGACTTAACGTCAGATACGAACGCGGTTCCCCGGCATCCGAGGGAATGAGGCACCAGGGTTCCGCCGTCAGCGGTGAAGTGCGGGGCTTCGCACTTCGGCGGAGGCCCAACACTTGACGTTTCCCTTGCGTTTGCGGAAGTTCCGCTCGGAAGAAGCAGCCGAGGGCTACGACTTTCAACTGCACCTGTTCCGCAGTCCCGGCGGACAGGTGTGCGGCTGGTACATCGGCCCCGTCGGCCAGAAGAACGGGCAGATCGAGATCCCCTACCTGCCGCCCTCGAAGTTGACGCTGGCGCCGGTGGCCGTGGTGCGGGCGATCAAGGAAGCGAAGGCGGCCGGTTCCACCGTTTGCATCGTCGATCCCGACGACCTGTGGGAACCGGCCTGGCGCGCCAGCCGCTGAGCGGCCTCAGCTCTGCCCGCGGCGGAGCTTGTAGAAGACATGGTGGCCGATGACGTCCATCTTGACGAGGCGCCGCGCCCAGCCCGGCCTGACGTAGCTGGCGTGATAATGCGTGGCGCCGCCGACGTCACTGAGGTAGGTGCGCCCGTCGACCACCGCATCGGCGATGCGCACGGCGATGCGCCACGACTCCGGTTCGGTGACCCGCAGCAACTTGCCCTCGCAGGCGAAGGAAAACTGGCAGGCCTTGTAGTGGCTGCGGTTCTGGTACACGACGCCGCAGATCGAGGCGGGGTACAGGCCCGAGGTGGCACGGTTGAGCACCACCTGCGCCACCGCCGCCTGACCTTCCTCCGGCTCGCTGCGGGCTTCGAAGTAGACGGCTTCGGCCAGGCACTTACGCTCGCGGGCGCCGCCTTCGCCAGCGAGCAACGCGGCGTAGTTGGGCTGAGCCCCGGCGCGCGGCAGGATCGTCGCCTCCAGCTGTCGCGCGACGAGCGGGCCGAGCACGGCGGCAACAGGCGGCCCCTCGGCCGGCGTGGTCGAGGACAGGGCTTCGGCGCGCGACACCTTGGGCGTGGCACCCTGGGCGAGACGCTCGCGCAGGGCGGCCGGGCGCATCGAGAGGGCAGTGGCAACACTTGGCCGCCCCGAGCCGCCGCCCGCATCGGGGTCGGCCTGCATGTCCTCGCCGGCCGCCCAAGGCGCGAAGCTGGTGGCGCCATCGAGCGGCGCGCCCTCGTCGGCGAGCGAGAACGAGGCCGCCGGCATCGCGTCGTCGTGCGGGCCGAGCATCTGGGCTGCCCGGGGGCCGCTGCGGCGGCGAAGCTGGCTGTCGAAGGTCGGGCGCAGGTCGAGGGTCGGATCGCCCTTGCGGGTGCGGTCGATGGCGGGCGCCGGGCCCGAACCGTTGGTGCCGCCCGGTCGCTTGCCGCCTTGACGCGGCTCGATCTCGTCGGACACCCGCCGGAAGTCGTCGGGCGTGCCGGGATCGAAGTTGACCGCGATCAGCCCCGTCGACCGGGCGAGGCCGAAGCTGGCGAAGTCGCCGGGACGGTGCGCGGCCAGGGCGGCCGCCGGCACGAGATCGTCGGGCTCGGGCGTGGCCCGGCTCGACAGGTTGGCGAAGGAGCCGCCGACCACGGCCATCTGGCCGGCATCGGCCGTGATGGACACGAGCAGCCCGACCGCCAGGCACCACGGCGCGACGACGCCGACCGCCCATCCCATTTGCGAACGCTTCATCACGCCCCGCTCACCGCACCCTCTGCCGCACCGCTTGGCCTTGCCCTGGGCCGAGCCCTTGGCCGCGCCTTTGGCGACACGCCCGGCGTTTATCCCGCGTCAGCCTTAGAGACGGGTTACGCCGGCCGCCGGCCCCTTGTGCCGATGCGGAACAGCATGGGTTTCGCCACGCGGCGACTCGACCGTTCGCCCGTTTGCTGGAACAGATGCGCCGCGACACGCTTCGGCCCGATCACGGTCCAGCAGTGGGACCGAGCCGTCGCGACCGGGAGGACATGAGATGCGCGCACTCAACGTCGTGGCCAAGCCGGCCCTGATGGCAGCCCTGACGGCGGCCCTGCTGGCGACGGCCGGCTGCGGCAAGGCGGACAAAGGGGACGCGGGGCCGCCGGGCGCCAAGGGCGAAGCGGGCATCGCCGGCCCCAAAGGCGAGGTGGGCGCCGTCGGTCTCAAGGGCGAGGCTGGCGCGGCCGGTCCGTCCGGGGCGCCGGGACCGCAGGGGCCCAGGGGTGAGGCCGGACCGATCGGGCCGGCGGGTCCCAAGGGCGAGGCCGGGCCGGCCGGCACGCCGCCGCTCACGCCGGCGGCGCCTCACCAATGGGCGGTCCCGG
>CALMGA010000475.1 GCA_937863205.1 uncultured Beijerinckiaceae bacterium | reverse complement strand
TCCCTATGTCGCGTTCAGACCTCCAACCGAAAGGTGCCGCCCAGACGACGCTTACTGTGCTTCGGCCTTGCACCTAATCTCTTGCTCAAGCTGGCGCAGCTCGCCGGCGAGAATGGAGCGGCGTTCCTTCAGAGCGGCCGAGACGTAGCGGTTGCGGAGAGCGGTGGACATGCCGCTAATTTAGGCGGCGGGACGGTTCTCGGCTTGTGGCGGGTGCTCCACAATACCGCTCAAGCGCCTGCTGCGCGACGCCGGCGCCCGCAGCAAGCCGGCGCTGTGGAAGCTCTTCAAGCGCCTGCTCAAGCGGTTCAGCCCGGCGGAGTGCGCCGGCTACATCCGCCACTGCGGCTTCGCACACTCAGGACAATAAGAGTCTAGCGACAATGACTTGATGCGGGTAGCGCGACGGGAAACCGTTATGCTGTCACCACGACGCTAAGTAGCAATCCGCGCGATCCCTGGGCAGATGCCGATTGTAGAACGGATCGTCATCGATCTTGTGTTGCCATCGCTTTCTGAAGGCGGCGCCCTCGCCCTCGTTTACGCTCTGCCGAGGCAGCGAAGAGCCCTCGAAGTGATACAGCTCGGCATAGGGCGTGTAAACGATGCGCAACCCGAGTTCGCCTATTTTGAGACAAACGTCTACGTCGTTGTAATCCACAGCAAAAGTCTCGTCGAAGAAGCCAATCCTTTTGAGGATGCTCATCTTGGTCGCGAGAGTGGCTCCGGTCACTGCCGAGTAGTTCCTGACGAGATGTGTGTACCCGTTGTAACCGACAGTGCCTTTGTCCAAGTTATGGAAGATGTGCGCGCTGTTTCCGATAACCCCCAGCACGACGCCCTGGTGCTGGACGCGGCCGTCCGGGTAAAGAAGCCTTGCGCCGACGGCGCCGACCCGCGGCCTGCCGGACAGTTGCAGAAGAGCTTCGATCCAATCCGGAGTGATGACCTCGATATCGTCATTTAGGATGATAACATCATCCGTCTCCACGAGCGACAGGGCAAAGTTGACTTTGCGCGACAGGTTGAATCGGCCGGTTTCTCGATAGGAAGCGAGGCGGACGTCAGCCATCGTCAGCTCCCGGCGGAGGCTCTCGTCCATGTTGCCGTTATCGACGACGAGGATGCGGGTGTCCGCGTAAGTCGATTTGCTGCGGATGCTGCGAACGGCGTTGGCCACGAGATTGATGTGCCCGCGCAAGGCGACATCCTTTGAAGCGCAATTCGTGGGGATGACGATGGTGACCGGCCTCGCCTTGCCGACCGACCAGCAGACCCTGAAGGTGCTCTGCAGCAGCCCGTCGACGACACGCGCCTGGGGGTCCTCGCGTCGCGCGACCTGTTCGAGGGCAGCCCTTGCCCTTGAGAATGCACCCGGCTTGGCATCAATGACCGCTGCCGCCGAGCGCGGTATCTTGCGCCAGTGATAGTAGATGCCGGGCAGGTGCGCGACCTTGCGCGCAGCCCTGGTCACACGCAGGGCGATGTCATAGTCCTGAGCTCCGGAATAAGCGTCGCGGAACCCGCCGACACGGAAGAACAGCGACTTCCGGATCAACATGAAATGCAGGGTGTAGCTCACGCAATCGAGGTGCTCGGGAGAGAAGTCCGGCTTGAAGTGCGATTCAGTATGCCGTCCATCGGCCTCGATCTTATCTTCATCGGTGTAGATGAAGTCGATTTCGTCGTCGCTCCGGATAAGCTGGGTGGCCGCGCGCACCACATCGTTGTTCACAAGGTCGTCGTGATCCAGGAACGCCACAAAGTCGCCCGTGGCGAACTCTGCCGCGGCGTTGCTCGCGGCCGATATATGCTGGTTTTCATCGAAGTAGATGATCCTGATCCGCGGATCGCTGCCCTTGTAGGTATCAAGCACATCCCGAACGTGCAATTCGGTCGATGCGTCATCGACGATGCACAATTCCCAGTTCCCGGCCGTCTGATTGATCACCGATTGGATCATGTCTTCGAGCACGATCGGGGGCGTGTTGAAAACTGGCACCAGAATGGATATGACGACATTGTTGTCTGCCGCACTCATTTTTCAGCTTTCTCTCAATGGCATCCAAGCATCAACTTCGCACCTACGCGGCTCACCCTGGCTGCAGCGACGACCATGCCCGGTCTAGCGTTTCTCTCATGATCCTAGCATTCTCCTCCTGGCCGTAGAGCTTGAGCACCGTTTCGCGTCCGACCCGAGCCCTAACCCTCGCCTCCTCGCGCTCGGTGAAGACGTGCCGAAGCGTGCGGGTCAGGGCATCCAGGTCGGGCTCGGCCCAAACACACTTCGTGCGATATGGGGGATTGCCCTCACCCACCTCGACATATCCGAACGGAAGAGGGTAGGCTGTCTCCTCTGTCACGAAGTCTGCCGCGCCGCCGTATGGAGTTGCGATAACGGGCTTCCCCGCGCTCATCGCCTCGATGATCGTCAAGCCAAGCCCCTCGGAGCGGTGCGGTGAAACGTAGCAGTCGACGGCCGCGAAGAGGTCGGACATCGACGAGTTCGGGAAGATCTGATTGCTCAACACGACATCCTCGCGCGACCCGATACGGGTGCGCAGCCGGTCGGAGAGAAGTGCGAGCGGGTCGTCGCAGTTGCTGATCTTGAGAAAGCAGCACGCGCCCTCTCGCTCGCCGAAGGCGTCGCAGTAGGCCGCTACCAGCGCCTCAGGGTTCTTCCGACGGAGGACGCTGCCCGCATCCAGGAAGTAGCCGAAGACGTACCGCTTCTGGCTCAGGCCGAAGTGGCAGCGTGTGAGCGGTCGGTGGCCAGCATCGGCGAGGGCGAGCGCTGGGGTGAGCGAGGGCCGGATAACATTGACCTTGATGTTTGAGGCCGCCCTGATCGAGCGGGCGATAAACTCGCTCGCGCACCATGCTTCATCGAATGAGTTCAGGATCGGCAGCCACTCAGGGTAAAGAGCAACCAACTCGAAGTAGCAGATGATTATGCGATAACACTTGTTCGCAAAGATAGAGGAGTATACTTCATTGTTGTGAACGGAAATAGCATACAGCAAATCTAGATTGAGATGGACGATCTGGATTGGTTGAGCGGTCTTCGGAGGCACAATGAAGTCGCATTTCTTCAAATGATCGCAGCCCCAGCTCCAGTTTTCGGCGCTGAGCGGAATGCCGGCCTCGGCGAGGGCGGAGGCATAGGAGCGAACGCTGGTTCCAAGACCATTGATGTACTGAAGCGGCCCGACAAGGTGAACGCCCAACTTCACACTTGGATCATATTCGTACGTTGGCCACTGCCGCCCGGGTTGCTGCAGATGTCGTCGTTCCAAAGCGCGGTGAGGAGGTTCAGTGCTAATATCGTCGGTCGCTGCGAGACACCTGATGTTGGGTCGCTGATGCTTTGCCCGACCTGCTTCAACACGCCCTACTCGCATTCTTTCATACACAGCAAGGCAGCCTAGCACGCGTTCCAAGGCATGCGAGTACTGGCCATCACTGCTCAACGAATTTGCCTGGAACAATTCCCTATTCTGTAGAACCTGTGCGGTGAGCAGCTTGAAGAACGAGGGCCTGAACCAGAACATCGACCCGGCAAAAAAGCCCCAGGACGACGGCAATGCCTTCTCCGGATAGAGTGCGAGGCACTGCCTAACCACGAGCTGCCCGTTGCCTCCGATGAACTCCCAACCGGAGATATAGAAGTCTTGAGAACCGACGAGCGCCAACTCGGTATCTGACATGAAAAGGCGAAGGATCTCGTTGACGAGCCATTTACTTCCTAATGTCGACTCCAGCAGCAGTTGTCGCCATAGATCAGGCCTTGTCGCCCCTTTTTTGGTATGTATCTTACATATGCAATTGTATTCTTTGTCTGACGAGTAGATGTTCGAAAGAATCTCAAACATAGGAAGGATGTCGTGACCAACGTCCTCAACATAGATTGTCACGGCGGTAGGATAATAGGCCAGTACCAGCTTAGCCAAGCCGGGGTTCGAGGCCGGTATGGAAACATAAAGATCGAAAGAAGTCGGGATATTGCGCAGGTATTTGCGAATCTCACTCCAGGTATCACGATAGTAAAAATGGAATATCACCGCTACTTGCGCATTCGAAGGGGCAACATGGATCGGATAGGGAAGGCGGTTCTCGTCGCGCCCGTAACTGATGTAGTGCGCGAGAGGTATGGCGACGTTGTTGGCGATATCTCTGTAGTGCGAACGGTAAAATGATGTCGAGAACAGCAGGGATGGGTCTCGATCCTCGTCCGATCCATACAACATGAAGTGATCGGCGGCAGAAAATCCGGCGCTCTGCACGTCCGGATTATTCCGCAAATACGACGTCGCATCGAAAAACCGATTTGGACTGCGCTGCTCGTAGCGCCCGAAGCGGAGAAAGTGTTCAAAGAGGTCTTCGCAGCATGCCAAGTCGGGATTGCGCGCGCGATACCATGCTGCATCAAAGAATGGCGTCGGGCTCTGCCGCGATCCACCCGCCCGGGCGAGGTTGTAGAATGCAAGCGGGTTCATCGAGCTCGTAGGCAGACCCATCGCATGCAGATACCAGCCGATATCAAAATACGGGCTGGGGAGGCGACCCTCAATGAACCCATGCGACAAATAATGTGCAAAGGCATTCACGCCTTGCTCTTCGACATCCTTACTTTTGCGCAGATACCAGCCGCTCTCGAAAAGGTGGTGGGGACTAAGTCTGCGTGCAGCTCCAAACAGCAAATAGTGATTAATCAGGGCGCGCTCCGTTCTCAAGAAGAAACGGAGCACCGACGGCAACTGGCTGCGATAATATGCCTTCATGAAAACATTTGTGTCTCTAATAAGTCTTTGGCTTGCACGTAAAGACGATGAGATACTTAGAAATTGCAAAAGTATAAGCTGGATCAGGCACTCCGATAGATTTGTCAAGATGAACCCCCAGCCCCTTTCCGGCACCCTAGTGCCACCTGCGCAGCGCCACTGTCAACCAAGGGTGCGACAAGGTAGTGGCCGGTGCAAAAATCTTCGCTAGAGCTTCGGACGCGAAATCGGCATTGATGAACCCATAGCGGCGTCGCTGATTTCTCCTGCCGGAGGCTGCTCATGGGCCGGTGCCTTTCCCTTGATCTTCGCGAGCAAGTGGTCGCCTTTGTTGAAGCGGGGGCAACCGCGCCACCGCCTGACGCTTGGCGGTGGGCAACAGCTTCGCCGTCAGGCTGATGCGGCGCGTCACGGCGTCCGGCTCGTGCCAGCCAAGCCGGCAAGGGCGAGCGCCGCGCGGCGGCAAGCTTGCGCCCTTTGCCGGCTTTCTGATCGGCGTCGTTGAGGACAAGCCCGACATCTCACGGCAATGCGCAGCATTGTCCGTACCATGCCGGAGTTGGTCGCCCGGCTGCAGGAAGCGCATGGCGTCCCCGTGGCGCCGGCCAGCCTGTCGCGCTTTCTGCGCCGGCACGGGCGACATAAAAAAAAGCGCTGGTCGCGACGGAGCGCGCCGACGTGCGTGAGGAGCGTCGCAGCCGGGTCAACGCGCGGCAGGTGCGGATGCACGCGCCGCCCGCCCGCCAACCGACAAGGCCGCGCTTTGCGATGACCTGTTCGTGGACGAGACCGCCGTCACCACCAAAATGGCCCGGCTGCGCGGGCGCGCCGCGCGCGGCAGCCGGTTGCCCGGCCCCGTCCCCTTCGGCCACCGGCACACCCAGACCTTTATCGCCGGCCTGCGCTGCGGCGAACTCGTCGCGCCGGGGATCGTCAAGGCGCTGGACCGCACCGCCTTCGACCTTTGGGTCAAGACGCAATTGGCGCCGACCCTGAGCCGCGGCGATGTCGTGGTTCTCGACAACCTTGCCGTCCACAAAGGTCCCAAGGCCGCTCGGATCCTGCGAGACAAGGGCGCCTGGATGCTGTTCCTGCCGCCCTACAGCCCCGCCCTCGACCCGATCGAGATGGCGTTTGCCAAGCTGAAGGCGCACCTGCGCGCCGCCGGCGCCCGCAGCTTTGACGCCCTGTGGCGCGCCATCGGCAGCACCTGCGACCTGTTCAGCCGCAGGAATGCTGGAACTGCTTCGCCGCAGCAGGCTGTGCGGCCGATTAAAGGTCCGATGCACTAATACTACTGCGTCACGAGGTCATGGTCGATCCGTGTGGAGAAGCTTGTAGCGTCGTTGATCAACGATGGACCGGGCGAGTTGCGATGGAGCACTGGACGCAAGATAGCGAGGCGTCATTTTCGGCCTACGTCGATCA
>CALMGA010000474.1 GCA_937863205.1 uncultured Beijerinckiaceae bacterium | reverse complement strand
GGATGCACGGTGATGAACACCGGCGCCTCGTTGCCCTGCGCGATCGGCTTGCCGCGCTCGGCACCGATCTTCACCGTGCGCCCAAGCAGGGCTTGGCCGGCGGAAGCGCCCATCGCCACGATGATCTTGGGTTCCAGCAGCGACTTCTCGATGTCGAGCCAGTACCGGCAGGCGGCGATATGCTTGCTGTCGGGCTTCTTGTGCAGCCGGAACTTGCCGCGCGGCTCGTAGCGGAAATGCTTGACGGCGTTGGTGACGTAGGCCTTGTCCCGCGCGATGCCGGCCTCTTTCAGCGCCTTGTCGAACATCGCCCCGGCCGGGCCGACGAACGGCTTGCCGGCGAGATCCTCCTTGTCGCCCGGCTGCTCGCCGACGAAGATGATTTTGGCCGTCTGCGGCCCGGTGCCGAACACGGTCTGCGTCGCCGGCCCATGCAGCTCGCAGCGGGTGCACTGCGCCGCCGCCGCGCGCGCCTCGTCCAGCGTCTTCGGCGCGTCGACATCGGGCTCGCCTTCGCCGAACAGATTGGTGTCGAGCAGGTCTGCCGCCATGGGGTCGCCTCCGTCCGCGCGCTCGGCAGGCGCGGTCTCAACGAGCGCCTGCCGATCCAGTGCTTCCGCAAGGCGCGAGCGCGGGGTCGGTTCCGCTGCCAGCATGCCGGCCGTGCGCGTCCCGGCGTCGCGGATCAGGCCGCCGATGAGCTGCGCTTCGGGCAGGTTCTTCCAGTACTTCTTCGGCATCTCCTTCTGCATCGCCGCGACCTTGAGGCGGGCCGGGTTGAAGATCGAGGCGTAGTAGGTGCGCCAGTACGCTTCCAGCCTGTCGGCGTCGGGAACCTGTCCCTTGTCGGCGCCGGGACCGTAGCTCAGCGTCTCGCCGTCCCAGAAGGCCGAGCGCCGGGGCGTGAGGATCGACCAGCGCATGCCGGTGAAGCGCCGCACGAAGAAGTCGCCGACAGCCTCGACGATGTGGTGGTCGGGCTCGAACCACGCGATGAAGGCGGCCTCGCCGTCCGGCGCCTCGACCTCGCGGAAGCGCACGAAGGCGTGCATCTTGTGGATATCGCGGTGGATCGCCTTGGCCATCGCGCGCGCCCGGTCGACGTCAGGATCGCTGGCATCGTCGAGGAGGTCGGGCGCCGCGCGCAGTCGCCACAGCAGGCGGTAGAGCAGGGCGAAGCGCTCGGGGTCGGAATGGAGGATAACCTCGCCGGCGAGGGCGACGAAGCTCTTCGACACGTTGAACTGCGGCTGCGCCACGGCCGGCAGCGCCTCCATCTCTTCCGAGCCGAACAGGTCGCCGCTACCCTCGACCAGCCAAACGAGGTCTTCGGGCGCGACATTGGCGAGCACGGCCGCGCGGGCGGCCCCGCGCCAGCCGGCGAAATCGGTGGGCGTGGCGAGGGTGACGCGCTTCATGAACTCCTCCTCACCCGTCGCGGTCCGGCGACGTCAACGGGTACGGCTCACGGACATCCTGCCATGGTGGGCGACGAAGCCGACGCCGGCCGCCAGCCCCGACAGCAACACCAGCGCGAGAAAGAACAGCAGCGCGATTTGCGGTGTCAGCTTGATGTCGTCGAGCCGCTGCCACCATGGTGCCGGGTTGCCGGGCGGCCCGTCGAGATCCGTCGGCATCGCGACCGCCTTTGCTTCGAAATTGCGCGCCATCGTGGCCTGACCGGATATCGTGGCCCGACCGGATGATGGCGGCGAGGCCGCCCGCCCGCCGTCGCGTCGGTCTACTTCGGCGACGGCAGCACGCTGGAGCGCCATAGGCTCAGCACCTCGTCCATGCTCTCGCAGAACTGGCCTTTGTACTCGGGATGGGCCGCATCATGCTGCGCCGAAGCGCGACCTTTCCGCACTTCCGCGCCGATCGCCGTCTTGCCGAGCAAGTCGTCATAGCTGAACTTGCAATGCTCGCTGATGTCGTTCTGCAAGGTCACGGCCTGGGTCGCGACGGCATTGCCGCACCGGTTACTCTCGCAGACGAAGTTGGCATGACCCATGCCGCGCGCCGCCGCGGCCCGGTCGGTCGCTTGGGCACCGCCGGCGGCGAACGCCGACAGAACGAGCAGGGCGCATCGAATTGGCAGACGGGTCATGACGTTGGCCCAACAGGTCGAAGCGCGTCCAGCAAGCATGGCGGAGGCAGATGGGGAAGCTGTCACTTCGGCCAAGTTTCAGCCGAACAGCTCCATCTGCCGCGGCGGCGCCACCCGCGCCTTGAGATCGGCCCGATCGGTCAGCCCGCCCGGGTGCCAGTCGGCGCAGGTGATGAACGGCATCATCTTCTTCACGCTGAGGCAGATGCGGGTCAGGTCCTCCAGCCGCAGCGCATGCTGGCGGCGCGACGACAGGATCTTGGCCAGCGCCTTGGTGCCGAGGCCGGGCACGCGCAGCAGCCGCTCCCGCGCGGCGGTGTTGACGTCCACGGGGAAGTGCTCGCGGTGCTTGAGGGCCCAGGCCGTCTTGGGATCGACGTGGAGGTCGAGCATGCCGGCATCGCTAGCGCCGACGATCTCCTCCACCCCGAACCCGTAGAAGCGCAGCAGCCAGTCGGCCTGATAAAGCCGGTGCTCGCGCATCAGCGGCGGCCGGACGAGGGGCAGGATGCGGCTGGCGTCGGGGATCGGCGAGAAGGCCGAGTAATACACCCGCCGCAGCCCGTAGCTGGCGTAGAGCGACGAGGATTGCCGCAGGATGGCGCCGTCGTCGGACGGGTCGGCGCCGATGATCATCTGCGTCGACTGGCCGGCCGGGGCGAAGCGCGGCGGCTTCCTGCCACCGGGGCGCGTTGCCCCCCGCTCGCCCTTGGCGTCCTCGATGCGCAGCCGCAGCCCGCCCATCGCCTGGCGGATGCGGCCGGCGTCCTTCTCCGGCGCCAGTCTCGCCAGGCTCTGCTGCGAGGGCAGCTCGACGTTGATCGACAGGCGGTCGGCCCAGCGCCCGGCTTCGGCCAACAGGTCGGGATCGGCGTCGGGAATGGTCTTCAGGTGGATGTAGCCGTTGAACTTGTGCTCGGTGCGCAGCTTGCGCGCCACCGCCACCACCTGCTCCATCGTGTAATCGGGCGACTGGATGATGCCCGACGACAGGAACAGCCCCTCGATGTAGTTGCGGCGATAGAACCCCAGCGTCAGGTCGACCACCTCATCCACGCTGAAGCGGGCGCGGCGCACGTTGGAGGACGCCCGGTTGACGCAGTAGTGGCAATCGAAGCGGCAATAGTTCGTCAGCAGGATCTTCAGGAGCGAGATGCAGCGCCCGTCCGGCGCGTAGGCGTGGCAGATGCCCATGCCTTCCGTCGAGCCGAGCGCCTTCGTCTTCAGCGAGGACTTGGTGTCCGTGCCGCTCGACGCGCAGGACGCGTCGTACTTCGCGGCATCGGCGAGGATCGCCAGCTTTTCCAGGGTCTGCATCGCCATCAATCTGTGGATCGGGCGGCGCGGCGCAAGCTCCGCCGCCGATTCGGCGTGGGATAAGTGCGTGCGCCCGAACCGCACGGAGGTTCGGGTGGTTGCGGTTTGACACCGGCCGGGTCATCGGCGAAGGCTTCGACGAGATGCCGATGGGAAGCCCCGCGTACATGCCATATCGTCGAAGCGCTCGTTCGATCGCGCTTCGTTCAGGCGGGAGGCGCCGGCATGGCTCGCCTTCGGGAACGGTTGCCCCCGCGGCAAACCTAAGCAGGTTTCGCAAAGGTGACCCGCGGTTTTGCGATCAAAACCTGCGGCCTGTCGAAGAGCTAAGCGGACGAAGCGTTGGCCTGCCAACGCGAACCTGCTTAACGGCATCGCTGTTGACGGTTTCCTTCGGCCGGACGGTGGCCGGCGACGTCTCCGGCGATGCCCTGTCGAGCAGGGGATGCGTCCTCGACCGGCCGATCGGCAGGACGTTCAACTGGTCGCGCCAGGGCTGAAAGCGGTCGGATCCAGCGATGCCACTGCTCGCCTTCGACGCTTTTGAGGAGCGCTGCGCCGCTCAAGCGCCGCCGCCGCCCAGCGCGCGCGGCAAGGTGGCTGGCGCCGACGGAACCGACCTCGCCTATGCCCTGTACGAGCCGCCGAGCGGATATGACGACCTGCTGATCTTCTATCACGGCGGGGGCGTCAACATGCGCGCCGGCTACGACAGGCTGGCGGCGGCACTCGTCGCGCAAGCGTCGTCGGAAGCAGGCGCGCCGCTCGCCGTGTGCCTCACCGATATCCGCGGCCACGGTGCCTCGGGCGGCCCGCGCGGCCACGCCCGCCGCCGCGATCTTCCCCTGCAGGACGTCGAGACGCTCGTCGCCCGCATGCTCAGCCTCCACCCGGGCGCGCGGCTGTGGCTCGGCGGCCATTCCAGCGGCGCCGGCCTGCTTCTCAACGCCCTGTCGCGCGGCTGGCCCCGGACCGCTCCGGCCGGCCTGCTGCTGCTGGCTCCGAACTTCGGCTATCACGCCGCCCTCGACCGCAACGATGCGGCCTTCGGCGGGGCGGCGTTCTGGCCCTTCGTGGTGAACTGGTTCACCTCGGGCCGGATCGCCGGCGGGATGCCGGCGGTGAGGCTGGATTTTTCGCGCTCGCGCGGGGCGCAGGCGCTTGGCTGCGTGTCGAGCTACACCGTCAACATGGCATTGGCCGTGACGCCCAACGACCCCGGCGGGCAGCTCGCCCGCCTGCGGCTGCCGATCTGGGTCGGCCTCGCCGGCGCCGACGAGATCATGGATCCCGACAAGGTCGAGGCCTTTCTCGCCCGGCACGCCCCTGCCGCCGCCGTGGAGCGCTTGCCCGGCAGTTCGCACCTCGGCATCCTACTCGATGCCGCGCCGGCGATGACGGCGACGATGCGCCGGCTCGGCTTGGACGCCGTGCGGGCCTGACGTCGCGCAGTGGGGCCGGCCGCCGACGGCATCGTCCCGACGTTTGCCGGCATGTTCGACGTGCGATCCGGCTTGCGAGTACCTGCCCGGCCTTGGGGCGCCGTTCTCGCCGCGTAAGGTTTGGCCGAAATGACGATCTTGAAAGATTTTTCATAGGTGGGCTTGACGGGCCGGAACGAATTGGCGGGCCGACCATTCTCACCTTCGAAAGCACGCGACGTGCGAGGGGGCAAGCTAAGGCTTGCACATGTCGAGGGCCACGAACATGGTTGTCACCACAAAGCGTCTTCGCCGTTCGATCACCAAGTTGTCGATTGCGGCTTTCACGTTCGCTTCGATCGGCGTGGCGGCGGCCGCTCCCTTTCTGACCCATCCCGTCGTGGTCGCCAAGACCGAGATTGGCGCACTGCAGCCCCTTGCGGCCGGCCCGACAATCCAGCTCGCCAAGGCAGCGCCCGGTCAGGACGAAGACTGCGTGCGCGTGACCCGCATGACTGGGCCCGACGGTAAGGAATACCCAACTCGCGGCATCGTCTGCGGCCACGACTGATCGCCTGTCACTGCCGCAAGCGCTTCCGCAGCGGGCAGTCGAGGGTTGGACATCGGTGGTCGGATCGTTCTTTCGCCTGAGGGGCTTTACTGCCCGTCAGGCGATTTCTTTATCGACCCCACCCGTCCGGTTGACCGCGCCCTGATCACGCACGGCCACGCCGACCACGCCAGGTCCGGCCACGGATCCGTTCTTGCGACACGCGAAACGCTCGCGATCATGAAGGTCCGCTACGGTGCCGGCGTTTGCGGCTCACCCCAGGCGATCGCGCCCGGTGAAACCGTGCAGCTCGGCGAGGCGACGGTCAGCTTCCATCCCGCCGGTCATGTCTACGGGTCGGCGCAGATCCGCCTCGCGTTCCCCGCGCGAGGGTCAGGCCGATCCGGCGTCGTCGTCGTGGTCTCAGGTGATTACAAGCGCGAGCCCGACCCGACCTGCGCGCCGTTCGAGGTCGTGCCCTGCGATGTCTTCGTGACCGAGGCGACCTTCGGCCTGCCAGTCTTTCGCCATTCCCGCACCGAGGACGAGATCGCCAAGCTTCTCGCATCGCAGCGCCTCTTTCCCGAGCGCACGCACCTGGTCGGCGCCTACGCGCTGGGCAAGGCGCAGCGGGTGATGGCGCTGCTGCGCCGTGCCGGCTACGACCGTCCGATCTACATTCACGGCGCAGCTGCGAAGCTGACCGAATTCTACGAGAGCGAAGGCGTGACACTCGGTGACATCCGCCGCGTCGCCGCCAAGGAGCGGCCCAAGCTCGCCGGCGAGATCGTGATTTGTCCGCCGAGCGCTCTTCAGGACCTGTGGGCGCGCAAGTTTCCCGATCCGGTCGTGGGCTTCGCTTCCGGCTGGATGCGCGTCCGCAACCGCGCCCGCCAGAAGGGTGTCGAACTGCCGCTCGTCATCTCGGATCATGCCGATTGGGAAGCCTTGTGCACCACCGTCGCCGAGACCGGCTGCTCCAAGCTGCTCGTCACCCACGGCGAGACGGAAGCGCTGGTCCACTGGGCGCGCGGGCAGGGCATCGAGGCCGAGCCGCTGCACATTCTTGGCTACGGCGATGAGGATGGCGAGGCCGGGCCGGGGGCGACCGGAGAGCTATCCGAGGATCTGTCCGGCGATCCGGCGGCTTGAGGATTTGATGCCGGGCCTTGTCGTCGGGTGCGCGACGAGCCTGCCCGAGCCGGCGCTGCTGCCTACATCCCGTCCATGAACCGCTTCGCCCTGCTGCTCGACCGCCTCGGCTATGAGCCGTCGCGCAACAACAAGCTGCGCCTGCTCGCCGACTATTTCCGCACCACGTCCGACCCCGAGCGCGGCTTCGCCCTGGCGGCGATGACCGATGCGCTGGTGTTTCCTCATGCCAAGCCCAACATCATCCGCGCCCTCGCCGCGACCCGCGTCGATCCTTACCTGTTCGATCTTTCCTACGACTACGTCGGCGACCTGTCGGAGTGCGTCGCGCTGTTATGGCCGGCGCCGCCGCGCCCGACCGATGCCGGGGTCGGCCATAACCGGCCGCCGCTGCGCCTGAGCGAGGTGGTGGTGACGCTGGCCACCGCCGGCAAGCTCGATCTGCCCCGCCATATCGCGCAATGGCTCGACCTGCTCGACGAGACCGGACGTTGGGCGCTGCTCAAGCTCATCACCGGCTCGCTGCGCATCGGCGTCTCCGCCCGCCTCGCCAAAACGGCCGTGGGCGAGATCGGCGGCAAGTCGGCCAACGAGATCGAGGAAGTGTGGCACGGCCTGCGCCCGCCCTACATCGACCTGTTCGCCTGGGTGGAGGGGCGCGAGGATCGCCCCGACACGACCGATCCGGCTCCCTTCACCCCGGCCATGCTGGCCCACCCGATCGAGGAGCGCGACTTCGCCGGACTGGATCCGCAGGCGTTCCGCGCGGAATGGAAGTGGGACGGGATCCGCGTTCAGGCCACGCGCGGGGTCGAAGCGGACGGGTCGAGCGTGGTGCGGCTGTTCTCGCGCACGGGCGAGGACGTGTCCGAAACCTTTCCCGATCTCGCCGAAATGCTGGCCGTGCTGCCGGCGCCCCGCTTCGCCCTCGACGGCGAACTGCTGATCGTGCGCGAGGGCCGCGTGCAGCCCTTCGGCGTGCTGCAGCAGCGTCTCAACCGCCGCACGGTGACGGTGAAGCTGCTCGCCGACTTTCCCGCCCACATCCGCGCCTACGACCTGCTGCGCTCGGGCGAGGACGACTTGCGCGCGCTGCCCTTCGACGAGCGGCGAGGCAGGTTGGCGACATTTGTCGCCGCCGCCGCCCACCCCGCGCTCGACCTGTCGCCGCTGGTGCCGTTCCGCGATTGGGAAGAGCTGGCGCGCGCGCGCCGCGATCCGGCCGAGGCCGGCGCCGGGCCCGACGCCGAGGCGATCGAAGGCTTGATGCTGAAGCGCGCCGACTCGATCTACGTGCCCGGTCGCCCGAAAGGGCCGTGGTGGAAATGGAAGCGCGACCCCTACACGGTCGATGCGGTGATGATGTACGCCCAGCGCGGGTCCGGTAAGCGCTCGTCCTTCTACTCGGATTATACGTTCGGTGTGTGGCGCAACGACGCGGAGGGCGACGCGCTGGTGCCGGTCGGCAAGGCTTATTCCGGCTTCACCGACATCGAGCTGGCCAAGCTCGACCGATATGTTCGCAACAACACCACCAACCGCTTCGGCCCCGTGCGCGAGGTGGCGCATGGCAAGGAGGAAGGACTGGTGCTCGAAATCGCATTCGAGGGGCTGAACTCCTCGACCCGGCATAAGTCGGGGGTCGCCATGCGCTTTCCCCGCGTCGCCCGCATCCGTTGGGACAAGCCGGCCCGCGAAGCCGACCGGATCGAAACCCTGGAGGCGCTGCTGCGGACGCCGAGCTGAACCTCGCGCAACCGTGAACAAGCCTGTCGGGCCGGGGCCGGCCTCCGATCGAGCGGTCTACAGGATTGTCGGTCAACGACTTCCGACGAACGCCGACACTGCTAGGCGGGTCCGCGTGCGCCCATATTAGACGACGAGTGCGGGGGGAAATCTGCAACCGGGAA
>CALMGA010000473.1 GCA_937863205.1 uncultured Beijerinckiaceae bacterium | reverse complement strand
GCACCAGGGCGTCACGGCGCCAATGCGCATCGCTGACAACCCCGTGGGTAATTACGTCCAGTGCGTCAACTGCTGCCTTTCACGGCAAAGCTCCTGAGCAACTGCGCCACGTCGTCATCAGCAGCCTTCAGGCTTTCAGGTGTGGCTCAAAGCGTCATCTGGACCATCTCGCCATCCGCTCCGACCGGTCCGATCTCGGTGAACTCGACCACTGTCGGCGCGCCTTTCCAGGTCGCGCCGCCATTGCGATAGATCCTGAAACTGTCCGTGAAGCCGCCGGTCTCGCCGGAACCAACGGTCGGCTCACCAGTGAAGGCGACGTCGTTCTTCTGCCAGAACGCGATCCACTCGTTGACCAGCGCCGCATGCTCGCCTTTGAGGTAAGCCTCGAACCAGATGTCAACGGCGCCGTCGGCTGAAACCAGCTTCATGCCCCCGTCCGTTTCCGACACGGTCCAGGTCTCGGGCTTGTCGACCATGATGCCATGAAACGTGACCGGCTCCGCGCGAGCCGGAGCGGCGACGTTCATCAGAAGCATCGCCATGGCCAAGCGGAGTTGTTTTAGCATAAACCGCATCCCGCACGCTCTCGACTTGGCCGATCCGGTAGCGCGAAGTTTCACATGATCCGATCGACGCAAAACGGGCGCATAAGCGATGTCACCACTATTCGGTGACAATCCGACTTGCATCGGCATGCCTCTCCGACCGGCCGTCGTCCGCCTCCATCCTTGGCAGAGGATGACCGATTACTCGGATCAAGACTATTTCTTGTATGTCACGTTGAGGGTCTGGAGCATCCCCGAGATATCGCCACTGTGCTTGTCCCAGGCATCCGGTGATGCCCATAGCGTAACCAAGATCATCGTTTCTTCAGGACCGAGAGGGCCAACGCGAATGTAGCGCAGAACGGTCGGCTTGCCTTTCCAAGTGGCATCCTTGTAGTCAAACGACTCCTGCTTGGCGCCTCCCGTTTGGGTTATCTCGTCATGGACGGGATCATTCGGCAAGCTGACGTCATTCTCCTTCCAGTACTTGTCGTGCTCACTGCGAAGGTCATCGTCCTCGCTGCCTTTATAGGTTTCAAACCAAGCCATGACGCCCTTGTTGGTCGTCTCGACCTCGATCCCCCTGTTGGACTCGGAGGCTTGAAAACTATCGGGCACATTGACCGTGATATCGCCCATCGTCACGCTCTTCGCTTGGGCTGAAAGCGAACAACTGAGAAGGAGAACGCTTGCCATGGACCTCAGGACATTTGCATGCATCAGTGTAAGCCTCCACCAATCGGAAAAGTTCGGCGATTCATGTCTTCGGCGATCCATGTCGATGGAATGCCGCTGCCGTCTTATCTCTCAAATCCAACGAGCTATCGCGATCACGCAGGCAAGGCGTCTTCTGTTAACATGCGCTTGGCCGCATCCGAGGAACCCGCTCAGGGCACCCTTCGAGGCAGCACGGGCATCTGCGCTTCGCAAACTCATTTGCAGGCCCAAGATCCGTGGGGGCCATAGGTGCACGTATCGTGCTCCCAGCGGGCGATCGCGCAATCGTATCGCTTACCAGAGCACAGCTTCATCGCATAGTTCTCGGCCTCGCTTCTACTTGCCCATCCCCACGAGCTTGAGTACCCTCCAGAACCATTCGAGCCGCAGGCAATGGCACCCCATCCGGCATATGACGTCGTCGGTGCTACGAAGAACCCGACAACGATCATCAGGCTGTACGCGATTTTCATGAATGCTCACCCTTGAAGGAGTCCGCAGGCGCAGGGTCGGCCTCGCCGCGAGCAGACTGCTGCGATAGTTCCGATCCGCCCTGTTTGCTGAGATGATCTTTGAGTCGAGCCCGTCTCGTCTATGCCATGCAGATTAAATCGCACGTTTGACGACGGTCAATAGCACAGGTGTCCAAAAGTGTTGACGAAACGTCCGAGCTTTACGCGGATGGTTGTTGCGTCAGATGAAGCTGTTTTCCGGGATCTTCCCGTAAAGGGATTTCGAACCACGACACCTCGCGCCGTCGAGCCAGCATCGACGCGCAGGACGACACCGAACGGGTTGAACAGCACCGCACCCAAGACGCTCGGATATCGCGATGCCTGGGATCGTTACGGCGGGACCATCACTTGGACGATCATGGGATTGTAGGCTGCAGGTGGGTTTTCGCGCCCGACCAGCTCGACGGGATCGCGATGGTGGAGGCGCGCGACGACACCTAATGGCTCGAAGCTCAAGCAGCCATCGACGGCCGTTCGTCGTTGCGATCCGGCAGGGCTCGGCGCCCCGGCCATACGAGCTTCGTGCACTCGGCGACCTCGCCGATGCGCAGCGCTTCTGTCTCACTCATCGCGCGAAGAACGAGGCGGTGTTGGTCGAGGAGGCGCAGTGCCTTAAGAAGGCGCATCGAGATCGTGATTTCGCGAGCTGTCGTTGGGAACACCAGGGCGCGGAGGGTCGACTATCGAAGCTTGGAGGTAGAGGCAGGCGTGCAGCGCCGAGGAGTCATGACGTGATGTCAATGAGGATTTCGACAAGCGGCAAGAAGCAAACCATATAGCATATTGGGCTTGGACGCCGGAATGATCCAAGCGCTTCGGCGGCGACGGTATCGGGAGACACGCATGGAAAAGGCGACGGCCCTCAGCGATCTTGCGGATCCATCCGCAGCGGGTACGGCGCTCGGGCAGCAGCTGCTGAAAGAGCTGTCCGGTTCACCTGACGCGATCATTGTTTTCGCCGCTCCTTCGTATGATCACGCAGCCTTGCTTGAAGCGTTGTCCGCCCAATGCGATGGCGCTCTGATCGTCGGTTCGTCGTCGGCTGGTGAGTTCACCCATGCGGTGCAGGGCGAAGGAACAGCCTGCGCCCTGGCCTTGAAGAGCAGGGATGTGCGCTTCGCCATCGGCGTCGGACGTAACCTGCACATCTCGGCGAAGGAAGCCGCCAACCAGATCGCCTCGACGTTCCAGGGCGTGAACGAATCGACGCTTCATCGAGCGGCCCTCGTGATGACGGATGCGCTGAGCGGTCACGCGCCGGACTTGATCCATGAGCTGATGCTCGCGACCAAAACGCAGTACCAGCTCTTCGGGGGTGGCGCCGGCGACAATGCTGCATTTTCGCGGACCGTTGTGTTCAACAACACGGAGGTGCTCGTGAATGCCGCCGTCGCACTTGAGATCATTTCGACACATCCGATCGGCGTCGGGGTCGGTCATGGTTGGGAGCCTGCGGCGGAAGCGATGCGCGTCACCGAGGCCGACGGACTTCGATTGATCGGTCTCGACGGCATGCCCGCTGTTGAAGCCTTCGAGGCACATGCCGAGGATCAAGGCCAATCTTTCGACCGCGATGCGCCGTTGCCGTTCTTCCTGCACAACATCCTGGGCATCGAGACATCCGCCGGCTACCAACTCCGCATGCCGCTCACGGTCGACAAGGATGGCGCATTGCATCTTGCCGGCGAGGTGCCGGTCGGTAGCCGCGTGCGGATCATGCGAACCACCTTGGGCGCAAGCCTGGACGCCACGACGCAGGCCACAGCGACGGCGCTGTCGAAGCTGAATGGCCAAAAACCGGGAGTGGCGCTGTTTTTCGATTGTGCGGCAACAAAGATCCGCATCGGCGATCAATACACGATGGAGCTCGAAGCTGTGCGCTCACAACTTCATGACCTTCCAATGGTCGGCTGCATCACGCAGGGGCAGTTCGGCCGCGCCGAAGGCCAGTACGATGGCTTCCACAACTGCACCGCCGTTGTTTGCGTCCTTCCGGCATGAGGCTGACTTGACGCTTTGCAATGTCACCGGCCCTGCTTCGACCTGATCCTCTCAACGATTTTGCTGACCCGGCCGAGCGCGCCATGGCGGCGGCACGACGCGCGGCGGACTGGGGTGTCGAGGCGGTCCTGATATTGATCCGAGACCGCGACCTCGGCACGTTGCGTCCCGCACCCGGATTTCCACAAACCCTGCCGGGAGGTCCGACGTGGCGATCCCTGCTCAGGCGAGGTTTCAGCGACGACGCCCGATGGACCGGCATCGTTGCCTTTCCGGTCCGGGACCGAATGGTGCCGTTTGCCGCCTTCGCTGATCACAGCAAGGCTGTGCTGTTGGTGCTGGGCGGCGCCGCGGCAGACGTTGTCCTCGATCTGGCAGCACTCGGGTTCTCCCTGGTCACTCGCCTGCTGCAAGCCGAGGACGACGTTGTCATCGCAAGTGGAATCGTGGCGACGGCAGCGAAGGCTCTTGATCAGGCCGAAAGCCTGACCGCCTCGCTCGACACCGCACGAAAGAAGCTTGCACAAGCACTCTCGGACTCCGATCGCCTGAACAACGTTCTGAACACGCTGAACGCCACGCTCGAAGAGCGCGTCGGCGAGCGGACCCAGCAGCTCGAAGCCGAGATGGCGGAACGCCAAAGAACCGAGGAACTTCTCAGGCAATCTCAGAAGATGGAGGCGGTGGGCCAGCTTACGGGTGGCCTGGCGCACGATTTCAACAACCTGCTGGCAGGCATCTCCGGCTCATTGGAGCTGATGCAACTCCGCGTACGGCAGGGACGGCTCGGCGACCTCGATCGCTACATGGCGGCGGCCCAGGGCGCCGCGAAGCGCGCTGCCGCTCTGACCCACCGCCTGCTCGCCTTCTCGCGTCGGCAAACGCTCGATCCCAGGCCGACCGACGTGAACCGCCTGTGCAGCGGCATGCAGGAGTTGATCCAGCGCACCGTTGGCCCGGCGATTCCGGTCGAGTTCGTCGGCGCCTCGGGGCTGTGGCCCGCGCTGGTCGATCCGAGCCAGCTTGAGAACGCGCTGCTGAACCTCTGCATCAACGCCCGTGACGCGATGCCGGACGGCGGTCGCATCACCGTCGAGACCGGCAACAAGCGGCTCGACGAGCGCGCCGCCCGCCAACTCGACATGCCGGAAGGGCAATACACGACGATGTCGGTCAGCGACACAGGCACCGGCATGCCGCCCGACGTGATCGCCCGCGTGTTCGAGCCGTTCTTCACGACGAAGCCGATCGGCGAGGGGACCGGGCTCGGCCTTTCGATGATCTACGGCTTCGCCCAGCAGTCGGGCGGGCAGGTCCGCGTTTATTCCGAGGTCGGTCAGGGCACGACGGTGTCGATCTACCTGCCGCGCCATTTTGGCGATGTCGCCGCTGACGACGAGCCGGTCACGTTGCGCGATCGCTCGCGATCCGACCAGGGCGAGACGGTGCTGGTGGTGGACGATGAGCCCACCGTGCGGATGCTTGTCACCGATATCTTGCAAGATCTGGGTTACGCGGCGATCGAGGCGGGCGACAGTGCGGCGGGGCTGCGCATCCTGCAATCGGATGTGCGGATCGACCTGCTCGTCACCGATGTCGGCCTGCCCGGCGGGATGAACGGGCGACAGATGGCCGATGCGGGCCGGGTGAAGCGTCCCGACCTCAAGGTGCTCTTCATCACCGGCTATGCCGAGAACGCGGTGGTCGGCAACGGTCACCTCGCGCCGGGGATGGCAGTGCTGACCAAGCCGTTCGCGATCGAGGAGGTGGCAGCGCGCATCCGCTCGCTGATGAGGCCGATAAGGGCAAAAGGTAGCATGCAGTAACAAGATCGCTTCTGAGTCGTAGGCGGCTGGCACTCAGCAACTTTGGCGGGCCGGCGGGTCCAGCTGGAACAGCCTAGTCCGCGAAGGTCTGACAAAGACTAGACTGCGATTGCTTGCCAATTTCTGGAAATCAAGGCGTTCCCGCTTTTGCGACCTAAATCCTTGACAGCAATTTGGATGCACGCAGGGACGTTTCCCCTTGCGTCTGAAGCCAGGACGCTCGCACAGCGAAAGTCGGCATGCGGCTCCCTCGACGGCGCAAACCCCTCTCTGGGTGCGCTTCGACCACAACCGTTGCTTCGTCGAGGCGACCTGCGCCGACGCGCTGGCCGCACGCCTGCGCAGCGCAGATGCCCTACTCGACCCGCTCGCCCTTGGCCGCGAGCCAGAGCCGCCCCCGCCCGTGCTGACGCCAGCCTCGTTGACCTTGGGCCTGCTGCCCGAGGCCGACTGCGCCCGCCATGACAGCTTGCGGCCGAGGGCAACGGCATGATGATGTGTCCCGCCGTTCTCGCCATGATGGTCAAGCTGAAGCTGCCCGGCATGCGCGCCGCTCATGACGAGGTGCTCACCCCGGCCGCCAAGCGTCACCACTGGCCCGAGCGGTCGCGGGCGCGTTGCTGGCCGCCCAGCTCGCCGACGTGGACAGTCGGGCCACGGCCTATCGCGTGGGCAACGCCCACGTCCTCGCGATGAAGACGCTGGCCGCATTCGACCTCGCCAGCTCGCCCGTGAATGCTGGCGCCCTGCGCGAGCTGCACAAAGGCGTGTTCCTCGCCAACAACCGCAACGTCGTGCTGATCGGGGGCACGGGATCGGGCAAGTCGCCTCTCGCCATCGCCATTGGCGCGAACTGCGTACGCGAGCGTGAGGCGCGAGTGCGTTTCTTCAACGCCGTCGATCTCGTCAATCAGCTGGAGGCCGAGACGCGCGCGGGCAAGGCGGGGCGGCTGGCCACGCAATTGGCGCGTTGCGACCTCGTCATCCTGGACGAGCTTGGCTGGCTGCCGTTCCCTCGCGCAGGCGGCCGGATGGAGTGCGCCACTGGAGGTGGACAGGGATCATCCGCTGATTTGACCGGGAGGGTTGGGCTTTCACA
>CALMGA010000472.1:7311-10300 GCA_937863205.1 uncultured Beijerinckiaceae bacterium | reverse complement strand
CCGGTCAGGCGCAGGCGGACCAGCAGGCCGTCGCGGGCCGCCATCGGGCGCAGCGCGCCGGGGCACCAGCCTTTCCGCATCGCCGCGCGCGCGTCCGCGCTCATGTCGCCAGCATGTCGGCGAGAAGGGCGGCATCGGAGTTGCGCCGGCTCGACCACAGGCCGCGGACGGCGGCATCGCGGAAGCGGCCGGCGAGGGCGCGCGCGGCGTCGCGGTTGTTGTCATGAAGAAAGGCGCGCACGGCGTCGTCGCCGCAGGTGACGGCGAAGACGAGGTCGAAATGCCCGCTCGTCACCGCGTCGCTCAGCACGGCCATCGCGTAAAGGTTGTCGACGGTGTCGGCGATCTCGGCCGCGCCGCGATGGCCGTGGCGCATCTGCCCGGCGATCCAGCGGGGATTTCCGGCGCGTCCGCGCACGATGCGGGCGATCTCTTCCCGCTGCGTGCGCACGACCTGCCGCTCGGCCGAGCCGGAGTCGAGGTGGTACAGGGCCGGTTCGGCACCGAGCACGCGCGCGGCGGCGGCGAAGCCGCCTTCGGCCTCGACGCTGGCCGCCGCATCCAGGGTGTCGGCCTCGACCATGTCGCCGACGTGCACGAAGGCGTCGGCCGCCGCGACCCGCTGCGCGAAGGCGTCGGCGGCGGCGAAGCCCTCCGCGTCGGGACCGGCATAAGCGTGCGAGCCGGCGGCGAGATAGGCGCGGCCGAGATCGTCGCGCGCCGCCATCGGGTCGGCATCGAGCGCCTGACCCAAGCCGAGACCGAAGACGCCGGGGGCGGCGCCGAACACCCGCAGCGGCTCGCCCTTGCCCCTGCGGCGCGAGGCGGCGAGCGGGTTGATCTCGTCGTCCTCGTCCAGCGCGGCGACGGCGCGCACGGCTTGGTCGAACAGGGCGACCTGGGCCGGGAAGACGTCGCGGAACAGGCCGGAGATGCGCAAGGTGACGTCGACCCGCGGGCGCTGCAGGCTGGCGTAGGGCAGGATGGTGAAGCCGCTGACGCGCGAACTGGCGTTGTCCCATCGCGGCTCGACGCCGAGGTGGGCGAGCCCTTGCGCGAAATCCTCGCCGGCCGTGCGCATGGTGGCGCTGGCCCATAGGTCGAGCACGAGGCTGCGCGGCCAGTCGCCGTGATCCTGGGCGTAGCGTTCGGCCACGAGGTCGGCTGCCCGCCGGCCGATGGCGGCGGCGGTGCGGCTGGGGACCGCGCGCGGATCGGTGCCGTACAGGTTGCGGCCCGTGGGCAGCACGTCGCTGCGACCGCGCGAAGGAGCGCCGGCGGGGCCGCCGCGCACGAAGCGACCGTCCAGCGCCGCGAGCAGCCCGTCGCGCTCGGCCTTCGCGCAGGCGGGATCGTCGCCGCGGGCAAAGATGTGAAGGCCGTCGCGGATGCGCATCTCCTTGATGTCGCACAGCCACGCGTCGAGGGCGGCGAGCGCCGACCGGCCCTGCGCGAGGTCGACGCCGGCGTCGCGCGCCAAGCCGGTCTCGCCGGCGCGCTCGATCAGCGTGCACCCGATCAGCGCCGCCCGCCTGGGGTCGAGCGCTTCGGCGGCGGCATATTCGTCGAACAAGGCTTCCAGTTCGGCGCTGGCCGATTGCGCGTCGCCCTCAAGCGAACCCGCCTCCATGAGGGGCGGCGTCCGGTGCCCGATCGTCACCGCCGCCGTGCGCCGCTTGGCCTGCGCCGCTTCGCCGGGATTGTTGACGATGAAGGGATAGATCAGCGGCGTCGGTCCGAGCAGTACCTCGGGCGCGCAGGACTCGTCGAGCGCCACCGGCTTGCCCGGCAGCCATTCCAGCGTGCCGTGAGTGCCGCAGTGGATCACGGCGTGCGGCCGCCAGCGGTGCCGCAGCCAGAGGTGGAAGGCGACGTAGGCATGGCAGGGCGGGCGGCCCCCGTCGTGGTACTCGCCCTTGCGATCGGCGCGCCTGCCGCGGTCCGGCTGCAGGGCGAGCACGAGGTTGCCGGCGCGCAGCACGCGGATGGGGAAGGCATCCCCGTTCAGGGCGGGATCGCCGGACGGGTCGCCCCACTGCGCGTGCAGGGCGTCGAGGAAGGATGGCGGCAGGTTTGCGAGCAGGGCGCGATAGGCGGCCAGCGGCAGGCTCGGCTCGTCCTCTTTTGCCCCACACCGCAGCGCGTTGGAGCACGTCAAAGCGTCGATCAGCCGGTCCGGCAGCGTGCCGATGCGGTAGCCGGCGGCGCGCAGATCCTCGCAGATGGCCATCACGGAGGCCGGCGTGTCCAGGCCGAGGGCGTAGCCTTCACGCCCGCCGCGTCCGGGATAATCGGACAGTACCATGGCCAGCCGGCGGTCGGCCGGCGAGGTGCGGCGCAGCGCGACCCAGGCGGCGGCGAGATCGGCGGCGAAGGCGATGCGTCCGGGCAGGGGGCGGTGGACGAGGCGGGTGAACTCGGTCGCGGGCGAGCGCGGCAGCTCGGCCTTGGCCGAGATCGCCACCGTCACAAGACGGCCGTCCATTTCCGGCAGAACCACGTTCATCGCGAGGTCGGCCGGGCCGAGGCCGCGCGGGTTGGCCCGCCACGCCGCCTCGCTCGCGCCGGCAAGGATCGCCTGCAGCACGGGACAATCGGCCCGGTCGAGCACGCTCGGCGTTTCACCCGACGCCTCCTGCCCGCGCCCGGAGAAGGCGGTGGTGTTGACGATCACGTCCGGGCGCAACGCGTCGAGCTGCGCGGCGAGGATGGCGGCGGCTTGCGGGTCCTTGAGGCTGGTCGCGTAAAGGGCGGTGACGGCGAGGCCGCGCGCGGCGAGGGCGTCGGCGAGCGCCGTAATCGGCGCGCAATCGCCGGCCAGCACCATGGCTCGGTAAAATGTGATGACGGCCAAACCCTTCGCCTCATCCTTCGTCCCATCGCGGGCGGGGGAGGCGCGGCAGGCGGCGACGTAGCGGCCGGCCGGAGGCACGGCGACCGGTTCCGTCCAGGGCGAAGGGCGGCCGAGGCGGCTGTCGATCCAGCCGAG
>CALMGA010000472.1:0-7301 GCA_937863205.1 uncultured Beijerinckiaceae bacterium | reverse complement strand
CCAGCCGAGCAGCGAGCCGATGTTGCCGCTGCCGCCGCAGCTGAACCAGCGCCAGATCCGGCGAAGCTCGGGAACGGGCAGGGTGGAGGCAGCGTCGAGCCGGGGGTCTTCGCGCGCGTCGCCCGGCACCAGTGCCAGGGCGATGCCGTTGCTTCGCGCGATGCGGGCGCATTCGTCCACGCCGTATCGCCAATAATCGAGGCCGCCGAGCAGGCGGACCAGCACGAAGCGGGCGCGGCCGATCACGCGCTCGGCGTAGAGATCCACCGAATAAGGGTGCTTGAGCTGCGCCAGGCTGGCAAGGCGCAGCCGGTCGCCGCGCTGGTCATCGGCGGCTTCGACCGCGGCGGCGAGCGCGCCGAGGTCGCTGTCGGAAAAGGACAGCACGACGATCTCGCCGGGGCTTTGGCCGAGGTCGACGGCACCTTCCGCCACCTCCAGATCGCGGCTCTCGGTGCGCAGCAGGTGCATCAGCTCGCGCCGGATTCGGTGACATCGGAGGCCAGCGCGGCGCG
This sequence comes from uncultured Beijerinckiaceae bacterium, assembly GCA_937863205.1. The sequence continues at coordinate 6,786 of CALMGA010000472.1, read as the reverse complement.
GATGGCGGCTGCGTCGAGCCCCTTTTGCCCGATCACCACCAGCTGGCCCTCGCGCGCCTCGCCGGGTCTCCAGGGCCGGTCGAAGCTGCCGGCGAAGCGGGCGCCGACGCCCTGCACGAGCAGGCGCAGCGGCTTGCCGGCGACGGCGACGAAGCCCTTGATGCGGAGCACGTCGTGGACGGCGGCGATGCCCGCCAGCCGCCGCAGCAGGGCTTCGGGTTCGACCACGGGGGCGAGGGAGATGACGAAGCTGTCGAAATCGTCGTGGTCGTGGTCGGGCTCGGCATCGTGGTGCGAAGGGCGGGCGGCGAGGTCGTCCTCGGCGCGCGCATCGAGGCCGAGCAGAAGGGCGGCGTCGATCCGGCCCTCGCTGGCGCCGACGACCTTGACGGCGCGGGGCACGGTGGCGCGGATCTCCGCCTCGACGCGGGCGCGCGCTGCCTCGTCGACGAGGTCGAGCTTGTTGAGCACCACGAGGTCGGCGCACAGGAGCTGGTCCTCGTAAACCTCCTCCAGCGGGTTGTCGTGATCGATGGTGGGATCGGCGGCACGCTGGGCGGCGACGGCCGCGGGATCGTCGGCGAAGCGGCCGGCTGCGACGGCTGCGGCGTCCACCACCGCGATCACGCCGTCCACCGTCAGCCTGCGGCGCACGTCGGGCCAGTCGAAGGCCTTCACCAGCGGCTTGGGCAGGGCGAGGCCGGAGGTTTCGATGACGATGTGCTCTGGCGGTGGATCGAGGGCCAGCAGGCGCTCGATGGCGGGGAGGAAGTCGTCGGCGACGGTGCAGCAGATGCAGCCGTTGGCCAGCTCGATGATGGCGTCGTCGGGGCAGGCGCCGCAGTCGCGCAGCATGGCGCCGTCGATGCCGACGTCGCCGAACTCGTTGACGAGAAGGGCGAGGCGGCGTCCGCCGGCCGTGCGCAGCAGGTTGCGGATCAGCGTGGTCTTACCGGCGCCGAGGAAGCCGGTGACGATCGTCGCCGGCACCCTGGCGAGGCTGCTTGGCCGTGTTCCCCGTCGTTCCGTTTCGGGGGCGGCGTCCTGCCATGCAACGGATGCGTCTGCCATCATCCACCTGCTGGCCGGTCAGGGCCGTTCCATCGGTCCCACAAGGGACCCGCGCGGGTGTGGAAACGGGCGGCAAGCCGCCGTGCGCCGCGAGAACGCGGCCTCGTCATGGACTCGGGGCACCCCGCCCGGCCATCGAACGACTCGCAGCGGCAGGTTTCCTGGCTCGCGGTGGTTCCTCCGCGCGACGCCTTCCCGGTGTGACCCAGTGGCGGGACCGCGCGTGGCGATCCTCAAGTGCGCGGCAGCCGCTGACAGTTGCGGGGGCAGCCGTGGCTTTGGCCGGGCAAACGCGAGCGCGCAGGTGCCGGCCGCACCACATTCCCTCTTGGCTTCCGCGGCGAAGCGGAAGACCGATGCGAGCCGCACCCTTACGCCTGGGCGGGAGCGTGTCAACTCGGACGCGCCGGAAAGGGGAAAGCGTCGCCGCGATGGCGAGCGATTGCGCTGCGGAGACCTTGCAACCTATCCTTGGTCGGGTTGCTGGCTCCTGCAGGCCATCGGTTGCACTCCGTGGGGCATTTTGGGAGAACAGCCGTGACGAGGGATGCGATCGGATCGACGGCGGCACGCCGCGGCAAGTTCATCGCCGTCGCCAACATGAAGGGCGGGGTCGGCAAGACGACCACGGTCGTCAGCCTCGCCGAGACCCTGGCGGCGGACGACCTCGATGCCAGGGTCCTCGTCGTTGATCTCGATCCGCAGGCCAGCGCCTCGGTCTGCATCGCCGGCGACAGCCTGCTGTGGCAGCTGATCTGCGGCGACAAGACCCTCGAAGCTTTCCTCGAGGCGCGGCTGATCCATCAAAACAAGGCCGCCGTCCGCGACATCATCTGCGAGGAGGTGAGCGCTCCGATGCACAAGGGGCGTCCGCTCGGCCTGTCGCTGCTGCCGTGTGGCCCCGAACTGCGAATCGTGGAGCGCGAGCTGCTCTATGAGTTGACCAACCGCGATCTCAGCATGAATGCGATCGATGGCAAGATCTGGCACCTGTTCAGCCACGAGATCCAGTCGCTCGCCACGGACTACGATTTCATCATCTTCGACTGCGCGCCGGGTATCTCGCCGGTGACGGAGGCAGCGATCTGCATGGCCGATCTCGTGATGGTGCCCACCATACCCGACTACCTTTCGGTCTACGGCCTCGATGCCTTCCACGGCAGCATCTGGGCCGGCAAGTCCGGCCGGTCGCGCAAGCCCAAAAGCGCCCCGCACATCCTGCTGACGCGCACGCAGGATATCCGGCAGCATCACTCGATCACCCAGCAGCTGATCGAGGCGACGCAGAAGCCGGAGTCGCCCTACAGGCTGATCGCGGCCAGGGTGCCGCAGTCGGCCGGCCTGTCGGAGGCGCTGATCAAGGGCGGGGACCTCACCTACACGCAGAAGTACACGGCGAAGATCATCGACGGCACGCTGGCGCCGTTGGCCGCCAAGATCAAAGGACTGCTCTGATGGCCGCAGGTCTCGATGCCGGCGCGGTGCTGCGCGCACTCGCCAACCACCCCGACGCCTTTCCCGCCGTGCGGGCGGATGCATCCGACTTCGCCCGCAAGGCAATGGTGAAGCAGCTGAAGGACAAGGCGATCACGGCCGAACTGCTGCGGCGCATCTGCGAAGCCAGCTGCGAGGAGGTTCTTGCGGCGGTCCTCGACGACTGGGCGCCAACGGACGTGAGGGCGCTCGTGAAGAAGGCCGATCCTCTCAGCGCCTATGCCAGGACCGGGAGCGATGAGGCCGGGGCTCGCCGGCACGTGATCGAACTGGCCACCGGCAGGGCCGAGATGGCCGAGGCGACGCAGAAGGCGGAAAAGCCTGCCAAGGTGAAAAAGACGCCGGCGCTTCCCCAGTCAAAGATCGGAAGCGTTCTCCAAAGCAAGGTTCACAGCGGCGCGAAGCGGCCCACGCGCGCAAAGAAGGTCTCGTAACGCCCCGCTACGTCGTACTCCGCAGGTTGGTCCACAGCAGGATCGCCAGACCGATGACGCCGAAGGCCAAGCCGATGGAGAACTGGTGGCCACCGCCGGCGAAGATCCCGGACTGCGGTCCCCTGGCATAGAAGACGCCCAGCAACCACACCATGGCCCCGAGCGTATTGATCGCAACCCACTTCATACGACGCAGCCTCGGCTTGCACGAATTGCGGATGTCTTGAGAACGCAACGACTTGGCAATGAGTTCATCCGACTGCCGCGATCTCGCCCAATTTATTAATAGCGCGGGCTCCGACGCGTCAGGTCCGCCGCGCCGAGACCGGAACCGGGTCGTTCCCGAATGATTCCCCGCGCGAGCCGTCCTCGCGCGTCCGCAGCAGGAAGGCCGCCAGTCCCAACAGGCCGGCCGCGGCGATCGTCACCACCGTGGAGAGCGCGGTTCGGCCATCGTAGAACGCGGCAACGCCGTAACCGGCAAGCGCGCCCACGGCGAGCTGAGCCGACACCACCGCCGCGCTGGCCGTGCCGGCGATCGCCAGATGCGGCTCGATGGCGAGCTGGATCGCATTGGTGTTGGCCACCGAGCAGCCGACCATGCAGCCGAACAGGAAGGGCAGGAACAGTTTCACGCTTGAACCGGCCAAAGCGGGGTGAAACCGGCCGACGAGGGTGATCGCGACCAGCGCCAGCGTGTTCGCGACCACCAGTGCGAGCCCGGCGAGCAGCAGGATCTGCGGGGCGATGCCGCGCCGGTTGAGCCGCGCATTGGCGAGGCTGCCGACGAGCAGGCCGGCCGAGTTCAGCATGAAGGTGAAGCCGTAGGCGGACGGCGTGAGGTGGAACGCGCCGATCATCACGTAGGGCGAGCCCGACACGTAGCCGAAGATGACGCCGAACATGGCCATGGCGATCACGGCGAAGGGCAGCGACCGGCGGCTGCGGAACACGACCGCGTAGTTGGCGGCGATGGCGCGCGGCGCCATCGTTATGCGCCGCTCGGCCGGCAACGACTCGCCCAGTCGCGCCCAGGCGAGCCAAAGCGCCAGCGCGCCCGTTGCCGTGAGGAACACGTAGATCAGGCGCCAGCTGCCGGCCGCCATCAGGAGCGCCCCCATCGAGGGCGCGAGCAGCGGTGCCAGCATGCCGAGCGCCGACACGTAGGACATCTTCTCGCGGGCGGCGGCGCCCCGGAAATGATCGCCGATGATGGCAAGGCCGAGCGGGCGGGCCCCGCCGCCGACGCCCTGGACGAAGCGGCATGCGAGCAGCACCGGCAGGTTCGGCGCCATGACGCAGCCGAGCCCGCCCACGACGTAAACGAGGCAGGCGGCAAGCGCGACCGGCCGCCGCCCGAAGCGGTCGGAGATCGGCCCGTAGGCGAGCGGCGCCAGCGCGAAGGAGACCATGAAGGCCGACAGCGACAGGCCGACCGCGCCGGGCGTCACCTTGAGGTCGCGCGCCATCGGCTCCACCGCGGCGAGCGCCATATCGGTGCCAAGCGCGGACATGGCGCCGAGAAGGCTCATCAGCACGATGAACAGGAACGATGTCGGCGCTGCCCTCAGTACGACCTCCTTGCCGGCACCTCGGTAAGGCGAGGATGTGGGGCGCGATAAGGCCGTTCCGAGACGAAAGCCGCGCCGTGGGCGGCTGCCTGCCATGCACTTGCCATCGATGGCGAAGCGCAACCCGCGACGTTGCGGGCGACAAGACCTGCTCGCACTTTCGCAAGGCTGATCGGGCGGGGAACATCCGGGAACGGGTGTGCGGGAGCATGCGGGACGGTCGGCGCGCTCTGGCGGATGACGTTCCGACCGCCGGACCGGCAAGCCCTCCTTCCGACGAACGGTGCCGGCTTTACGGCCGAGGATGCTGTCAGACCTTCTGCAAGCGGCTCGAACCAATTAGATGGTAGAACCAAGAGGTCGGCAGCGATTTGGGCACGCTGCTCGGGGAGGCTTCATGTACAATCTTCAGAAGGCCAAGGACGACATCGATGCCGTTGCCAAGCATGCCATCGAACTCACCGAGCATGTCATCGCGATCGGCGAAACGCTTCAGGCGCTGAGCACCAACCTTGAAGCCAAGCTCGAAGGCTTGAGCAAAGAGCTGCATGGATCGATGGACAGGAAGCTCGAAGAGGTCAGGAAAGCCGTCCTTGGCAACGACGGCCCGCTCGTTGAAACAACGGCGATCGCGGATCTCGGAGCCAAGCTGTCGGCTTTGAAGAACAACCGGCTCGCCCTGACCCGACCCGAACAGGCCGGCACCGAGACGATCGGCGAGCCGCATGCGCCCGAACACCCGCACCAGGATTATCACGAAAACCACGGCGGCTGACCAATGGTGCGCTGACGCAGGCAAGCGGCGCATGCCCTGGCATGTCCGCCCTCGCCTAGCGGGGAAGGAGCGTCGGCGCGGTGGAGCCGGTCCTACAAGTGGCAACGCATCCGCGCCGCCCGTAGCCTTGGCACCCTGAACGCGCGCACCGCCGATGTGGCATCGCCCAGTGCGGGACGTCGCGTGCGGGAGCCTAACGTTTCGCAAGGGAAGGCGAGCCGCCGTTTGCGGACGTATCCGATGTCATTCAGCACCTTGGAGCATCCGACCGGATCCCACGTCCGGTTCGGGAAAATGCCTGGCGGTGCGAGTCGCCGGATCAGGAAACGAAGGTTCAGGGCGCGATGATCGCCGAGGCGGCGTCATAGATCGCCGTTGTTTCAGGGTTCATGATCGTTGCTGCCACGATTACTGCTGCAGTCGCGCAGATCAGCAAACAGGTCGAATATGTCGGCCAAGAGTCGGTAAGGGTTTGTGCCAATGGCTTACAGTAAGCGGTGAAGTGCACGGCCAAGCGCATCACAGTCCTCCCATGGTCGTGGCAACCGCGAAGCAACCTACTTTGTGATGAGACGCGCAGGCATCCGAGACTTTAGGGGAAGAACTGGAGGGGAAGAACTGGTGCGAGCCTGCCATCAACGGAACCCGCGAGGTCGAAGCGCCTTTGCTTGCCGCATCCGAAGGCTTGGCGTTGCGCCTTTCTGCTCCACGGTGCCGCGGCGGCGCTAGCCTATGCCAAGGCCGAGGACACGGAGGCCGCGATGGGCGCCCCGGCCATCGAGATCGGCCTGGAGATGACGGCCCCGCATGCGGAAACGAGCGATCTGCCGCCCGGCCTGCTCGCCGAGGACGCGGTACGGCCGGAGCAGCAGGCCAAGGTCGAGGAAAAGACGCTGTCGGTCGCCAAGCCGACCGACACCGATGACCCCGATCGCCTCGTGTCGGAGAAGCCGGTCGAGAAGCCGAACGAGGTCGAGAAGCCCGAGACCGTGCAGAGCAAGGCATCCACGGCCTCGCCGGCCAGCGAGGCGGCGGCGCCGCCGACGTCGGACAGGGCCAGGGAGGCCCCACGCTCGGCCGCTCCGGTGCAGGGCTCCGGTGACAGCACCCGGCGCGTGGTCACGACATGGCAACCTCAATTAGTGGTGTGAGGCCGAAGTTCGCTGACAGAAGCGGCTGATGCTGGCCAGAACGGCATCGGCGGGCTTGGTCCAGGCGAACGGCTTCGGGTCGGCGTTGGGCGCTCGATGTAGGCGTGGATTGCGCCTTCAAGCTCGTCCGTGCTTCGAAGGCCGCCCGCTGCAGTTGCCGACGGCTGAGCAGGGCGAACCAGCCCTCCCACCATGTTGAGCCAGGACGCGCTGGTGGGCGTGACGTGCAGGTGCCAGCGCGGGCGCTTGACCAGCCAGTCGTGGACGAGGCCGGTCTTGTGCGTGGCGGC
>CALMGA010000471.1 GCA_937863205.1 uncultured Beijerinckiaceae bacterium | reverse complement strand
CTCGGTCGAGCACATCATGCGCGACGTGAACTACGGCTGGCTGCTGCGCTACGTGCACGCAAACGGCGCCTCGATGTTCTTCTTCGCCGTCTACGTTCACATCTTCCGCGGCATGTACTACGGCTCGTACAAAGCGCCTCGCGAGGTGCTGTGGCTGCTGGGCATCGTCATCTACCTGTTGATGATGGCAACCGGTTTCATGGGCTACGTGCTGCCTTGGGGGCAGATGAGCTTCTGGGGCGCCACCGTGATCACCAGCCTGTTCGGCGCCGTCCCCTTCATCGGCGATTTCGTCACCCATCTGCTGTGGGGCGGCTTCGCGGTGGACAATGCCACACTCAACCGGTTCTTCGCCCTGCACTACCTCCTGCCGTTCATGATCGCCGGCGTGGTGGTGCTGCACATCTGGGCTTTGCACGTCCCCGGCTCCAACAATCCCTCGGGCATCGAGAAGAAGTCGGCCAAGGACACCCTGCCCTTCCATCCCTACTTCACGGTCAAGGACGGGTTCGCCCTGTCCTGCTTCCTGGTGCTCTATGCCTGGGTGGTGTTCTTCGTCCCGAACTACCTCAACCATGCCGACAACTACATCGAGGCCAACGCCCTGGTGACGCCGCAACACATCGTGCCGGAATGGTATTACCTTCCCTTCTACGCGATCCTGCGCTCCATCCCGAGCAAGCTGATGGGCGTGGTTGCCATGTTCATGGCCATCGTTCTCCTCGCGTTTCTGCCCTGGCTCGACACGTCGCGCATCCGTTCGGCCAATTACCGCCCGGCGTACAAGGTGTTCTTCTGGCTGTTCGTGGTCAACGCCATCCTGCTCGGCTACATCGGCTCGCAGCCGCCGCAGGGATCGTACATCCTGCTCGGCCGCATCTTTACCTTCTGGTACTTCTTCCACCTCGTAGTGATCCTGCCTCTGCTCGGCTTCTTCGAAACACCGCGTCCGTTGCCGGCCTCGATCTCCGATGCCGTGCTCGGCCCGCTTGGGGTCGGCGGCTCCGCCGTAGCCATGTCAGCGCGCACGGCGTCATCGCCCAGCACCGAGGGTTAGGATCATGCTCGGGGTCGAGGCGGTGATCCGCCGTTTTCTCCGCTGCTCGGCGGGTGCGGTTGCGCTCTGTCTCCTCCTGGCCGCGCCAAGCATCGGCTCTTCTGCCTATGCCGCGGACAAAGCGCCTTCGCCCGATGTTTCCACCGCAGGGACACCGGCAGGTCAGGCTCCCAACGCGAGCACGAAGGACACGCGGGCCGACGATGCCAAGCAGGTTCAGGCTGCCAACGGCAACGAGCCGGAAGTTCCGCCGCCCGTCTCGTGGAGCTTCGGCGGCCTGTTCGGGCATTACGACACCGCGCAATTGCAGCGCGGATATCAGGTGTACAAGGAGGTTTGCTCGAATTGCCATTCGATGAAGCTGGTCGCGTTCCGCAATCTCGGCGGACCCGGCGGCCTCGGCTACAGCGAGGGGCAGATCAAGACGCTGGCCGCGAGCTATCAGGTCGACGACGGTCCAAACGACAAGGGCGAGATGTACAAGCGGCCGGGCCGGCCGGCTGACTATTTTCCTTCACCCTTCCCCAATCCGGAGGCGGCTGCCGCCGCCTATGGCAAGGCGCCGCCCGACATGTCCGTGCTTGCCAAGGCGCGCGGGTGGGAGCGGGGGTTCCCAGCCTTCATCTTCGACTTCTTTACACAATCCGAGGAAACCGAGGGTCCGACCTACATTCACGCGGTGCTGAACGGCTACACCGATCCGGACAACCCCAAATACAACATCTACATGCCCAATCATGCGATCGCGATGCCGAAGCCGCTCAGCGACGGGCAGATCGAATACAAGGACGGCTCGCCGCAGACCCTCGACCAATATGCCAAGGACGTTTCAGCCTTCCTGATGTGGGCAGCCGAGCCGAAGCTGCAGCAACGCAAGGCGATGGGTCTGCTGGTCGTGAGCTTCCTGACCCTGTTCTCCGTGCTGCTGTTCTTCGTCAAGAAGCGGATCTGGGCCCGCGTCGGCGGTGACGTGGTCGTCGGCGCGCACTGACGTCGGCAACCTTCGCCTGATCCTTCGCGGAGTTGCCTCGGCAAAAAGCTTGGTTCCGACGAAACTTGTCGCGAGCCAGCGCAACCTCGGCTTTATCAGCGTTGTTCAACGCGGGAAGCTCCGGGGATGCGCAATGGCTGACGATCGACCTTCCACACCGACGTTGATTGGGGACGCCATCCGGCAGGCGTCCGGCTTGGTCTCCGCCGAACTGCAACTGGCGCGCCTCGAAGCGACCGAGAAGCTGACGAAGCTTGTGGTCTCGATCGTCAGCTTGGTCGTTGCCGCGATCTTCGTCATCGTCGCCTTGATCTTCTTGCTCACCGGTCTCGTCGGCCTGCTGGCCCACCTGCTGCATTGGACGGACTGGCAGGCCAGCCTCGCCGTGGGCGGTGTGGTCGCGTTCATCGCCCTCATCACCATCGTGCTCGCCGCACGCAACCTGTCCGCCGCCAAGCTGAAGCCGGATCGGACCATCCGTCAGGTTCAGCAGACAACCGAGATCGTGAGGGGCGCGCGATGAGCAAGACGGTGTCGACCGCTGCCGAAGCTGAGAAGCATGCCGAGAAGGCGCGCGCCGAACTGAGCGCGACGCTGGAACAGTTGAAGGACAATCTGACACCGAAACGCCTCGCGGGCGAGGCGGCGGCAGCCACGCGCGCGCGCACGCCGACGTGGCTCCTGAGCTACTGGGACTTCGCCGGAAGTCCGGCCGGCCTCGGCCTGATCGGGGCAACGGCCGCGAGCATCAGCCTGACCGTGCTCAAACGCAGGCGCCGGGTTGCGCGGCGGCTTCGCTAGAGCATCGGACCCTGAACAGGTCCGGTCCGATACTCTAACCTATTGTGTCGCATCGGATTTATCCGAAAACCGCTGCGCACTTTTCGGTCCGATGCTCTAACTTGCTGTGCCGCATCGGATTAATCCGCAACCGCTTCGCACTTTTCGCTCCGATGCTCTAACGAGGCGTCGCGACCGGCACCGATCGCCGGGTTATTCGATGGAGATGCGCGGTGCCGCACGGCGGCGGGTGGCTTCCAGCCCGGTTCGGACCTGGTCCGCGATCGCGCGGTACACCTTGCCGGGCTCGCTCCCCGGCGCCGTCGCCGCGGGCGGCCGGCCAGCATCGGACTGTTCGCGGATGGACAGTACCAACGGCACCTCGCCGAGAAAGGGAACGCCGAGGTTTGCGGCTTCGTGGCGCGCGCCGCCGTGGGCAAAGATGTCCGAGCGACCACCGCAGTGCGGGCAGATGAAGGTGCTCATGTTCTCGACGAGCCCGAGAATGGGCACGCCGGTCTTCTCGAACATCGCGACGCCGCGCCGGGCATCGATCAAGGCGAGATCCTGAGGGGTCGAAACGATCACTGCGCCGGCCAGCGGAACGCCCTGCGCGAGGGTGAGCTGTGCATCGCCGGTGCCGGGCGGCATGTCGACGACGAGGCAGTCCAGCTCGCCCCACTCGACTTCACGCAGCAGCTGGTTGATCGCCGACATCACCATCGGCCCCCGCCAGATCATCGCCTCGCGCTCGGGAACCAGGAAGCCGATCGACATCGCCTTGATGCCGAAGGCGTGCAGCGGCTTCAGCATCTTGCCTTCCACCTCCGGCTTGGCGTCGAGGCCGAGCAGGCGCGGCAGCGAGGGACCGTAGATGTCGGCGTCAAGAATGCCGATGCGCCAGCCGGTGGCGGCGAGCGAAAGGGCGAGGTTGACGGCGGTCGTCGATTTGCCGACGCCTCCCTTTCCCGAGGCAACGGCGATGATGCGCTCGATACCGGGGATCGCGATGTTGCGCGGCGGCGCAGCGCGCGGTGCCGGTCCGCCATGAGATGTCGCCGCGTGCGAATGACCGGCTTGGGTGTGTCCGGACGTCTTCGCCGCCGATCGTTCGGCCGTCAGGCTGACCACGGCTCCGGCGACGCCGGGAATCGCCTTGATGGCAAGCTCCGCTTCACGGCGCATCGTCTCCATCGCCTCTGCAAGACGCGGATTGCCGGTCAGCGCGAGATAGACCTTGTCGTTGCGGATGGTCAGGCCAGCGATGCCGTTCGAGCGCGACACCGCCGATCGCCCGTCCGGCCCGGCAATCGTCGCAAGCGCGTCGAGCACGTCATTTTCGCCGACCATACCGCCCTGTTCCCTCTTGCGCCCACAAATTGCGCCGGTTTCCCACATATGGGGTTGCCGGGCGGCAGATGCAGCATCGGGAGGTCGCCCGCGACCGACGGCGAGTCCCGGACCGGGCACGGCGATGTCGCGAGGTTGCGCGGTCCCGTTGAATTCGGCAAGGTCCGCGGGAATGATGCTGGGGAGAGAGCCGTTCTGATTGTCGGAAGGCTGCGCTGTCGAGGCGCGGCAACACTGTGCGCGGCGGTCATCGGCATCGCGGCTTCGTGCCTCGTACCCTCCATGGACGGCGGCGGCGCCACGTTCGATACCTATGATGCCGCCGCGAGGGGCATCGGCGCGCATGGCATCCCCGGGCACCTCACCATCGCCAGCGAAGGTGCGCGCCCTCCCTACAATTACCTCGACGGCGACAAGCTCGCCGGCTTCGAGATTGACCTCGGCCAGGACCTTTGCCGGCGCATGGCGACGAGTTGCTCCTTCGTCGCGCAGGACTGGGACTCGCTGATCCCCTCCCTCGTCGCCCACCGTTCCGATGCGATCATGGCGGCGATGGAAATCACACCCGAGCGGCAGGAGCAGATCGCCTTTTCCGCGCCCTACCTGCGGATGCCGTCGGCCTTTCTCGTGCGCAGGTCGAGCGATCTCACGGCCGGCACACCGCAAATCCTCGCCGGACGAAGCGTCGGGGTCGAGCAGGGCGGAACGCACCAGACCTTCCTGAAAGAAGTGTTTCCCTCGACGCAGGCGCGGCGCTACGGCTCGTTGTCGGACGCCATCCTCGACCTGGAAGCCGGCCGCATCGATGCCGCCCTAGGCGACAAGGACGCGATCGCAACCTTTCTCAAGACCCGGCGCGATGCCGCCTGCTGCCGCATCCTCGCCGACGTCCCACGCTATCCCGCTTATTTCGGCGACGGCATCGGCATCGGACTGCGCAGGGAGGACGTCGCGCTGAAGATCGCCTTCGACAAGGCGCTGGTGCAATCCATGGCCGATGGCACCTTCGCGCGGATCAGCGCCCGCTACTTCGACTTCGCGGTGGACTGAGCCGCAACCCGGGCCTTTGACAGGGCGCTCAGGACGGATCACGTCCGCGTCTCGACATGGCGTGAGCCACACGTGGACGGGCATGCTCGTCCCGCGCGCCAACCTCCAGGCGACAGCGCCACACCGGCATCGAATCCGCTCTCACGGTCGCCGGGAACTTCGGCGCGCGTCGTGGTATCCGCCACTCACCCTATCTCTCTATAGTTAATGCCATTAACCTTCTGCATTGCGATGCTTTCCCCTTTTCGCAACCAAGAACCGCTAAACATTGCGTATGACAAGCAACTCGACTTGCGGGTCGAGCCGTCCTGCGGCCTTATAGGCACCAGGGAGGCATTACGACATGCTTGGAATTATTCGTGAGTTGATCGCGGACCACGGCCGCTTGCCGGTCGGCGTCGACAGGCTGCGCGACGGCGACGATCTTTACGCCGCCGGACTGACCTCCTTCGCGGCCGTGCAGCTCATGCTGGCTATCGAGGACCGCTTCGATGTGGAGTTCCCCGAATCCATGCTGAACCGCCGCAGCTTCAGCAGCGTCGACGCCATTGCCGGCTGCCTCGCCGAACTCGGCGCCCACCACGCCATCGAGGCCGCCTGATGGGCGCACTCGACCCGATGCTCTCGGCTGGCAGCCCTATCCCTGCCGCCGCGAGCCATGGTGGCGCCAGCCTGCGCGAGCGCGGCGCCCGCGCGGCGGCGGTCGCCGGCCAGCACGACTACTGGCGCCTGTCGCTGATGCGCGGCGGACAGGTGATCGAGACCGTACTGAAC
>CALMGA010000470.1:3998-4404 GCA_937863205.1 uncultured Beijerinckiaceae bacterium | reverse complement strand
TAGCCCGCAACGCCCCCGCCACCAGGAAAACGCGACGCCATCCCAATAAGCGCAATTGGCGAGCTCGGAGACGGTGATGCCGGAGCGGGATGCGCCTCGTCCGACGGTGATCCGCTCCAGCCGAGCCGGTCGGCCAGCAGCGAGGTAAGCGAAGCTAGGTTCGGTTGGTCGAAGAGAACGGTGTCCGGCAGCGGAGGCGTCAAGCGTAGCTCGTCGTTCAGCAGGGCTGTGAAGCGCACCGCCTGCAGCGAGTCGATCCCCAGCGAGGCGAAGCCCGTCGTGTCCTCGGGATCGACCGCGATCCCGAACTGATCGCGGATGCGCTAGGACAGGTAGCGGCGCCCCCCCCCCCGCCCCCCCCCCCGCGCCGGGGCCCACCAACCCCCCACCCCGACGGTGGCAGGCC
>CALMGA010000470.1:0-3988 GCA_937863205.1 uncultured Beijerinckiaceae bacterium | reverse complement strand
CAGCAGCGCCGGCCGCCGAGCCGGCGCTGCTGCCTCGATCGCCTCAACGAGCAGGTTGACTGCCCCGCCGCTGCCGGCATCCGCCTCGGCCGGCTTCGGCGCGTTCCATTCCGCGACGACGGCGAGTTCGCCCGATCGGAACAGGGCGCGCGTCCTCAGCCGCTGCAGCTTGCCGCTCGTCGTCCGCGGTAGCGTCGCCGGGCGGACGAGCACGATGGCGCTCGGGTCGACCTCGAAGGCGACCACGATCGCCCCGCGGATCGCGGTGAGCACCGCGGCCGCGTCGAGCGTGCGCAGCGCGCTCCGCTTCACCTCCTGCACCACGACGAGGCGCTCCTCGGCGCCGTCGTCGATCCCGAACACGATCGTGCTGTCCATCCCGAGGTCGGCATGGCTTGCCGCCACCGCGGCCTCGGCGTCCTGCGGGTAGATGTTGCGGCCGCGGACGATCACCAGCTCCTTGAGGCGTCCCAGGAGGTACAGGTCGCCGTCCGCCAGCGCGCCGAGGTCGCCGGTGCGCAGGAAAGGGCCGGCGTCCGGATCGTCGCCGAGCCTCGCCGCGAAGGTTGCGGCGGTGAGGTCGGGCCGCCCCCAGTAGCCGCGCGTGATCGTGGGACCGGCGACCCACACCTCGCCGACCTGGCCTCCAGCGGCCTGGCGACCCGTCGAGGGCTCGACGATGCGCAGGTCGTGGCCCGCGATGGGGGCGCCGTTGGAGACGAGGTGCAGCGCGTCGCCCGGCGTCTCCGCCTTACGGAGGCGCCCGAAGCCGCCCTCGTCGGCGGCACGAAGCGCACGCACGCGGGGCGGCTCGCCGTCGAAGGCGAAGGTCACCTGGAGCGTCGACTCGGCGAGGCCCCACCCCGGCGTCAGCGCTCGCGCGTCGAAGCCCGCGCGCGCGAAACGCTCGGCGAAGCGCTCCATGGTCCCGGCCCTGACCGGCTCGCCGCCGACCACCACCAGGCGCAGCTTGGCGAGGTCGAGGGTGCGGAACGCCGCGTCGGGGAGCGCGCAGCACATCTCGAAAGCGAAGTTCGGTCCCATCAGGGTAGTGGCGCCGAAGTCCGACGCCGCCTGCAGCCAGCGGGCCGGCTCCTGCACGAAGGAGGCGGGCGCCATGGACACGTGGAGGAAGCCGCCGAAGAGGGGCTGGAGGATGCCGCCGACGAGCCCGAAGTCGTGGTAGGGCGGCAGCCAGCTCACCAGCACGTCGTCGGCTGTGTACCTGCCGCGCGCGCAGCCGCGCCAGTTCGCCAGGAGGTTGGCGTGGGCCACCATCACGCCCTTAGGGTCACCGGTGGTTCCCGACGTGTACTGGAGGAAGGACAGGTCCTCGGCCTCGATGGCGGGGCGCTGCCATCCCTCCGCCTCCACGCCCGCCGTGCACTCGATGCGGATGATGCCGGGCAGGCTCGGACCGGCCCAGTCGCGGAGCTTGGGTTCGAGGTCGGATGTCGTCAGCACGACGGACGCCGCGCAATCCGCGGCGATCGCGTTCAGCCGCGCCATGTGCCTGGCGTTGCGCGGCGGGTAGGCGGGCACCGCGACCACGGCGGCAAGCTGGCACGCCAGGAAGGCGGCGACGTAATCGAGACCGGGAGGCGCCAGGATCAGGGCGCGCGAACCCTTCGGCGTCGCGCGCTGCAGGATGGCTGCCAAAGCCGACGCCTTTGCCAAGAGCTGCGCATAGGTCAACCGCGTCTCGTCGCGCTCACCGTTGGCGCCGTAGCGCAGGAAAACGAGCGCGTCTCGGCCGGGGGTGGCCTCCGCATGTCGCCGCAGGACGGAGGTCAGCAGGTCCGTGTCAGGCAAGGCAGCTCATTCCAATCGAGAACACGCGTGCGCCGGCCGCAGCACTAACGGTGCCGCCGTCGTCGCGGAGGTGGCGATCGTCTCGCCGGCGGCTCGCGCGCCGGCGTCAAGGGAGTGGTTGGATGGCCAACGGCGCGGGACCCGCCCATCCCGGCTGACGCAGCGTCACCGCAGGAGGGGCGGATGCGCCGTGCCCGGTGGCCGTTTCCGTTTGATGGCGGAGGCTCGCATCACGTGCCCGCGTTTGTTGCGTCAGCGGGGGAGTTGCACATTCCCGATACCGGGCAAATGGCTATTTTTGCGTTGATCGGACTTCCATTCCTGCGGCTCAACCTTGTTCGGCGAAGGCGGCCTGGGCGATGGCGTCCTGGCCCGCCTGCATGTCGGCCAGGAAGCGGTCGTAGGCGTCCCACAGCGGGGGCAGGATCTCGACAGGGCGCCCGCGATCGGGGAGCAGGCGCGCGTAGCCCGCCGCCTCCGCCTCGGCGAACAGGCTGCGCAGGTGGGAGCGGGACACGCCCAACGTGTCCGCCATGGCGGTCCAGGTCGGCCCGCCCTCGCCCGCGAGCTGCGCCCGCATTACTAGCAGCAAAGCGAGGTAGCCAGCATCGCGCGCCAGGAACAATCGCAGCGCCGCGTGCCCCAGCACGGAAAGCGCCCGCGACAGGTCGCGGATCGCGGCGCGGCGGATGGCCCGATGGGCGGCCTCGTCCCGGCGCAGCGCCCACCCATGGCCGCGCTCGGGGAAGAGATCGTGGAGGAAAAGGTGGTAGGCGGCGAGGTGGTCGCGGTCGTGCGCGAGGATCTGGCTGGTCGGCACGAGCAGGCTGATGCGCCGGTCCGCGGGCGAGGGAGCGGGCTCGACGTAGCCGGCTTGGCGGAAGCGGGCGAGCAGGTCGTCGACGCGCCGCGGGCTGGCGAGCCCGCGCTCGACCAGCGCGCGGCGCAGGTTGCCGGGCGTCGCCCAGGTGGCGGGGTCGGCCTCGTCGTGGCTGAGGTGGAAGCCGACCAGCAGGCCGCGCAGGATGATCACGCCGGCATCGGCCATCATGCGTGTGACGAAGCGGTCGGCCCGGAACAGCTCCACCACGGCGTCGACGTGTGCCGCCCGTGCCTCCGCAAAGCGCGGGTGCGCCAGGATCGTCTCCGCCGCTATGATCACTTATCTGCTGCTATTATGCGCAGGCGCCGGGGGCGCTGCATCAGGTCGTATTCAGGCATGCAATCGGGTGACGGCCGGATGATGGTAGCTGCTCAACTCAACGAACTCTAGCCAGACGGTCACTGATGTCCGGCCCCGCTCGTATCACCGTCGCCACGGTTGCTCCAGCCGCAACCTCGGATGAACTCTGGCCGGGCCTCGAGTCGTCCCTTTCGCGCGAGGAACGGGCGCGGGCGGCGCTCTTCCGCTGCGATCGTGATCGCGGGCAATTCATCATCGCTCACGCCCTGAAGCGCTTCATGCTGCGGGGAGCTTCTGGAAAAACGGATTGGACGTTTGAAGCGGGACCTTTCGGCAAGCCCGCAATCGCCGGCGATCGCGGACCGCATTTCAACCTTTCGCATTGCAAAGGCCTCGTTGCCTGCGCCGTCAGTCCCGACGTCCCACTCGGGATCGACGTCGAGCCGCTCGACCGCCTGGTGCCATCGGGGCTCGCCGAGGTCTCACTGGCGCCGGGCGAGCACGCTTGGTTGCTGGACCTGCTTCCCCAAGAGCGCCAGCGAGGCTTCCTGAGGTTGTGGACGCTGAAGGAAGCCTTCATCAAAGCGACGGGGAAGGGCATGTCCCAAGACCTGCAAAGCTTCGCGATCGCCTTGGATCCGATCGCCATCGCTTTCCAGAACTTACCATCCGAGCAGGTCGGCAACTGGGGGTTCGCGCAGAGGATCATCGCGGAGCACCACGTCCTCGGCCTCTGCTGGGCCGCTTCCGAGTCGGACGTGTCATACCAGGACATGAGGCCGGACGAACTCGCCGCCTCGTGAACGTGACCTGGCCTCACGTTGCGCCGAGAACGAGGGCACCCGGTCCCAGCGCTTGTTGTTCAAGGCTTGTCGAGTGGCATGAACAACGAGAGCGCGCAGTCCGACTCAGCTGCTCTTTGACCGGAGCTGGCCGAAGATCGGGATAGGGGGGTGTCTCGCGACACCGCCCCTCCCACACCACCGGGCATAC
>CALMGA010000469.1:694-1825 GCA_937863205.1 uncultured Beijerinckiaceae bacterium | reverse complement strand
TCATGGGAAGTGTCAGGGCGGCGGGGATTGCGCGCATGAGGTCTCTTCAATCGCCGAGGCATCGATCGTCGCCGGGATTGCGATCCCCGGCGAGGGCGTCAACGCGGCAGCGGGTCAAAAAGGCGATGCCGTACCCCATCTCCATGGTCGTAATCCGAACGTCCCTCCGAGAAGCCCTCGTTGGCGCAGCCAAGCTGATGGAAAGCATGAGATGACGAATCGAGCCATCGAGCCGGGGGCCGTCCCCGAGACCGGAGCCGTGGCTCCGGCCAAGCCTGCCGCCGGCCGTCGCCGCCGGCCGCTGGTTTATCGCCACAGCCCGTGGGTGCGCCTGACGCACTGGGTCTGGGTCGCCGCGCTGCTCATCCTGTTCACCAGCGGGCTGCAGATCTTCAACGCGCACCCGAGCCTGAACTTCGGCAACACGACCACCTTCGATCCCACGCAGACCGGGCCGGGGCGCTTGGTGCTCAACATCGACAACGACGACAGCACCGGCATCACCCAGGTGCTCGGCCACACCTTCGACACCACCGGCGTGCTCGGCGTGTCGAAGACGGCCGACGGCGTTGCCGCCCGCGCCTTCCCGTCCTGGATGACGCTGCCGGCGCTGCAGGACCTCGGCAGCGCCCGGTACTGGCATTTCCTGTTCGCCTGGGTCCTCGCCGCCGACGCGCTCGTCTATCTCGTCTACGGGCTGGTCACCGGTCACCTGCGGCGGGACGTGGTGCCGCGCCTGCGCGAACTCGCCCTGGTGCCGGCCGACGTCGTCACGCACCTGCGCCTGCGCTTCTCGCACGGCTCCGACGCTCCGCAGTACAACGTGCTGCAGAAGCTCGCCTACTTCGGCGTCCTCTTCATCGTGCTGCCGGTGCTGGTGCTGGCGGGGCTGGAGATGTCGCCGCGCATCGATGCCGCCGTGCCCTGGCTGCGCGACCTCTTCGGCGGCCGCCAGAGCGCGCGGACCATCCATTTCCTGATGGCTTGGACGCTGGTCGCCTTCGTCGTCGTTCACGTCGTGATGGTGGTCGTGTCGGGGCTTACCAACAACCTTCGCTCGATGGTCACCGGGCACGCCGTCGCGTCCCAGGAGTCGGAACCATGAGGCTCAAGCTCGACCGGCGCCTGTTC
>CALMGA010000469.1:0-684 GCA_937863205.1 uncultured Beijerinckiaceae bacterium | reverse complement strand
TGCTTGCCCTTCGCCGTGGCGGCGCCGCGGGCTTGGCGCTCGCCGGCTGCGACCGCATCGCCGCCACGGCGAAGGGCAATCAGGCGCTGGATGCCGGCGAGACCCTGACCTACGAGGCGGCCAAGCTGCTGCCGCCCGATCAGCTGGCGCCGGAGTATCCGGCCTCCGACATCAGCAAGGTGTTCAAGCCGAACGGCTCGATCGACCCCAAGGACCCCGCCTACAAGGCGCTCGTCGCAAAAAAGTTCGCCGGCTGGTCGATGCCGGTCGGCGGCCTCGTCGAGAGCCCGCGCGCCTTCACCCTCGCCGATCTTAAGGCGATGCCCGCGCGCACCCAGGTCACGCGTCACGACTGCGTCGAGGGCTGGAGCTCGATCGGGCAATGGACCGGCGCGCCGCTCGCCGACGTGCTGGCGCAGGTCAAGCCGAAGCCGCAGGCGCGCTTCGTGGTGTTCCACTGCTATGACCGCTACGGCACGGACTACACCACCGAAGAGGTCGGCGCGCTCGACGACAGCAGCAACCCGATCTTCTACGGCTCGATCGGGATGCGAGACGCCCGGCACCCGCAGACGATCCTGGCCTACGCGATGAACGGCCAGGACCTGCCGGTGGAGCACGGGGCGCCGTTGCGCCTGCGCGTCGAGCGGCAGCTCGGCTACAAGAACACGAAGTACATCCGCT
>CALMGA010000468.1 GCA_937863205.1 uncultured Beijerinckiaceae bacterium | reverse complement strand
CGCAGCGGTTTTCGGATAAATCCGATGCGACACAATAGGTTAGAGCATCGGACCGAAAAGTGCGCAGCGGTTTTCGGATAAATCCGATGCGACACAACAGGTTAGAGCATCGGACCGGACCCGTTTCAGGGTCCGATGCTCTAGAACACCGGATCCGGTGTTGGGTCCGGTGCTCCGGTGGCTCAGCGCCGCACGGTGAACCTGAAGCTTCCCGAGGTGGGGTGCGTGTCGACCGACACCACGCGCCAGGTCACGGTATAGGTGCCAGGCGGCAGAGCGCGCGTGAGGTGGACGCGCAGCGTGTCGGGGATCGCAGCGGTCGGTTTCGAGATGGGGACGGCGCCGTCAGCCCCCGCCACGCTGACGCTCGACAGCGCCACCACCACGTTCTGGGTGAAACTCAGTTCGAGGTCGCTCGGCGAGGTGCCGACGGTGGCGCCGACGCCGGGCGTCGCATGGTCGAGAAAGGCGTGCGCATGCGCGGCGATGGGCGCCAGCACGCCGAGCGTCGCGAGCGAAAGCGAGGCGACGCGCTTCGCGTTGGTGGATGTCATCGGTCGGATCCTCATCGGTTGACGGAGCGGGACTGCGGCGCCCCGAACAAGGGTTTGCCGATCGTGTCGGGGGCGATGTCGTCGAGGAAGAAATCAACGATGGCGAGCACGCCGGGATGGTGCCCACTGGTCGGATTGATCGGCACCTGCGCCATCACGCCGACCTCGAAGTTGCGGCCGACGTAGTACAGCGAGGGGCCGACCACCCCCGTGGTATCGTGCGGGGAGAAATCGCTGGGGTCGCCATGGGCGATGTTGGCGACCGGCGTGCTGAACACGCCCTCAAAGGCCGGGATCAGGTTGCGCAACAGCTCCGGCACCTCCTTCACGAAGGCGTTGCGGTACAGCAGGCTGTATTGGATCGAGCCGCCGTAGGTGAGGAAGGTCGGGTTGAGGCTGCCGTCGGCGTTGCTCGACGCGGTAGGGATGGCGTAGCCGACCTGCCCCGTGACCGCGAAGGGCCGCAGCGCCTCGATGGAGGAGTCGCCGAAGCCTTTGCCGGCGAAGGCCAGCGGCGTCACGGTCGAGAAAGGGTCGGCCGGCAGGGCGGAGTTCTGTGAACTGCCGGTGCCGCCGATCTCGACGTTGACGGCGCCCGACACGATGAACTCGTGTTCGGGGCTCTGGAAGAAGACGTACTTCAGCTCCGTTTCGATGTTGGAAAGGCCGGTGGCGCGCGGGTTGCGCTGGAAGGTCACGCCGGCCGAGCCGATCGAGATCGACAGGTCGGCCGTGATCGTCTTCTGCAGCTCAGCCCCCAGCATGAACTGCGTCGGCCCGGCCGTGCCGTCGGGGTTCTGGGCTGTGAGAAGGGAGAAGGTCGGCAGCGCCAACTCGTCGTTGACGCCGGGATCGTCGATGGTCAGCGTCGCGGGGAAGACCCGGTTGCCGACGATGGTGTGGGCGTGCGCTGCTGGACTGAATGCAAGTGGCGGCAGGACGGTCACGGCCGCCGCGAAGGCGCGCCACGGGTGAACCCGGAAACGGATGGACATCGGAGGTTTCCTTTGAAGACGAGCAGGCAGGCCGGCGCGTCGCCGGACCTGGACGGGCTGACGTCAAAGGAGGGAGGGCGGTCCCCGAGGTTGCGGCCGCCGCGATGCGCTCGTCGGAGGCGCGCGGGCGAGCCCTGGACGCCACGCAAGGCGTCGCACCACGGGAGGCATCGGCGCGACGATCGGCGTTCGATCGTTCAGCGACGGGGTTTGGAAAGCGGCCTGGCAGAGGAGGCAGTGCTCATGCTGGTGCCCGTGGTCGCCCTGGGTGGGCATGCCCTGGCCTGACGGCGCATGAGAGCAGATGACCGAGAACGGGTCGACCGTGTCCTGCGTCGGCAAAGCGGCAGCCGGCGCGAGCAGCTGCATCCAGAGAGCCAGGATGCAGAGGAAGAGGCCGCAGGTCGTGAAGCGACGCATGATCCGAAATGCCGCCGAGGGCAGGGTCGCGCGACCCTAGAAGGCCGCGCGCGGAACGCGCAAGCAGGGAAATCACCTGAAGCCCATGCATTCTGGAGCAGGTGACATTTATGCATGTCGTCGTCCGGGCGCGGCCCTGGCGCCGAATGCGAGGCCCCCGCAAATGCGGCAGGGGCCGCCGTCCTGCTGCGAAGCATGATCTCGAAACGAATAGCCGTCAGCTGACAACCAAAGGCGGAGTGCGGCAGGGCGAAGTCGTTCTCAGGCTTCCCGTTCCCGCCGATCGGCACCGCGCGGAAGCGGTTCAGCCAGGACTGCGTACGCTCCCCGATCCCAGCGCCTCGCCCTTGCTCCGGCTGCGCGCTTAAGTATCGTTCTTGGGCATCGCGCTCGGCGGCGAGCTGCGCGGTGCGGCGAGCGGCAGGGCGTGTGCGTCGCGCAGCAGTGAGCGCTTCACCCCGCGGCGACCTGCTCGCCTCCGGCGCCAGACCTATCCCTCTTCCCCCGCCTCGAACACCGCGAAGTTGCCGGCGAGCGCCACGGCGCAGCCGATCGCCGTGTCGGAGAGGCGGGTGAGGAACAGCGGCGTCGCCAGCTCGGCGCTGGGCAGGGCGGAGTCGATGACCAGCAGCACCCAGGCGCCGAGAACGGCGACCCCGAGCGCGTAGTTGCGGTCATAGCCGAGCGGCCAGGTGAACGGCAGCAGGAGGATCAGCCCGACGAGGCCGCCCTCGCGAAAGGCCGGCGGCAGGGCGCGCACGACGGCGAAGGCCGTCACCACGCCGGCCAGCGTGCCGAGGAAGCGCTGCAGCACGCGCACCGTATTGGCGCGCCGGTCGGGCTGCATCACGAGCAGCGTCGTCACCGTGACCCAGTATGGGCGCACCCCGCCCCAAAGGAGGCCGATGCCGAGCCCGCTGGCGGCGGCGCAGCCGTAGACGAGGCTGAAGCGCGGCCCGGGGTATTTGGCGTTGGCGCGCACCCGCGCCATGTAGGGCCCGCGCCGGCCGTTCCTGGCATAATCGTCGAGGATCACGGTGGCGACGCAGATCGCCGTGCCGAGCAGGATGGCGGCGAGGCAGTCTTCAATGTCCAGCGGCACGAAGGCCGCCACGATCAGGCAGCACAGGGCGAAGCGCGGCACCGCCTCGATGCCCGGCGCCGTGCCGTGGACCAAGCCGGCGCCGATTGCGGTGACCAGCACGGTGGCGAGGATCAGCCCGTCGTGGCCGACGACGGCCAGGCCCACCGCGCCGGCGGCGGTGAACAGCACGGCGCCGATCCCCTGCACCCCCACCCGCGTGACGACATGGGTGGCGCGGTCGCACAAGCACAGGAAGTTGGAAAAGAAGGCGCACAGCACCGCCGCCTCCGGCCGGCCGAACGCCAGGAACAGGACGAAGCCCGAGCCGATCGCGCAACCGGACCGCAACATGGCGGACCGGGGCAACGGACCGGAGTTGAGGGCGAAGACGGCCAGCGCGTGATGGCGGACGCGGCCGGCGAGGTGTTGGCTTCGAAGCATGGCCGCCGCGTTCCACCACGTTCGGCGGCGGCAGGCCAGGGGAGAAGGCAGGGAGCACGTCGCAATCCTTGGCGACCGCGCCCTTCCCTCTCCGTCGAGGCGCTATGTCCCCGGACGCCGGGCGCGTTGCAGCCACGCCACATAGTCCTTGGCCTGCATCTCGCAAAGTCTCTGTTAGGGCTCGTCGACATGGCCGCCGTCTTCGAGGGCGCCCTGGACGAGGGTGCCGACGACGCCACCGGCGCGCCCGGCGAATTCGGACTGCTTCGGCAATTCGGAATAAACCTGCCCGGTCGCCGCGTCGACGAGCCTGATGCGTGCCTGCAGCGTCGCGGTTCCCGAAAGCAGGACGGAGCGCACCGTGCCCGGCACATCGATCGCCGTGACGGCCACCTCCACCCGGACGGGGCGCGCGCCCTGCAGGATCGGGGCGACATCCCTGCGGACCGCCTCCTGCATCCGGATCCGCGCCTTGGCCTGGATGAAGGCCATGCCGTCCGGCGTCTTCACGAGCGCCTCGACCTGCCCGGGATCGTTGGGCGAGACACCCTTGCTCAGGGCCAGTTCGTCTTCCGCCTTGGTGTAACTCAGGTTCGCGTCGGGCGGAAAGGTGACGGCGACGTCCACCAGCTTGAAGGAGTTCACCGTTTCAAGCGTCAGGTTGTTGTCGCTGGCGATGCAGCCCGACAACGCCGTCATCAGTGCGAGCGCGTAAACAGCACGGCGGAGCATTGGGCCAATCCCGAGCGCAGGGGAGAACGAAACAGTCCCGCAGTGCGCGGCGCCAAACTCCTTGCGGGTGAGTCGGGGCGTCTGCTATCTCCGGTTGCACGTCCTTCCGCTTTCCTGGTGCTTCGCGTTGTTTATGCCACGAACCGCGTCACACGCGGGGCTTATCCCGCGCTCTCAAGAACGCGTCGGATCACCTTGTACAAGGCGCAGAGTGGCAAGGCGCTTGCGCGGTTGCGCGCCTTGGCCGGCGTTGGAACCATCGGATCCCGAGCCGAAACACGACGGGGTCGCGCGCGCGTCGCATTGGCTGTATGAAGAACCGTCGCGACGCGCCGCCAATCCCCGCCCCGCCAGTCTTTTCAAGGACCCGTCATGCCGATGCCCGCCGCCGAGATCGACCGCCTGATCAAGGCCGCGCTGCCGGATGCGGAGGTGGAACTCATCGACCTCGCCGGCGACGACGACCATTGGTCGGCGATCGTCACCTCGGCCGCGTTCAACGGCCTGAGCAAGCTCAAGCAGCACCAGCTCGTTTACAAGGCGATCGGTCAGCATATGGGCGCCGCCCTGCATGCGCTGCAGCTTCAAACGCTGACGCGGAAAGCTTAAGTACAGCGTCACCGTTTCAGGAAAGGATCCTCATGTCCGCGCAAGACACCATCAAGGCCGCCGTCGCGAGCAGCGACGTCATGCTGTTCATGAAGGGAACGCCGCAGTTCCCGCAGTGCGGATTCTCGTCCCAGGTCGTGCAGATCCTGCACTACCTCGACGTGCCCTTTCAAAGCGTCAACGTCCTGGAGTCCGACGAGATGCGCAACGGCATCAAGGAGTTCTCGAACTGGCCGACCATTCCGCAGCTTTACGTCAAGGGCGAGTTCATGGGCGGCTGCGATATCGTGCGCGAGATGTTCCAGTCGGGCGAGCTGTCGGCGCATCTGGCCGAGCAGGGCATTCCCGTGAAGCAGCCGACCCGGGCCTGAGGTTGCCGCCGGCCTGATGGACGCCGCATGATCGAGGTGGTGGAGGGCAGCATCGTCACCCTCGCCGTCGATGCGATCGTCAACGCCGCCAACACGAGCCTGCTCGGCGGCGGCGGGGTCGATGGCGCGATCCACCGCGCCGCCGGCACAGAACTCGTGGCCGAGTGCATGACCCTGCATGGCTGCAAGACCGGTGATGCCAAGCTGACGCGGGGCTACAAGCTGCCGGCTCGCTTCGTGGTGCACACCGTCGGCCCGGTGTGGAACGGCGGCGGTCACGGCGAGAGCGGGTTGCTGGCCTCGTGCTATCGCCGTTCGCTGGAGGTCGCGCGGGCGGCGGGCGCGACCACCATCGCCTTTCCCGCGATCTCGACCGGCATCTACCGGTTCCCGCCCGGACCGGCCGCGCGCATCGCCGTCGACACGGTGAGGGCGCACGGCGCCGGCTTCGCCCGCATCGTGCTGTGCTGCTATTCGCCCGAGTCCGCCGCCCTGCACTTGGCCGCCCTGCGTTCGGCCGCGCCGGACGCGTGAGGTCAGCTCGGCGCGGCGGGCGCGATCCTTTCGATCAGCGCCTTGGCTTCGGGCGCGTCCCACTGCGCCGGGCCGGCCATGGTGCCGATCTCGCAACCGTCGCCGCCGATCAGCACCGTTGTCGGCAAGCCCTTGCCGTTCAAGGCGCGCAGGATGTCGGCGCTGGCGTCGGCATAGTAGGGCAAGCTCGTCGCCCCGATCTCCTTGAAGAAGCCGCGCGCCCGCTCCAGCCTGTTCTGGTCGATGGAAACCGGCACCACGGTGAAGCGGGCGGAACCGAACTGCGCCTGCAACCTGTCCAGCGCCGGCATTTCCGCCCGGCAGGGCACGCACCACGTCGCCCACAAATTGAGCAACAGCGCCTTGCCCTTGAACGCGGCCACGGTGGTCCTGCGGCCCTCCGCATCGTCGAAGGCGATGGCGCCGAGGTCGTTGGAGCGCGACGCCGGGGTCAGGGCGGCGATTTCGCCGTGCACCAGCGGATCGACCGCCGTCGCAAGATCAAGCGATTGCGCGCAGGCGCCGGTGTGCGCCGCGTGCTTGCCGGCCGCGCGCGTGATCCCGTATAAGCCGAGCGCGCCCAAGCCCAAGACGCCGGCGAGCACGGTCGCCGCGATCCCCAGTCTCCTCCCGCCGGGACGGATCCGGAACGCCGGCTCGGGACCGGGCGGGCCGACCTTGTCCGGCCCGACCTGGCTGAGCTTCTGGCTTTCGGGTGTCGTGCCGTCGGGCGTCGTCATGCGGCCTTCTTGGGTTGAGGGGATTCGGGCATGAGCAACAGGATGTGGGGTGGGCGATTCGATTCCGCCCCCGACGCGATCATGGAAGAGATCAACGCGTCGATCGGCTTCGACCGCAAGCTCGCGCCCCAGGACATCGCGGGATCGCTCGCCCATCTCGCCATGCTGGCCAAAACGGGCATCGTCAACGAGGCGGATGCCGCCGCCATCGCGGAGGGGCTACGCGGCATCCGTGGCGAAATCGAGAACGGCACCTTCATCTACGAGCGCTCGCTCGAAGACATTCACATGAACATCGAGGCGCGCCTCGCCGAGCGGATCGGCCCGGTGGCCGGCCGCCTGCACACCGCGCGCTCGCGCAACGATCAGGTCGCCGTCGACTTCCGGCTGTGGGTCCGCGACACGGTGGATTCGCTGGGCGAGCAGATCGCCGGACTGCAGCGCGCGCTCGCCGCCAGGGCGCTCGACCATGCCGGCGACGTGATGCCGGGCTTCACCCACCTGCAGAGCGCGCAGCCGGTGACGCTGGGCCACCACCTCCTCGCCTACGTCGAGATGCTCGGGCGCGACCGCGGGCGCCTGCGCGACGCGCGGGCCCGGATGAACGAATGCCCGCTCGGCGCCGCCGCGCTGGCCGGCACCTCCTTCCCCATCGACCGGCACATGACCGCGCAGGCGCTCGGCTTCGACCGGCCAACGGCGAACTCGCTCGACTCCGTGTCCGACCGCGACTTCGCGCTGGAAGCGCTCGCCGCCGCCGCCATCTGCGCGACCCATCTCAGCCGCTTCGCCGAGGAGATCGTGCTGTGGGCGACGCCGCAATTCGGCTTCGCCGCCTTGTCCGACAAGTTCTCGACCGGCTCCTCCATCATGCCGCAGAAGCGCAATCCCGATGCGGCCGAGCTGGTGCGCGGCAAGTCCGGCCGGGTGATCGGGGCGCTCAGCGGCCTGCTGGTGGTGATGAAGGGCCTGCCGCTGGCCTATTCCAAGGACATGCAGGAGGACAAGGAAGGCACCTTCGACGCGCTGCAGACCCTGTCGCTGTGCCTGGCGGCGATGACCGGCATGGTCCGCGACCTCAAGCCCGATGCCCGGCGGATGGCGGACGCGGCCGGCTCGGGCTTCAGCACCGCCACCGACCTCGCCGACTACCTCGTGCGCGAGCTGGGGATGCCGTTCCGCGACGCCCACCACGTCACCGGGCATCTCGTGGGGCTGGCCGCCAAGCGCGGGGTCGGGCTGGAAGACCTCAGCATCCAGGAGATCCAGGGCATCGAGCCCCGCCTCACCGGCGCGGTCTACGACGTGCTCGGCGTGGCCAAGTCCGTCGCCAGCCGCGTCAGCTACGGCGGCACCGCGCCCGCCAACGTCCGCGCCCAGGCGCAGCGCTGGCTCGACGCCCTGCGCGCCGAGGGATGAGGCGGAAGGCGCGGCTTCCGGCGGCGTTCGCGGCGGCGCTCACCTCCTCGCTCGTCCTTGCCGCCTGCGACGGCGCGTCCCCGCCGATGCCGTCGGGGTGCGGCGCCTCGCTGGGCATCGACATTGCCCACCACCAGGGCGACATCGATTGGCAGAGCGTCGCGGCCGGCGGCGTGCGCTTCGCCTGGATCAAGGCGACCGAGGGCGGCGACTACCTCGACCCGGCCTTTCGGCGCAACTGGCTGCTCGCCGAGGCGGCGGGGGTGCGCCGGGGTGCCTACCACTTCATGTACTGGTGCCGGCCGGCGGCGGATCAGGCCCGGTGGTTCGTTGCCAACGTGCCGGCCGACCCCGACGCCCTGCCCCCGGTGCTCGACATCGAGTGGAACCCGG
>CALMGA010000467.1 GCA_937863205.1 uncultured Beijerinckiaceae bacterium | reverse complement strand
GTTGCGCCCCCGCCTGCGCCGACCGCGGCCGCCGCCGCTCCCAGGCCCGTTGCCGCAACAGCGCAAGTGGCCGCCGCGCCCCAGCCTGTGGCGCCTGCACCCGTTGCGCGCGCTCCGGCGCCCAGGGTGCCGACTCCGTCCGCGCCACGGCCGTCTCCGGCATCCGCTCCGCCTCCTCGGCCGCCGCGCGGCGTGGTGCTGCGCACCCTCACGGAGGAGGAGCGCGACGCCCGCACCCGCGCCCTTTCGGGAGCCAAGGAACGGGAAGACGAGGATCGTCGTCGCGCCGAACTCGAAGCCCGGCTTCGGGCCGAGCGCGAGGAACGCGACCGCCAGGAACGCGCCGCCGCCGAGGCACGCAAGAAGGAAGAGGACGCCCGCCGCGCCCAGGACATTGAAACGCGTCGCCGTACCGAGGCGGAAGCGGCCCGCCGCTTCGCCGGTGGCGAGCCGTCCACTCAGCCGGCGGCCTACTCGCCGGCCCGCCGGCCGTTCTCGTCCCCGTCGGGGCCTCGTCCGCTTTCCGCTCCATCGGGACCGCGGCCGATCTCGTCGCCGACCCCCGGCGTTTACGCCGGTCCGCGCCCTGCAACCGAGGGAGAGGACGAGGCCAAGCGCATCATCCGTCGGCCCGGTCTGCCGACCAAGGTGGTGATGCCGCCGCGCACCCCGACCCGCCCGAGTCCCGGCGGGCAGAAGGATCGCGGCCGTCTCACCGTGTCCACCGCCACCGGCGACAACGCCGAGGAGCGCACGCGCTCGGTGGCCTCGTTCCGCCGCCGCACCCAGCGCCTCAAGGGGCACCAGGCCGAGCAGAAGGACAAGCTGGCTCGCGAAGTGATCCTGCCGGAAACGATTTCCATCCAGGACCTCGCCAACCGCATGTCGGAACGGGCGGTCGATGTCATCAAGCTGCTGATGAAGCAGGGGCAGATGGCGACGATCAACGACGTGATCGATGCCGACACCGCGCAACTGATCGCCGAAGAGCTGGGCCATACGGTGAAGCGCGTCGCCGAGGCCGATGTCGAGGAAGGTTTGTTCGACAGCCCGGACAACGACGAGCACCTGCTGTCGCGCCCGCCCGTGGTGACCATCATGGGCCATGTCGACCACGGCAAGACTTCGCTGCTCGACGCGATCCGCAGCGCCAACGTCCAGTCGGGCGAGGCCGGCGGCATCACCCAGCACATCGGTGCCTATCAGATCATCGCGCCCAACGGCCGCCCGGTGACCTTCATCGACACGCCCGGCCATGCCGCCTTTACGCAGATGCGTGCCCGCGGGGCCAAGGTGACGGACATCGTTGTGCTGGTCGTGGCGGCCGATGACAGCGTGATGCCGCAGACGGTGGAGGCGGTGGCCCATGCCAAGGCGGCCGGCGTCCCCATCATCGTGGCGATCAACAAGATCGACAAGCCCGAGGCCAAGCCCGACCGCGTGCGCGGCGAGTTGGTGCAGCACGGCGTCCAGGTGGAAACGCTTGGCGGCGATGTTCTCGAAGTCGAGGTGTCGGCGACCAAGCGGACCAATCTCGACAAGCTGCTGGAATTGATCGAACTGCAGGCCGAGGTTCTCGACCTCAAGGCCAATCCCGAACGCCCGGCCGAGGGCACGGTGATCGAGTCCCGCCTCGACCGCGGCCGCGGCCCGGTGGCGACCGTGCTGGTGCAGCGCGGCACCCTCAAGGTCGGCGACCTCGTGGTCGGCGGCACGCAGTGGGGCAAGGTGCGCGCCTTGCTCGATGATGCCGGTGAGAACGTCACAACGGCCGGCCCGTCCATGCCGGTCGAGATCCTCGGCTTCTCCGGGTCGCCCGAGGCCGGCGACCGCGTCGGCGTGGTCGAGTCGGAGGCCCGTGCCCGCGAGATCACCGAATACCGCGACCGGCAGAAGCGCGAACTGGCGGCCGCCCGCATCGGCGGCACCCGTTCCTCGCTGGTGGACATGATGAGCCAGCTCAAAAGCGCCGGGCGCAAGGAGTTCCCGCTCGTCATCAAGGGCGACGTCCAGGGATCCGTTGAGGCCATCGTGGCGACGCTTGAGAAGCTCAACACCGACGAGGTCGCGGCGCGCGTGCTGTCCGCCGGGGTCGGCGGCATCACCGAGTCCGACGTGACGCTGGCGGAGGCTTCCGACGCCATCATCATCGGCTTCAACGTGCGCGCCCTCAAGGAGGCCCGCACCCACGCCGAGCAGGCCGGGATCGAGATCCGATATTACAACATCATCTACAACCTCGTGGATGACGTGAAGGCGGCGATGTCGGGCCTGCTCGATCCGACGCTGCGCGAAGACATGCTCGGCAACGCGCAGATCCTGGAGATCTTCAACATCACCAAGGTCGGCAAGGTCGCCGGCTGCCGCATCACCGACGGCAAGGTGGAGCGCGGCGCCCACGTCCGCCTGATCCGCGATCAGGTGGTGGTGCACGAGGGCAAGCTGTCGACGCTCAAGCGCTTCAAGGATGAGGTCAAGGATGTCGTCGCCGGCCAGGAATGCGGCATGGCCTTCGAAACCTACCAGGATATGCGCGTTGGCGACGTCATCGAGTGCTACAACGTGACTTCGATCCAGCGCACCTTGTAGGCCGATACCAAGGCGCGGCCGAGAGCACGCACTGTTCCCGGGCCGCCTTGCCTTGAGTCGCCGCTCCGTCCCGATCGCGGTGCGGTCATGGCGAAACCGGTCCCCGTTAATATATACCGCTGCCGCGATGGCCGATCCGATCGGCTCGCCTTCCGGCATCCGCGAGCTGTTGGTCAAAGAAGAAGAGCGATGTCCCGTCATCACCAGCAGGGCGGTGAGCCGTCCCAGCGCATGTTGCGCGTCGGCGAACTAATCCGCCACGCCTTGTCAGACCTGCTGTCGCGCGGCAGCGTCAGTGATCCCGCGCTGGAAGGGCAGGTTATCACCGTGCCCGACGTCAAGATGAGCCCCGACCTGAAGCTTGCCACGGCCTACGTGATGCCGCTGGGCGGGCGTGACGCCGCCGCCGTGGTGGAGGCGCTGGAGCGAAACCGTAAGTTCCTGCGCGGCGAGATCGCCCATCGCGTGACGATGAAATTCGCGCCCGACCTTCGCTTCCGGCTCGACAGCAGCTTCGAGTATGGTGCCAAGATCGATGCCATCCTCGACTCTCCCGACGTGAAGCGGGACCTGGCACCCTCCCCGGACCGCGACGCGTGAGCGGGGACTTCTCCGACTCGGCCGATACCGCGCCGGCCAAAGGCAAGCAGCACCGATCCAAGCGCGTCGATGTCAACGGCTGGGTCGTGCTCGACAAGCCGGTCGGCATCACCTCCACACACGCGGTGTCGCGGCTGAAACGTATCTACAACGGCATGAAGGCCGGTCATGCCGGCACGCTGGACCCGCTCGCCTCCGGCATCCTGCCGATCGCCTTCGGCGAGGCGACCAAGACCGTGCCCTACGTGCAGGACGGCGAGAAGGGCTACCGCTTCACCGTGCGTTGGGGAGCGGAAACCGACACCGACGACGCCGACGGCACGGTGGTTTCGCGCTCGGATCTGCGGCCGGAGCGGGCTGCCCTCGAGGCGCTCCTGCCGCGCTTCCTCGGCACGGTCGAGCAAAGACCCCCCGCCTTTTCGGCCATCAAGATCGCCGGCGAGCGCGCCTATGACCTGGCCCGCAGCGGCGAAACGGTCGAGCTGGCGCCGCGCGCCGTGACCATCCACGAACTGACGGTGGTCTCGGCCGAGGGTGAAACGGCGACGTTCGAAGCGCGCTGCGGCAAGGGCACCTATGTCCGCGCGATCGCCCGCGACCTCGGCCGGGCCCTGGGCTGCTACGGTCACGTCATTGCCCTGCGCCGCACCCGCGTCGGCCCGTTCCTTGAGGCGGACGCCGTTGCGCTCGCGGCGCTGGAGGAGCCCGAGGCGGCCGGGGTGGCCCTGCGACGCGTCGAGGCCGGTTTGGGCGAGCTCACGCGCATTCTGGTCGACCGCTCCGATGCCGCCCGCCTGCGCCGCGGCCAGCCGATGCTGTTGCGCGGCGCCGAACCGCCGCCCGATGGCCCGGCCTATGCCGCCTGTTCCGGTGTGGTGATCGCCGTCGGCGCCATCGTGAAAAGCGAGCTGGTGCCGGCGCGGGTGTTCAATCTACCGTTCTGACGCTCCGCCTGCCGGCGATCGGCGCACCGGTTGCGGCGTGTCACCCGTACGCTACAGCCGTCCGCTTGACCTGCGGCGGCAAGCCGTGAACGCCATCGTTGACCTGCTGCGTACCAACCGCCCTTTGATCGGAAAGAAGATCGGACCTCTGCTCGGCGCCGCGTACATCACCGAGCTTGGGCAAGCCCAGAGTCCAAACGCTTAAGAAGGCGCTCCCGTCACCCTCAGCCGTGCGAGCGATAACCCCAACTCATCAAGCAGGCACTCGCTTTGGCCGTCGACCGGGAACTCGTCGCGAAGAACACGGCTGTTGCTGTCGCTTCGACGAAACTCGCTCGCGCCTCGATGTCGAAGTTTAGCATGGAGCGGGCAATTGATCGTCTTAGGACCGTCGAGAAGAGCCGGCTCCGCATATCCGTTGCTTTGGCGATTGTGTGCGGCTCGCATCGCGGCGAAACCATCGATCTCCGTCGGCGGCGTATCGATTTTGCAACCGCTCAGATTTCCGTGGTCGAAATCATTTTGGTGGTCACGGCGGTCTCGTCCCCGAACACGTCACCGCACTGCGCAGCATTATCGGTTGGCGGGCTGGTTGATCACGCATCCGCTTCTGCCGGACGCCGATCCAGCTACGGCGTGCTTCGGCCACGTCGGCGCGCTCGCCGTCGGAAGCCATCAGGGCTTTTTTTACGTGAACCCGCGCCGGCACAGCCAGCGCGACAGCTCGGTCGACGCCGCCTCGACGCAAACGCCGCCGTCAGCTGGTCGCGCAATTCGGGCATGGTGGTGTCGGGCTTGGCTCCACCGCGCCGACCAGGAACGCGGTATGCGGCGCCAGCTTGCCGCTGCCGCGCGGCCGGTTTCGCCGGCCGGGCGGCAGCGAGCCCGCCTGTTCCATCCTGCGCACCAGCCGGAGCGCGAAGCTTTCACTGACGGCGGAGGGGCGCCCCGCCTCGTGACGCGAATGCCCGCCTCGACAGAAGCCGCCACACGCTCGCGCAGATCAAGGAAATAGCTACCAGCGATTGATCACCTCCGGCGCACAAACAGCCCTCAGTTTAGCCCCTTTCAACGTGCCGATTATCCGTCCGATGGTCTAAGGAGTCATCCGGAGTTAAGTGCTGCGTCTGCGGTGGGATGGATGGCGTCGTTCCACTCGCCGTGGAACGGATCGTGGGTGATGGCGTATCAAACAGCACTGGAACGGGATCCCGGATCGGCTTTGAATAGGGGGTCTGGCGCGATCTCGATGATGTCTGCCGGTGGCGTTCCGCTGCTGCGTCAGCAGGATCATCACCATGCGTGCAGCCTTCCGGTTTTTCTCTCTCATTCCTGGTGGCTTGGCTGTCCATCACACCGTTGAGGCCGACAGCCAGATCCTGGTCAAGGCCGCCTCAACGGCATGCTTTGCCCCTTGCCCGAGCTGCCAAACACCGTCGCAACGCGTTCACAGCCGCACCGTCCGCCATGGTCCGCCATGTCTCAGACTTGCCCTGTGCCGGTGGCAGCGTCCGCCTCACAACACGTCGGTTCGGCTGCGACAAGCCAAGCTGTTGCCGGCGCGTCTTCGCCGAACGCTTCGGGGACGGCGTGCTCCCTGTGCGGGCGCGACGGACGGCGCGGCTGGAGGGCATCGTCCATCACCTCGGGCTGGCGCTGGGCGGGCGACCAGGGGCGAGCTTCGCCGGACGCCTGATGCTGCCGGTCAGCCGGGACACGCGGCTGCGCGTGTTGCGCCGCCGGGCGCAGCGCCCCGCCAAGCCGCTGACCGCGATCGGCCTCGATGACTGGGCGGTCCGGCGCAATCACCGGTATGGCAGCATCGTCTGCTACGGGGAGCGGCGACGGATCGTGGCGCTGCTGCCCGACCGCGAGGTTGCCACCGTGCAGGCGTGGTTGGCCAACCATCCCGGGAGCAGGATCGTGTTGCGCGATGCCGTGCAGGTCGCGGATCGTTGGCATCCGATGGCGAACGCCAGCACGGCCTTTCTGGATGCCGTGCGCAAGTCCATGGGCACCGGTCCGCGCGGCGGTCGGCGCGACGGTGATCAACCCCGAGCTGCTCACCTCCGCCGAGCGGCTGCAGGTCGAGGGCTTCCTTCATTGCGAGGACACCAACGCCGCCGTCCTGGCGCTCGCCGGGGACGGCGTGCCGATCAAGCAGATCGTCAAGCGAACCGGTCACAGCCGCAAGCTGGTGCGGCAGGTGATCCCCGGCGAGCGCACCGACATCTTCCGCACAAGGCAGAGTTCGCTCGCGGCGCACCTGCCCCTCTTGGACGAACTTTGGGCGGCCGGCTGCCGCAACGGCGCGGCGCTATGGCGACATCTGCAGGAGCACGGGTTCCGCGGCTCGCTTCAGGTCGTCGGCGAGTGGACGACCCGGCGCCGGCGGGCGGACACGGTGAGCAACCAGCAGCTCGGGCGCGTGCCCTCGGCCAGAACGCTTGCGCGATTGATGACAATTGGACGAGAACACTTGAGCAAGGCCGATACGGTGACGGTGGCGACCATCGAGGCGGGCGTGCCGGCGCCGGTCGAGGCCCGTGGCCTGCTCGAGCGCTTCCACGCCATGGTGCGTCGAAGGGGCGGCGATCTTGACGGCTGGATCAGCGACACCGCCGCCAGCCTGCTGGCTTCGTTCAGTGCCGGTGTCGGCAAGGTTAAGGCGGCCGTGGCCGCGGCGATCACCAGCCCCTGGTCGAACGGCCAGACCGAAGGGCAGATCACCAGGCTGAAGCTGATCAAGCGTCAGATGCACGGCCGCGCGAGCTATGACGTAAGCTGGGTGACGGCGTCGATCAGGCGGCGCGGTCTGCGGGAA
>CALMGA010000466.1 GCA_937863205.1 uncultured Beijerinckiaceae bacterium | reverse complement strand
GCCGATCAGCCCCTACACCCGCTTCACCCGCAACCCGGCGGACGTGATCGGCACGCTGATCTCGCGGCTGCGGCCGTCGAAGACAGACGCGACCTGAGGGTCGGGTACGGAACCGGTATGCCGGCCGTAGGTTTGTCGCGCCTGCGGCTCCGGCCGTTCAGCGCCAGCCCGCGTTGACCGTCGCAGTTTCAAACCTTGATTGGGGCGTAGAGGCCGTCCGAATGCAGGCGCGAGGCGTTGCCGGACAGATCGTGGTAGGTCACCGCGCCCTCGGCGAAGTAGTGGCACACCAGCGCCTTACGCGAGGCGTTGGGATCGAGGCGGCGACCACCGCCGTGCACCAAGTTAGCGTGCCAGAACAGGGCATCGCCCTTCCTGGCCAGGAAGGTCTTTTTGGATAAATCGGCGGCCTCGCACTTGGACTTGATGGCGGGCTCGTAGCGTTCGGAATAGACCGCATAGCCTTTCGCCTTAAACTCGAATTCCGCGATCCCGACATCTGCGCTTAATAGATATGGCAGCTTGTGACTTCCTGGATAATATTCCAGCACGCCGCTGTTATCCGAAATATCTTCCATCGCGATCCAGTTCGCGATGAGATAGCCGAGCGGATAGGTCGTCATGTGGATCGAGTCGGAGTGCGCGGCCTGCTCGCTGCCGGCGTGCCCGATGATCGTTTGGAATGGTACGGTCTTGCGATCGAACAGCAGGTCCGTCCAGGCGAGGATCCGCGCGTCGCACTGAATCGCGGCGATCTCCGGCAACTTGAGATGCGGATCGAGCTGCCGCCCGTCCAAGGTTTGATTGGGATCGACAAAGGTTCGCGGGCCGAAGGTGCCTGCCGCCAGCGCGGCCTCATAGGCCGCCCAGGTCCGATCGATCAGTTCGGGATCGACCAAGCCGGGAACGACGAGGTAGCCGTTCGCCGCCCAGAACGAGCAGGCGGAGGCCTGCGCCTCCGTGATGCGCCCGGCCCGCAGACGATCGGCGATCTCCTGATCGGCGTCGGGCCGATCCAGCCAGCAATCGGCCTCCACCTTGGGAAAACGTTCACCGCGCAATTCACCCATGCCGTTGAAATCGACAGGCTTCTCGGCACGGTAGAAGTTCTTGAAACGATAATGGTTCAGAGGCCTGCGAAGCGCCTTGAGCGCAGGTAGGTTCTTCAACATCCTGACCACCTTTGATCCAGCTGCCGGTCTAGGCGACGCGCTTGTGACCGACGAGCCCAGTCGCGCTCGCGATCTCGAAAGCTGCTTTCTCCGGAAGCTTGGTGACGAAATCCTTGTTCAACATGTGGACGGGATGAACGAACAGTTCACGCAGCGTCAGGTCAAGGAACGGCTCGCGCTCCGGAACTGGGAGACCGTCGTGCCAAGCGCGGATCATCGTGTACATCGTCCAGATCGGACCGAGGTAGGGTCCGACGAATTGCTGATCGATCGCGATCTCGTTCTCGAAAAGCGCGGCGAGCCCGTTGGGTGTCATGTTGAAGAAGTGCGACGGGAAACCGTGCAGCGGCTGCAGAAATGGGACGATGACGCGCAGAACCCCATTGGGCTTGAGGACCCGGCTGATTTCGCGCGCCGCCAGGAACGGCTGCTTGACGTGCTCCAGGACAGCATAGGAGAAGATGGCGTCGAAGGAGTTGTCCTCGAATGGCAGGACCTCGGCAACGCCGACGACATCCGTGCTCGGATACTTGACGATCTCATAGTTGACAACGTTGTCGTAGTACACCGCACGGCTTCCGGCACCACAATCGAGGATCAGACCGTTGGCGTGCTTGGCGATAAGAGCGAGGCTTTCGCCGTCGTAATCGTTCGACGAAACGTTTGTCGTGTCGATGACGCCGAACGACGATCGCAGTTCCGCCGTAAGAACGTCGAAGACGTTGTCCGCGCCGCGGGCTCCCACGTGCTCGGGCTTCATAATGGACGCGATGCGATCGGCCTTGATGGCGCGCAGTCGCGCCAGGACGTCGGCAACGCCCCGCATCCGCATCTTGTGCGTGCGCTGTTCATGGTGAAGCTCGAAATGCTCGCGACCCGACTTCAGCGCGCCGGCCTTCACCGCCAAGCGAATGTCGGGGTTGCAGGCGAGGTAGTCCTTTTCCACGAAGGTTTCGTGGGTCGGAAAGCCGAAAAGGACGACGGATCTGGCATCTGGATTCAGGTCGGAAACTGTTGAGCGGGTGGCAGTCGCGAATGGTCGGCCCCAACTCCGCAACCAAGACAGTCGACCCATTCCTTGTCCCCAGCCAACGGCGAGCACTCTGTTTGCGAACACGAAAAAAGAAGAATCGGCTCGTTTGAGGTCCCGTATTCGCTTCTCTTAGCCAGATGGTCTCTCACGCGCAACGTCGGCGAGCTGGTCCGAGACGAAAGCCGTCTCCGGGGCGATTGACCCCCTTGCACCCTCGCCTGCCCCGCCCAAGCCTGCCATCGGTCGGGCGCTCGCACCGTCGGCACGAGTTCGAACGAAGGCATCGGCGAGCCATCGCAGTTTCTTCCCGAAGGCGGCGAAGAGTGGGTTTGGCAAGGCGCCGCGGACCGGGGGTTTAAGCCTTGTCTTCGCCCAATCGGCATGCGAGGAGGCGGAATCGCGATGAACGGAGGTCGGATACAACCCCATGCTGTTCAGCGTCGAGCATGACCTTGGGTCGTCCTTGAGGTTCTACCTGATCCCCGATGCGGCGGGAATGGCTCCCTGCGTCAGGATCCGGAGCGGGGGGAACGACCTCGCCGTCATTTCCGCCACGGATGTCCGCCCCGAGATCCTCGCATCCGGGCGTCATGCGACCGGACTGTGCGGTTTTCTGATCGACGACACCCTGATCCCGGGCTTGGCGTTCTATTCCGACCTCGAAGTCATCGAAACATCGTCCGATCTGCGGATCTATCGCCGCAAGCTGCCGACCTACCTCGCAGCCAAGGTCTTCCGGCTGGAAACGCACCTGCTGCGACTGCGCAACTTCGACCAATTCTTCGCGAATCGGTTCCAGTACTGTTATTCCGGGATCGACAGTCGCGGTAGCGAAACCTCGATGCAGGTGTTCCACATACACAATCTCGAGTCCGCCTATATCAGCGGGCGCATGCTGCTCAATCGGGTGCAGTCCGACCTCAATCAGGGATTTCGTGCGATCACGATCTTCCGCGACCCTTTCGAGGAGATGGCGGAAAGGCTGATCGTCCTGAAGAACGTGGGCGCGCAGGCCGCGGAGCTACTCGGGGCCCGCGACGCCCTTACCTACGAGCCGGTGATGGAAGCGCTGTACGACATCAACGCCCTCGACCGCACGTCCTGCAAGCGTTTGTTCAAGCGGGCGGATCGAGAGATTGCGTCGCTTCTCAATAATCCTCTCAGCCGCCAGCTGACAAGCAACAGCTTCGAGGAAACGCTGACCAAAAGTTGCATCAGCAGGGCGCTGCAGGCGTTGTCGAATTTCGAGGTCATCGGCCTGCGTTCGGATGCGGCAGGCTACGCGCAGGCCGTCGCCGAACTCCTGGACGTCGAACCGACAGCTGTCCCCGTGGTCCCGGAATCCTCGCAGGTCGTCGAACTCGGCAAGATCCTGCGCGACATCAAGGATGTCGAGCTGATCCTGGAACACGATCTGGAGCTTTACGATCAAACGACGCGGGCCTTCGGATCGCTGATGGCGCACAACCGGTAGGTCGCCAAACCGTGACGGCGATCCCTTTCACAGCGGGATATTGCCGTGCTTCTTCCACGGGTTCTCCAACGTCTTGTTGCGCAGCATGGCGAGGCCGCGCGCGACCCGGCGGCGGGTGGATCGCGGCATGATCACTTCATCCACGTAGCCGCGCTCGGCCGCCACGAAGGGCGACAGGAAGCGATCCTCGTAGTCGCGGGTGCGCGCCGCGATCTTGTCGGCGTCGTGAATGTCCGCGCGAAAGATGATCTCCACCGCCCCCTTGGCCCCCATCACCGCGATCTGCGCGGTGGGCCAAGCGTAGTTCAGGTCGCCGCGCAGGTGCTTGGAGGCCATCACGTCGTAGGCGCCGCCGAAGGCCTTGCGCGTGATCACCGTCACCTTGGGCACGGTCGCCTCCGCATAGGCGAACAGCAGCTTGGCGCCATGCTTGATCAGGCCGCCGTATTCCTGGCTGACGCCGGGCAGGAAGCCCGGCACGTCGACGAAGGTGACGAGAGGAATGTTGAAGCAGTCGCAGAAGCGCACGAAGCGCGCGGCCTTGCGCGAGGCGTCGCTGTCGAGCACGCCGGCGAGCACGCTCGGCTGGTTGGCGACGAAGCCGACCGTGCGCCCCTCAACCCGGCCGAAGGCGCACACGATGTTGCGGGCGAAGGCTTCCCCGATCTCGAACACGTCGCCGTCGTCTGCGACCTTGGCGACGAGCTCCTTGATGTCGTAGGGCGTGTTGGGGCTGTCGGGAACCAGCGTGTCGAGCGAGGGGTCGTCGCCCTCGGCCGGCTCGGCCGGCCAGTGCGGCGCCGGCGCGACGTTGGAGGCCGGCAGGAAATCGATCAGCCGGCGCATCTGCAGCAGCGCCTCGACGTCGTTGGCGTAGGCGCGGTCGGCGACGGAGCTTTTGGTAGTGTGGACGAGCGCGCCGCCGAGGTCCTCTGCGCTCACCGTCTCGTTGGTCACGGTCTTCACCACGTCGGGGCCGGTCACGAACATGTAGCTGGTGTCACGCACCATGAAGATGAAGTCGGTGATCGCCGGCGAGTACACGTCGCCGCCCGCACACGGACCCATGATGACCGAGATCTGCGGGATGACGCCCGACGACAGCACGTTGCGCTGGAACACCTCGGCGTAGCCGCCGAGCGCGGCGACGCCCTCCTGGATGCGGGCGCCGCCGGCATCGAACAGGCCGATGATCGGCGCCCGGTTGCGCAGTGCCATGTCCTGCACCTTCATGATCTTCTGGGCATGCGCTTCCGAAAGTGAGCCGCCGAAGACGGTGAAGTCCTTGGAAAAGACGAACACCGGTCGCCCCGATACGGTGCCGTGGCCGGTGACCACGCCGTCGCCGGGGATCTTCTGGGCGTCCATGCCGAAATCGGTGATGCGATGGGTGACGAAAGTGTCGAGTTCCTCGAACGAGCCCTCGTCGAGGAGAAGCTCGATGCGTTCCCGCGCGGTCAGCTTGCCTTTCGCGTGCTGGGCGGCGATGCGGCGCTCGCCGCCCCCGGCATGGGCTTCGGCGCGGCGGGCGGCAAGATCGTTCAGGATCGTCTTCAAGGCGTCGCGCCCTTGTCGTATGCCGGCGCTGGCCGCCGCGGAGCAGCCGCCCTAACATGCCGGGACGGCCATCGTCACCGCCGCATGTTGCCGGCGGCCGGACTTGCAGCACCACGCGCAGCCGCGCTTGGCCCGGATCTCGCCGCGCCGGACGTGATTGAAAACGGAACCCGCCAGTGACAACCATGAAAACGGAAGCCGCCGAATTCGCCGAACTGCAGCAGGTCGCCGACGGAAGCGGCGATAAGGACGGTCCACTTCGCGACGACGTCCGGCTGCTCGGCTCGATTCTCGGCGATACCATCCGCGACCAGGAAGGCGAGGCCATCTTCGCCATCGTCGAGGAGATCCGGCAAACCTCCGTCCGCTTCCACAAGACGCAGGACCCCAACGACAGGGCCGAGCTGGCGCACATCCTGACGTCGCTCTCCCCCGATCAGGCCTTCCTGGTCGTGCGCTCCTTCTCGTACTTCTCGCACCTCGCCAACATCGCCGAGGACGCCCACCACCGCCGGCGGACGCGCGCCCACGCCCTCGCCGGCTCGCGCCCGCGCATCGGCACAACCCAGCGCGCCCTGGACGACGCCAAGGTCGCCGGCATCACCCGCGACGAGTTGCAGAGCTTCTTCGACCACGCCTTCATCAGCCCGGTGCTCACCGCGCACCCGACCGAGATCCGCCGCCGCTCGACCATGGACTGGGAAATCGCGCTGGCCCGCCGCCTCGACGTCTTCAACCAGCGCGACCTCCCGCCCGAAGACCGCGAGCTGGTGCGCAACTCGCTCCACGAGGCCGTGCTGTCGCTGTGGCAAACGAGCCTCCTGCGCAAGCGCAAGCTCACCGTCATCGACGAGGTTGCCAACGGGCTGAGCTACTACGATTATTCCCTGCTAACGGAGCTGCCCAACCTTTACACCAAGCTGGAAGCGCAGGTTGAGGCCTTCGCGCCGGGCGAGGACGCCAAGCCGATCCCTTCGTTCCTGCGGCTCGGCAGCTGGATCGGCGGCGACCGCGACGGCAACCCCTTCGTCACCGCGGACGTGCTCGCCGAAACCGCGCTGATGCATGCTGCCAAGATCCTGCGCCACTACATCGACGAGTTGACCAGCCTGCGTCGCGAGCTGCCGCTTTCCGAGAACCTCATCACCATCAGCCCCGACCTCAAGGCGCTCGCCGACGCCGGCGACGACGGCCGCGAGCAGCAGCAGAACGAGCCCTACCGGCGCGCCCTCAACGGCATGATCCAGCGCGTCCGGGCCACCCTCGCCAGCT
The DNA here is from genome assembly GCA_937863205.1 of uncultured Beijerinckiaceae bacterium. The sequence continues at coordinate 3,206 of CALMGA010000466.1, read as the reverse complement.
TCGAGACCAAACGCCACGACGGGACCAGGCCCTACGCCGACGCGAACGAGCTGAAGGGCGACCTGCTGATCATCCGGCACTCGCTGAGCGCCAACGGGGCGGCCATCCTGACCCGCGGCCGGCTGCACCGCGTCCTGCGCGCCGTCGACTGCTTCGGTTTCCATCTCGCCAGCATCGACCTGCGCCAGAACAGCTCCGTCCACGAGCGCACCGTGGCCGAGCTGCTGGAGGCGATCACGCCCGGCACCGGCTACCTCGACCTCGACGAGGCCGGACGCATCGAAGTGCTCGGCCGGGAACTCGATACGCCGCGCCCGCTGATCTCGCCATTCCTCGCCTACAGCGAGGAAACCCGCGGCGAGCTGGCCGTGTTCCGCGGCGCCGTCGCCGCGCAGAACCGCTACGGCCGCAAGATCATCCACACGGCCATCATCTCGATGGCGGAAGCGGTGTCCGACCTGCTCGAACTCGCCGTCCTGCTCAAGGAAGTCGGCCTGATCGACCGCGACATGCGATCGCAGGTCAACCTCGTGCCGCTGTTCGAAACCATCGATGACCTGCGCGCCTGCGGCAGCGTCATGGAGAAGGTGTTCGCCGACCGGCACCTGTCGCGCATCATCAAGTCGCGCGGCAACGTCCAGGAGGTGATGCTCGGCTATTCCGACAGCAACAAGGACGGCGGCTTCGTCACCTCGGGCTGGGAACTCTACAAGGCGGAGATCACGCTGGTCGAGGTCTTCAAGGCGCACGGCATCGGCATCCGCCTGTTCCACGGCCGCGGCGGTTCGGTCGGGCGCGGCGGCGGCCCGAGCTACGATGCCATCCTGGCGCAGCCGCCTGGCGCCGTCGCCGGGCAGATCCGCATCACCGAGCAGGGCGAGATCATCTCTTCGAAGTACGCCAATCAGGCGACCTGCCAGCGCAACCTCAACATCATGGTCGCCGCCACCATGGAAGCCACGCTGATCCACATGAAGGGCGATGGGCCGCCCGACGCCTACGTCAGCGAGATGAGCAAGCTGTCGGACCTCGCCTACGCCGCCTACCGCAAGCTGGTCTACGAAACGCCGGGCTTCACCGACTATTTCTGGGGCTCGACGGTGATCAACGAGATCGCCACCCTCAACCTCGGCTCGCGTCCTGCTTCACGCAAGAAGACCCGCGCCATCGAGGATCTGCGCGCCATCCCCTGGGTGTTCTCCTGGGCGCAGTGCCGGGTCATGCTGCCGGGCTGGTACGGCTTCGGCTCGGCCATCGAGAGCTGGCTCGAACAGGGCGGGCAGCTCGACCTGCTGCGCCGGATGCACCGGGAATGGCCGTTCTTCCGCACCCTGCTGTCCAACATGGACATGGTGCTGGCCAAGAGCAACTTGGCGGTGGCCTCGCGCTACGCCGACCTTTGCGAGGATCACGGCCTGCGCGAGCGCATCTTCGAGGCCATCTCGGCCGAGCACGAACGCACCGTCCGCTTCCTGTCCGCCATCATGGAGCAGACGCGCCTGCTGGAGTCCAATCCCCTGCTGGAGCGATCGATCAACAACCGCTTCCCCTACCTCGATCCGATGAACCACGTGCAGGTCGAACTTTTGAAGATGCTGCGCGCCCGCGGCGGCGGCGACGACGGCGACGAGACCCGCCGCGGCGTGCACCTGTCGATCAACGGCATCGCCGCCGGCCTGCGCAACAGCGGCTGAACCGCTCCTGCAGAGCGGGTCGCCCTTGACGCGGGCGCCCCGCTCCGGCAGCGCTGCTCCCATCCATGCTGAACGCCCTCGGCTCACCCGTCCGCAACCTGCTTGCCGGCACGCTCTTCATGCTTGCCGTCACCGTCGCGGCGACCGCGGCCTACGTGTTCAACGGCTGGAGCTGGGGCGATGCCGCCTACATGGTGGTGCTGACCATCTACACCGTCGGCTACAACGAGGTGCAGCCGGTCGACACCGCGGCGCTGCGCACGATCACCATGCTGCTGATCGTGACCGGCTGCACCGGCATGATCTTCGTCACCGGCGCTATCGTGCAACTGATCACCGTCAGCCAATTCCAAAGCTTCTTCGGGGTCCGACGCATGCAGAAGGACATCGACAGGCTGAGCGGCCACGTCATCGTGTGCGGCTTCGGGCGCATCGGTCAGAGCCTTGCCGCCGATCTGCGGGCCGGTTCGGCCGATTTCGTGATCGTGGATCGCGGCGGCGACCGGGCCGCCTCCATCCGGAGCCAGGGCTTCCTCAGCGTGGAAGGGGACGCCACCGACGAGAACGTGCTGCGGGCGGCCGGCATCGAACGGGCGCGGGCGATGGCGACCGTGCTGCCCGACGATGCCGCCAACGTCTTCATCACGCTGTCGGCGCGCAGCCTCAACGACCGCCTCACCATCATCGCGCGGGGCGAACTCCCCTCCACCGAGCGCAAGCTGATCCAGGCCGGGGCCGACCACGTCGTCCTGCCGACCCACATCGGCGCGGAGCGGATCGCCGAGCTGCTGCTGTTCCACGACATGGCCGCCCTGCGCGCCGGGCCGGAAACCAGCATGGTGGTCCGCTATCTCAGCCGTCTCGGCCTCGACATCGAGATCGTGGCGGCGGCGGACGGCAGCCGCTGCGTGGGGGCGAGCATCGGCGAGATCGAGCGCTTCGCCGGCGGCGCCTTCCTGATCGTCGCCATTGAACGGCGCAACGGCGACACCATCGTGCAGCCCTCCGCCTCGACGCGGGTCCTCGCCGGCGACGGCATCGCCGTGGTCGGACGCCCGGATCGCACGGCGGCCATGCAGGCGATCTTCGCGACCACGATGAACATCGGCCAGCCATAAGGGACGGTGTGTCGTGCGCGGGGAGCGCTGCTTGCCGGCGTGGCGAGCCGCTGCGAGGCGGCCCGCGATCCTTCAGACAACATGCACGCGACGCGCGCGGTCTCACGGCCGGAATGCCATACTCCCCCGCTGTCGACGCGGCCGGCTTGAGGTGTTTCTCAGTTCGCGGGGCAGGCCATTGCTCGACGGCTCCCAGGATCAACGCATGAGCGACCAGCCGAACGGAAACCGCTTCGAGACGCTCGCCGTCCACGCCGGCCGGCACCATGCGGCCACCGCTGCGGAAGCGCACGGCGGATCCTATCCTCTCCGATGCGGACCTGGGCAGCATCGCCGGCCTCACGGTGGCGGATCCGCCCGATCTCTTCGCCGCCGCCGGCACGCCGCCCCAGGT
>CALMGA010000465.1 GCA_937863205.1 uncultured Beijerinckiaceae bacterium | reverse complement strand
GAACCTGGCCCATAGCGCATCCTTCCACTCCGACGAGAAGATTGCACCATCAAACTCCGGGATCAAACACCTAGCTCCGGTCATCCAACCGGAACACCGACAAGTTTTGGCGCAGCGGATCAACGGGGCTGTTCGTCGACAAAGTCCCGTGTGCCATGGTTCTCGCCGGCACCTCGGCCGGTGGACGCGCAGCCCGATCATCCGCGAAGCAGCGATGCGCTCGGCCTGGGCCCGCCAGGATCGGGATGCCGGGCCGGACGTCCGCGCAGGCGAACGCGCCGGTCGAGCTGCGTGGCCGGCGCCGACGCGACGACCTCCCGTCTGCTCGTCCCGGCGTGACCTTGCACGCGGGGCGTCGATGGCGTTCCCGGCAGCGAACGCATGGCCCGGCACGGAACCGTTCTTCCGAGAGTACGAGGGGGCCGAGCAGCCACCGCCGAAGCCGATGGCACGACCTGCCGCGGCGGTGTATCCAGGAGCGACGGTTCCATACCCGCGGCATGGCGCATCGATGACCCTCCTGCGACGCACAGCACCTCTTGCCCTGCTTTCCGCCATCCTGGTCGCCACCGCCGCCGCGCGGGGAAAGGCGGAGAGCGTCGCGGGAGCCGGGGCGACCTTCCCGGCGCCGCTCTATGCCAGATGGGCCGAAGCGTTCACGGCGGAAACGGGGATCGAGGTGACCTACCAGGGGGTCGGCTCGGGCGAGGGCGTCAAGCGCATCGAGGCCGGAACCGTGGCCTTCGGCGGCAGCGACCGGCCGCTCGGCGCCGCCGACCTCCAGCGCAACGACCTCTTGCAGTTCGCCACCCTCGTCGGCGGCATCCTGCCGGTCGTCAACCTCCCGGGATACGACCCTGGCGTGATCGTGCTGGACGGGCCGACGCTGCGGGCGGTCATGACAGGATCGATCAGCCGTTGGAACGCGCCGGAGATCGCCCGCCTCAATCCCAAGCTGTCCTTACCGGCCCTGCCGATCCAGGTGCTGCACCGCTCGGACTCGTCGGGCTCAACCGCCGTCCTCGTCGACTACCTCGGCCGGTTCGGCGCGGCGACGGCGGGCGGTCTTGCCGGCGCGGGCGTCGCCGGTTCGACCGGCATGGTCGAGGCCCTTCGGGCGACGCCGGGGGCGATCGGCTACATCGACTACGCCGATGCCAAGAGGGCGGCGCTGAGCTACGCCGACATGGTCAACGGCGAGAACCGCGTGGTGCAGCCGACGCCGTCGACATTCGCCACCGCCTCGGCCAACGCGGACTGGAGCGGGCGCCGCGGCGTTCCCTCGCTCGTCGACGCGCCCGGCGCCGCCTCCTGGCCGATCACGACAGCCACCTTCGTGCTGCTGCGCGGCGGCTTCCGCGACCGGGCGGCGACCGCGACCGCCGCCCGTTTTCTCGACTGGGGTCTGGAAAAAGGATCCTCGATCGTCGAGGACCTCGACTACGTGCCTCTGCCGGCTTCGCAGGCCGAAGGTGAGCACCGCGTCCTCCACGAGCTTACGCAGCAGCACTGACCTCCCACCTTCCAGTCCGGACGATGCAGATGACCGATCCGTCGCCGTTCGCGCAGCCGGGCTCCGCCGCAGCCTGCGCGCCTCCGCCCGGCCAGCCGGCGCTCGCCGATGCCTGGGGCGCGCCGCAGCGCATCGACCTCGCCCGCTTCGACCCGCCGGCGCGCCGCAAGATCGAGGAGATCGCCGCGCGGGTGCCGCGCATCGACAATGCAGCCGTGCTCGCCTACGGCGCCAGCGTGCAGGCCGAAGCCAACCGCTTCCTCGACACGCTGCTCGATGGCGTCCGCACGGCGGAGGTCGGGGCGGCCGGCGACCTCGTCGCCGAGCTTGCCGGCAGCGTCAAGCTCATCAACATCCGCGGGCTCAAGATCGAGGCGCAGGGCACGCCGGGCTTGGCGAGCTTCGCCGCCGCGCTGCCGCTCGTCGGCCGGTACTTCTCGGCCTTCCAGCGCCTCAAGGCGCGCCACACCGCCATCGTGCGCCACTTCGAGCGCATCGAGGAGGATGGCCGCAGGCAGATGGCCAAGCTCGCGGCGATGGACAGCCGGCTCGAAAGCCTCGTCGCCGAGAACCTGCGCTGCATGCGCGAGCTGGAATATCAGGTTGCCGCCGGGCAGATCATCCTCGAGCGCGAGAAGAGCCGATTCCATGCGGCGCGCGAGGCGGCCCTGGCGGCGCGCGATCCGACGGGGATCGCCGCCGTGCGCGATCAGGGCGAGCAGATCAACGCCTTCGAGGCGCGGCTGCTCCGCCTCAACATGGCGCTGACCGAGGCCCTTCTCGACGTGCCGCAAACCCGCCTGACGCAGAGCGCCGGGCGCATCGAATACGGCAACCTCATCAACACGCTGCTGTTCGACCTGCCGCGCTTGAAGAAGGCGATCGTGCGGCTCGCCGCCCTGCACCAGATCACGGCGGCGGCGAAGGACAGCGCGGCCAAGCGGGCGCTCGCCAGGCAGCTCGAAGGCGCCGGGATCGAAGCGCTCGACGCCGCCTACACGGCGGCGAAGGCTAGCCAGGGCGGCGCCCTGGAGGAGATCGCCGCGATGGGGGCGATCGCCGACCGCATCCTGTCCATCGTCGACAAGGGCGCCGCGATCGATGCCAGCAACCGGCAGGCGCGCGACGAGGCCGCGCGCCGGCTGGTCGAGGTGCGCGAGAAGTTCGTCGACGGCCTCGGCCACAGCACGGCGCGGGCCGTGCGCGCCCTCGGCTGAGCTTGGCGGGGCCTTTGCTGCAGGATATTTGAGGTCGCGATGCGGTTTTCGATCGAGAGCTTCTTCAATCCCAACCTGCCGGAGGGCGGCCGGCGCATGGACGCGGTGCTCACCGTGACCGCGCGGACCGGCGAGGGCGCGCCCGCCAGCCCGGTCGGGACGCGGGTCATCGGCCTCGTCATCGATTGTTCGGGATCGATGTTCAACGTGCCCGACAAGATCGCCGCCGCCAAGCATGCCGCCCGGCGCTGCATCGGCTTGCTCGATCCCACGGTGATGTTCTTCATCGTCGCCTTCGGCTCGGATGCGCAGTTGGTCTGCCCGCTCGGCGCGGCCACGGTCGAGGCGAAGGCGCGTGCCGACCGGGTGGTGCAGAACCTCGGCCATTACGGCGGCACGGTGATGTCGCGGGCGCTCGCGGCCTCGCGCGGCGAGTTCGCCAAGGCGCAGGCAGCGATCCGCTACGTCATGTTCCTCACCGACGGCGAGAACGAGGGCGAGCGCGCCGAAGCGCTGCAGGCCGAGATCGAGCGCTGCAAGGGTGTCTTCCAGTGCGACTGCCGCGGCATCGGCATCCACTGGAACCCCAGCGAGCTGCGCCGCATCTCGAACGCCCTGCTCGGCACCGCCGATGCCGTGCCCGACCCGAACAACCTCGAAGCGGCCTTCCGCGAGGCCCTCGCGTCGGCGCTGGCCAAGGGCACGGGCGACGTCCGCCTCGACCTGTGGCAGCCGGCCAGCGTCAAGCTCGTGGCGCTGCGCCAGATGCAGCCCGACAACATCGATCTGACAGCCCTCGGCCGCAAGGCCAGCGAGCGGATCACCTCCTTCCCGCTCGGCGCCTGGACAACGGAAAGCCGCGACTACCACGCGGTGTTCTCGCTGGAGCCGGGCGAGCTTGGCGAGGAGATGCTGGTTGCGCGCCCCAGCGCGGTGTCCGGGCCGGCCGAGGCGCCGGTCAAGGCGTCCGGGCCGCCGGTGACGGCGACGTGGAGCGGGGATGCCGAACTCACCACGCGCATCTCTCCGGAGGTGGCGCACTATACCGGACAGGCCGACCTCGCCGACTCCATTCGCGAAGGACTGGATGCCAAGAAGCGCGGCGACGAGGTCGAGGCGACGCGCCTGCTCGGCCGCGCGGCGCAGCTCGCCGACGCTTCCGGCAACGCCGAGGTGACGCGGCGCCTCGCCAAGGTGGTCGACGTCGTCGATGCGACGGAAGGCACGGTGCGGCTGCGCCGCGACGCCGGGCGCGGGGCCGAACTGGAACTGGAAATGGGCGGCACCCGCACCGTGCGGCGGAGCGGCCCGCGATGAGCCTTGTCTGCCCCAAGGGGCACGCCTCCGACGATGCGGACTATTGCAGCGAGTGCGGCCTCAGGATGACGCCGCCGGCCACCGTCGCCCGGGCTTGCGAAGCCGCCGTCGCCGAGGCTTGCGAGGCCGCCGTCTCGGCCTGCCCGGCCTGCACGACGCCGCGGACGCCGGGTGCGCGCTACTGCGAAGTGTGCCGCTTCGATTTCGCAACGAGCGCGCCGTCCCTGCCGCCCGTCGGCGGGATCGAGCCGCCGGCCACGGCTCCGGCCCCGGTCGCGCCCCCCGCTCAGTCGAGCGTATCGGCGCCGGCCGAGCCGTTTCCGGGCCGCAACCTTTGGGCGGTGGTCGCCCCCGACAGGGCGCTGATGGCGGGCGGGGATCCCGGCCTCGCCTTTCCCGAGGCGGAACCGTCGCGATCGTTTCCGCTCGACCTCGACGAGAACCTCGTCGGGCGGCGCAACGGGCGCGCCGGCGTTCATCCCGAGATCGCGGTCAACGATCCCTCCGTCTCGGCGCGCCACCTCAAGATCTGCCGGCGCGGCGACGGCACGCTCTACCTCGTCGACGTCAATTCGAGCAACGGCACCCGGCTCAACGACCGGCAGGTCGAGCCCGGCGTGGAAACCGCGCTGCGGCCGGGCGACAGCCTCGTCATCGGCGCGTGGACGCGCATCGTCATCGAGGCGCGGTAGAGAACCGATGCGCCTCGATCCGGCATGGCGAGGATGTCCCCGTCCGCGAAGCGGCAGACGGGGAGCGTGCGTTCCCCTCCACCGCCCGCGGCGATCCCTCGTGCCGCGCAGGGGGAAGAAGGGGCGACGGCGGGACGGTATCGGGCGGACCAAGGTTTCCTGCGCCTCCTGCATGCGCGTCACGGGAGGACCGCCTTGACGCAGCACATGGCCCTTCCCCGGCCGGTCACGCCGGTCCGGGCGCCCTGGGATCCCGCGCCGCCATTGCCCTCGCGGCTGCCGCGGCGCCTGAGGCTGGCCCGCTGGGTCGTCGTCGCGCTGCTTCTCGCCGCGATGCTCGCCTGGGCCGGCGCGCTGCGCTCGGTCGACGCGATCACCCGCACGATCGGACACGACACAACCGTCTCCATCGTCGCGGCCGAGCGCATCGGCGCCGCGCTCGCCGACGCCGACGGCCAACTCGCCAACCTGCTCCTGCTCGGCCCCGAGCACGATGCGGCCGCCGTATCCGCCCTGCGGCAGGATCTGCGCGAGGCCGGAACGCTCGTGGTCGACGCCTCGCAGAACATCACCTTCGGCGACGAAGAGCGCGATCCCCTGGTCACGCTGTCGCGCGGCATCGCCGAATACGAGCAGCTCGTCGGCTTCGCGCGGGGCCTCGGCGACAGAACGGCGGCGACCGCCAAGGGCCGCGAAGCCGATGCGCTGATGCATTTCACGCTTCTGCCCGCGGCGGCCTCCCTCGACCGCGTCAACCTCGACCATCTGAGCGAAACCTACGCGACGCATCGCCTGACCCGAACGGGGCTGATCGTGCTGGCGGCGCTGCTATCGCTCGCGGCGCTCGCCGCGCTCACAGCGCTCCAGGTCGGGATGGCCAGGGTGACGCGGCGGCTCGTCAACATCGGGGCGGCGCTCGCCAGCCTCGTCTGCCTCGCCATCTTCGGCACCTGCGCCGGACGCGTGCTCGACGCCGAGGCGGCCATCTTCATCGCCAAGGATCAGGCGTTCGACTCGATCGCCGCGCTGGCCAGCGCCAAGGCGCTAGCCAGCGACGCCAACGCTTCGGAAAGTTTCTGGCTGCTGGCTCACGGCGACGCGGCGACACAGACCCGTCTCGCCGCCGACTTTTCCGTGCGCGCCGGCCGCATCCTGCGCATCGAGAACGGCGTATCGAAAGGCTATCTGGCCGATGAGATGGCCAACATCACCTTCCCCGGTGAACGGGAGGCCGCTTCCGCCGCGATCGACCGGTGGCGCCTTTACCTCGCCACCGACGCCAAGCTGCGCGCTCTCGATGCGGGCGGACGCACGAGCGAGGCGATCTCGCTCGATGTCGGCTCGGCGCCGGGCGACTCGAATTACGTCTTCGCCAAATTCATCGCGGCGCTGGAAGCGACGACAGCCATCAACCAGCGCTGGTTCGATGAGGCGATCGCCCGCTCGGAGGCCGATGTCGGGGCTGCCCTCTACGTTGCGCTCGCGCTGGCCTGGCTGGCGGCGACGGTTGCCGCTTGGCTCGGCATCGAGGCGCGCTTGAAGGACTACCGCTTCTGATGGGCCGGGCGCGACAGCTCTGCGAGGATTGGCAGGCGCGCGTCGCCACGATGGCGCGCAACCTGACCGATTTCGCCGACTCGCCCGAAGCGGTCGCCGTCCGCGCCCGCCTGCTCGATCCCGCTCACCCCTACGAGGGACGCACGCTTGCCGAGGCGAGCGCGGCGACGCAGGCGCTTGCCGGCCTGTGGCAGGACTACCTGTCGGTTCTCGCCGTGATCGAGGACGCGGAGGCCAAGGTCCGCCGGTCCGGCCTGTTCACCAGGGAGGACGAGGTTCTGGCGCTGCTGGAGGGCGCCTCGGTTCCCCTCCCCGCCCTGTCGGTGCCGATCCTGCGGCGCGGCCTGCTCGATCCCGCCGACGCCAGGAGCATGGCGACGCCGGGCGAGGTGGTGGCGTCGATGACCCGCGTCTTCGAGACCGCGCGCGACACGTTGCAGGCGATCGCCGATGCCGAGCGCGACGGCGATGCGGCGGCGGCCGCCGTTGCCGCGGCGCTCGACGTCCTCGAACCGCGGGCGCGGGCGCTGGCGATCGGAACGGACCAGCTCGCGCGCGCGCGGGCGGCTCTCGAT
>CALMGA010000464.1 GCA_937863205.1 uncultured Beijerinckiaceae bacterium | reverse complement strand
CCTCGGTGTTCGAGGGCGAGCGGGCCTACGACGGCGTCATCTTCAAGTCGCGCGAACATTCCCAGCGCCTCCTCGCCTCGGGACGCGTGCTGGACATGGCGATCCCTTATTCGGTGGAGGAGCTTGACCGCATCAAGCACGAGGTCGTGCGCGCCAACGGTCAGGGCGAATGCTACGTGCGCCCAGTCGCTTGGCGCGGCAGCGAGATGATGGCGGTGGCGGCGCAGAATGCGACGATCAACGTCGCGGTCGCGGCATGGCCCTGGCCTTCGATGTTCGACATGGCCACCAAGATGAACGGCATTCGTCTCGACATCGCCGAATGGCGCCGGCCCGACCCGCTCACCGCGCCGTGCCAAGCCAAGGCGGCCGGGTTGTACATGATCTGCACGCTGTCCAAGCATGCCGCCGAGCGCAAGGGCTATGCCGATGCGATGATGCTGGACTGGCAGGGTCGCGTCGCCGAATGCACCGGCGCCAACATCTTCTTCACGACGGGCGGCATCATTCACACGCCGCTCGCCGACTGCTTCCTCGACGGCATCACGCGGCGGACCGTGATCGAACTGGCCCGGCGCCGCGGCCTCGAGGTGATCGAGCGCCGCATCCTGCCCGACGAACTCCCCGCGTTCGACGAGTGCTTCGTGTGCGGCACCGGCGCGGAGGTGACGCCGGTTGCCGAGATCGGTCCCTATCGCTTCAAGCCCGGCGCGATCTCGCGGCAACTGATCGAGGACTATGCCGCCGAGGTGCAGCCCCGGCGCCGAGCGGCTTGAACATGCCGGCTTGAAAAGGCCGGCCTGACCCGTTCCGGCAGGCAGGTGCACCCGGCACGCGGCGATCTTGGGCCTTCGAAACGGATTTTGCGACCATTGTTAGATTGTGCCCCAAAAGAACACGCGCTACTGAGCTTCCTTGAATGGACTGCGGCCGTGGGGGCTGCGGCCCGGCCCTCGCCGAGACCGCGATGATGACCGTTGCCCAACCCGCCTCGCCCCTTCCGCTCGCCTCCGGCCGGATCGCCCGCAAGCTGGCGATCGCGGCGGCGGCGCTGCTCTTCGCCGCATCCGCACTGGCGGCGCAGGCCGAAGACGCCGGCGGCAAGCCGGTTGGCGAAGCGTTCTATGGCTCGTCCTTCAAGGACCTGCACGATCAGCAGGCCAGCTTCGGCCAGTTCAAGGGCAAGGTCGTCGTGATCTACTTCTGGGCGACCTGGTGCGTGCCCTGCCGCGTCGAGACGCCCAACCTCGTCAAGCTCAACGAGGAGTACAAGGGCAAGGACGTCCAGGTGATCGGTCTCGCCCTCGACAACGGCGACAAGGTCCGCGAATTCGTGCACGACAACAGCATCACCTACCCCATCTTCTACGGCGGGCGCGAGGCGGTGCAACTCGGCAAGGCGCTCGGCAACGACCAGGGCGCGATCCCCTTCACGGTGGTCATCGGCAAGGACGGCAAGCTCGTCCACACGTTAAAGGGCGACTTGCCCAACGAAGACCTCGAAAAGATCATCAACCCGCTGATCGGGTAACGCTCCCAGCAGGGGCGGGCACAGGAATCCGCGCGAGCGGATAGCCGGACCACCGGCTTTCACGAGGAGAGAACGCCGAATGCATTGGAAAGGACGTGCAGCGCCACCGGGAGGGCATCGCGCGATGCTGCTCGCCGGTGTCGCCGCGCTGGGGCTCGCCGCAACAGCGACGACCGCTCCCGCCGCGGTGACCTACGGGCCCGACAATACGGTGACGGTGGCCGACGGCTCGCCGGTGAACTGGCTGTCGGTGACCTGGATGACGATGGAAGAGGCCGACCGCGTCGACCTCCACGGCAAGACCGCCTACGCGCTCGCCGACAGCTGGAAGTGGGTCACGCCGACCACGCTGGAACTGAAGCTGCGCAAGGGCCTCAAGTACCAGGACGGCACGCCGTTCACCGCCAAGAACATGAAGACCGCGTTCGACAAGGTCAACGACTGGTCGCAGCCCCATCCGCCGGGCAAGTTCCTGAACTGGGCCAAGGGTTCCAAGGCCGAGATCAAGGACGACTACACCATCGACTATATCCTACCCGAGCCCGACTCTGCCGCTTTCATGAAGCTGCGCGGCATGCACGTTCCGTCCGACGCCTTCTGGCAGAAACTCGGCTTCGTCGACAAGGCGACCGGATCTGCCAACGGCCATTGGTGAGTCATCGACGCTGCCGGTCCGTGGGGGACTGGTCCGTTCGTGCTCGCCGAGGGTGTGTCGCAGCTCGAAAAGCGCTCGCCCGAGGTCGTTCTCGATCCTAACGAAAGCTATTGGGATCCCAACCGCAAGCCGGTGGTCCGGCTGGTGTTCGACAACATCGTCTCCAAGGCCGATGCCTTGAAGGCCGTCGCCATGGGCGACAAGAAGATGGACATCGTGACGATGCTCACCCCGGCCGAAGCGAAAGGCTTCGACGGCCACGGCAACGCGCACATCCAGACCAGGGACGCCAAGACGGTGCTCGCCGCCGTGTTCAACCAGACCGAGGCCAACTCGCCCTGGAAGAACATCAAGCTGCGCCAGGCGATGAACATGGCGGTCGACCGCGCTGCCCTTCTCAAGGGAGCCGGCGGTGGCTACGGCCTGCAGATGGCTGCCTTCATCCAGCCCGGACGGTTCGGGCACGACCCCGGCCTCAAGCAGTACCCTTATGACGTCGCCGCAGCCAAGGCCGAGATCAAGAAGGACGGCCTGGAAGGCAAAACCATCACCATCGGCGCGGCGGAGGAATACGCACCCCTCGTCAAGCAGATGGGCGAGGAGCTGCAGCAGGTGGGCCTCACCCTCAAGCAGGTCGACGCCAAGGACAAGAAGGCCGACATGACCCTCGTCTGGCACTTCGACTGGTCGCCGGAATACCCGGTCGGCGTGGTGTATCGCGAGTTCTTCGGCAAGGACGGCGCCTTCAACGAAGGATCCGACTCGGCGAAGTTCGACGAGATGGCCGACAAGCTGATCGCCACCGAAGACCAGGCGAAGCAGGAAAAGGTCGTGCAGCAGATCGAAGCCTACGAGCATGAGCAGGCCAACGTCCTGTTCCTGTATTCGCCGGCGACGATCTTCGCCGTGTCGAACCGCACGGTCTTTGAGCCGTCCGACACCTTCATGTTCGACGGCGCGACGATCAAGCTGAAGACCACGAAGGCCGAGAAGTGAAGGCCGAGCCGCAGGCTCGCCTTTGACGTCTGGGCTCCGGCCAAGGCCGGAGCCCGCTCCGCAAGCTCGTATCCGCTCGCTCGGGAGACCACCATGGGGCGCTTCGAAGGACTTCGTCGCGGACTGGATCGCCGAGGCTTCGGTCGCGCCGGTTTCGGGGCGTTCGCCGGACTCGTCGCGACGTCGACCCAAGCGGCGGAGAGCGGCAACGCTCAGCCGGCCGCGCACCAAGCCGTGTTTCAGGTCAGCACCGACGATCGCCGAACCCAGGCGCTGATTCTCGGCAACGTCCACAACTACGCCAAGTACTACAAGGCCAAGGGCGAACAGTTCGCCTTGGAGATCGTGGCCTTCGGTCCCGGCTTCTCCATGCTGCGCGCCGATCTTTCAATGATGAAGGGCGAGCTGGCGAACCTGCAGGAGGAACTCGGCTCCGCGCTCACCGTTTCCGCCTGCGACAACACCCGCAGCGCCGTCGCGGAGAGCGAGGGCAAGAAGCCCGACGACATCCCGTTGCTGCCCGGCGTGAAGGATACGCCCAGCGGCGTGGTCCGCCTTGCCGAACTGCAGGGACAGGGATGGGCTTATCTGCGGCCTTGAGCGCCAACGTCCAGCCGCCATCGGCCCGGCGACGCGTTACCGTCGGCAGCGAGGCTTCAGCCGTCGATGACCGGCAGGTCGGAGAGGAACTCTTCGACCTCGATGAAATAATCGTTGGACGTATAGGTTTGGAAGGTTTGCGCCGACGAGCGGGCATTCTCGTAGAACGGGGAGTCGGACGACAGCGCGCGCACCGTCCGCACCCAGGCGGGTCCGTCCAGCGGCCCGAGGAAGACGCCGGCGCCCTTGGTCACCTCGTGGAAGATCGGGATGTCGCTCGCCACCACGGGAATGCCGGCGTCGAGGGCTTCGATGATGGGCAGTCCGAAGCCTTCGGCGAACGAGGGCATCAGAAGCGCGCGCGCCTTGTCGAGAAGCTGGCGCAAGGCATCGTCGCCGAGGCCGTAAACCTCGCACACGCAGGATTTGAGACCCGGCGAGCGCTCGATCATGCCAACGATCGCCTCGCTGTTCCAGGATCGCTTGCCCGCGATGATCAGCTTGGGCGGCACCTCCATGATTTCCGTCAGCTCCCGCCAGACGTTGAGCATGAAGAGGTGGTTCTTGCGCGGCTCCAACGTCCCGACCATCAGGAAATAGGGCGCCTCGATCGCGCAGTCGGCCGGCGCCTCGATCCGGAACGCCGGGCGGCGCGGGGCGAACGGCAGCGCCAGGATGGGGACCGGTGTCATCGCCCGGCTGCGATATTCCTTCTCGATCCTTTGCTTCACCTCGTTGGAGGAGGTGATGATCGCGGTCGCATGCGCGATGATGCGCCCGAGGCGCTGCTGGAAGCGGTCCTCGTGACCGTCCGGCCAGAACTCCGGGAAGTCGATCGGCAGCAGGTCGTGCACGAAGAAGACGCGATGAAGGTCGCGGCGCTCGTCGAGCCAGCGGAAGTACACCTCGCTCTCGAAAGCGTGCTGTGCCACGTTGATATAGATCGAGCCGACCGGCAGGGCATCCGGGCCCGGCTTGAAATACGGCAGGGTGCGCCGCCGCAGGGCGGAGACGATGTTGGGCCAGATATCCTCGTCGGCCGTCCCCTCGGCCGCCAATTTGGGCGGGCCGCCGTTGTCGCTGCCGCTCAACCAGCCGAGCAGCCGGTTGTAGACGAGGTCGCGGTCGCAGGGCTTCTCCATCTGCCATTTCAGCCTGAGGTGCCCGACAAGCGACTGCAGGTCGCTTTGTTCGAGAACGACCGGCCGGCGGATGCCGTAGTGCAAGGCGCGCACGCTGCGCGGGCTGGAGTAGGCGAAGTGCTCGCCAAAGGCGAGGTCGACGCGCTCGATCCCCGTGGGAGCGCAGTAGCGCGAGCGATGTTCCAGATGCGTCAGGTCGAAGGTGATCGACCTGTCGCGTCCGCTGTCAGGCCGCATGCGAGCTGGCCGACGATCCGCCGTCGTGTTCGCGAAGGGTAAGGCCGAGGCTGGCATATAGTCCGGAAAGACGTGAGACATAGGCACCCGTTGAGAACAGTTGAGCGCGTTTCTTCCCCCGTGCAACAAGTGTGCTCACAAGGTCGTCGTCCTGGTCAAGGATCCGGATACCTCGCGACATCGTCACTTCGTCGAGTGGGTCGACCAGTACTGCGGCGTCACCGACGACCTCGGGGAGGCTGGCAGCATCGGCGGCCAGTACAGCCGTTCCCAGATACATGGCTTCAAGGGCCGGCAGGCCGAAGCCCTCGTACAGGGACGGAAAGAACAGCGCCCGCGCCCCGCGCAGCAGCGACAGCAGTTGCGAACGGGGAAGATAGGAAAGGTGGCGGACCTTGCGCTCGGGGCGGAGCTGATGCCCGTCGTAGCTGTAGCGGACGAAGCGATCTTCGCCGAGCTTCTCCAGATCGGCCTCGTATTGCCAGCCCAGGGCACCGACGATCAGCAGCGGGCGTTTGGTGCCGCTGGCGGCATAGGCATCGATGAGGCGCGCCAGATTCTTCTTGGGCTCGACCGCGCCCACGAAAAGGTAATACTCGCCGAAGCTGACGCCGAAGGCACTCTCGACTTCGCGCGCCACCTCCGCCTCGTCGCGGAGCAGCACGCTGTCCGGAATCGTGACAGCCTGATACGTATTGGTCACCCTGGTTTCGGCGATGCCGAGGGTGCGCACGATGTCCCTCTTCGAATGTTCCGACACCGTCACGATGTGATCGGCCTCGCGGCAAAGGACCCGCAGAAGCTCGATCATGTACTTCTTGTCGTCGAGGGTGGTGAAGGGCAGCAGCAGCGGGATGAGGTCGTGGATCGTGTAGATGTTGCAAGCACCCTTGACGACGAGCGGCGTGGGATGGGTCGCGTGGAAAAGCTGCGGCGCCTGTGACGGCTTGACCTGCAGCGGCCGCTTGTGACAGCGGAAATGCAGGCGCGCCCTTTCGAACAGGTTGGGCGAGGCATGGATACGGTCGAAGGCGGCGAAGCTGCTGCCGCTGCTGCGCACCGCCCCGTCGAGATGCTCGAAGGTGGAGGGGCGCACGCCGAACGGCTGCCCGACCCAGCGCACGATCCCATCGACCAGCCTGATCTTGGGGGAAGGATGCTCGGCGACGACGGGATCAAACAGGGCGATGTTGCTGAACAGGGGATCGCGCCGGTCGAAGCCGGCGTTGGAGCTGACCAGGATCTCGGCGGAACAGCCCAGCGTCTTGGCCGCGGCGACAAGCGACTGGGTGTAAGTCGCAATGCCCGTGCCTTTGCGCAAAGACACGTTCAAGCCATCAAACAAGACCCTATTGCTCATGCAACGGGCTCCAACGCCTACTGCGACCGGATTGCCGAAAACCGGATCGGCAGAACCGGTTTCCTTCAAGAAGGGCTAGGTCAGAGTCGAATAGATATCAATTGCCGCGCCAATGTCTTCAAGGACTTTTCCGCGGCCATTCTTAAGAACGAGGGCCTTGTCGCAGTAGGTGCGGATCGTTTCGGTGTCGTGGCTGATCAGGATCATCGCGCAATGGCGCCGCTTGACGAACAAGGCGTCGTAACACTTGCGCTGGAAGCGCGCGTCGCCGACGGCCATGACCTCGTCGATGAGGAAACACTCGAAATCGATCACCAGCGTGAGGGCGAAGGCGAGGCGCAGGCGCATGCCGGTGGAGTAGGTCTTCACCGGCAGGTAAAGCTTGCGGCCGAGTTCGGCGAAGTCGTCGACGAACTCGACGGCGTCCTGGATCGGGACGTCGTACAGGCGCGAAATGAAGCGAACGTTGTCGAGGCCGCTCATGGTGGCCTCGAAACCGCCGGCGAAGGCGATCGGCCAGGACAGGAACAGGCCGCGCTCGACCGTTCCCTCGGTCGGGGGTTCGACGCCGCCGATGATCTTGATCAGCGTCGACTTGCCGGCACCATTCTTACCCAGGATGCCGATCTTCTCGCCCGCGCCGATGTCGAAGGAGATGTCGTTGAGCACGCGACGCACGCCGATGGCCGTGTGGTACTCCTTGACGATGTTGCGCAAGGCGATGCGGCGGGCCGGCGGCCTGATCTGCCCGGCTTCGGGCGGCCGGACCAGCGCGGATCCGGCGGGAGATCCGACCTGCGGCGCCCGCGGCAGCGGCGCGAGGCTCAAGCCCGGTGCTCCATGACGATGCGGCCGAGCGTGCCGACGAACCAGCGCAGCGCGAAGGCGCAGATGACGACGACCAGGATCGACAGGATTCGGTAGGGGTACAGGGCCTGGTCGGGCAGGCCGGGCGCGACGATGGTTTCGACGTAAAGCTGCTGCTGCCGGGCATCGCGCTGGGCGGACTCCAGCATGGCCGTTGAAGCCTCGAAAGCCTTGGCGGCGAGGGTGCGGTCCAGCATCAGCTTCTCGAAGCCGCCGAGCTTGCCGGCGAGCGAGCCGCTGTCTCCGGCCACGCCCCGGCTCATGGCCTCGATCTCGGCTCGCAGCGCCTTGATCTGCTCCTTGAGCGAGGCGATGGCCGGGCTGCGCGGGGTCACGGCCATCTTCTGCTTCAGCTCGGCGTTGAGTCCGGCGAGCTGGGTCCGCAGGCCGGTGATCCCCTGCAGGCTGAGCGAGGCTTCCTTGTCGGGCGCGATGATGCGGTTGGAGTCGCGGAAGCGCTCCAGCCGGCTTTCCGCTTCGCTCAGGCGAGCCCTGGCGGTGGCGACGTTGTTGTTGGCGTAGACGAGCGCGTCCTGGTGGGCGCGGATGTTGAGGCGGTTCACCAGTTGCTCGCCGCCGGCGAGCAGGGTCGTGGCGACCGCCTGCGCGTCGACCGGGTTGTAGGCGGTGACGGTGAGCGTGCTGATGCCCGACTCGCTTTCGGTGCTGCTGGTGACGTGCTGGAGGAAGCGGCGGTAAAGGTGCTCCTCGTTGTTGGTGAAGAAGCGGCTGGGGAAGCGCTCCAGCGGGCCGGCCTGCGGCCGGTCGAGCAGGCGTTGCAGCAGGCCGTTACGGGTGACCAGGGCGAGGGCATCGCGCGAGGTCATGAAGTCGCTCAGCGCATAGGTTTCGTCGGCTGCGCGCGACAGCTTCTGCGTTTGCACGAGGGCGGCGAGGTTGCCGATCTCGTCATGGGCCGAGGTGCGCACGATGAAGTGCGTTTCGGACACGAACTGGTCGCCGGTCAGAAAGCCGAAATAAACCACGGCGGCGGTGATCGGCAGCAGGATCATCGCGATGAACAGGCCGTTGCGGCGCCAGAAGCCGACCGGCTCGGGCGCCGCCGGCTGCCACCAGTCATTGCCGACGAGATCGCCCTTGAGGAGCAGCGGTTCGAGCACGATCTCCGCCACCGGCGTCTCGACGGGGGCCTCGACCGGCAGCTCGACCGGCTTCACCTCGATGACGTCATGTTCTTCTACGGACATGGGCGACCCCGACTCACGGCCTTGAACTCACGAAATCATGCTGTGTTCGGTGAAAACGAACCTTGGTTCATGGAAATGCGGTCATTCCATGCGGATGTGGTCTTGAGCGATGACGAGCAAGGCCAAGCCGATCACGTTGGCGACCACGCAACAACCAAAGGTGTAGCCGGCATTCCATACCGTGGGAACGTCGGGCGAGAACATGCCGGCCCGGAACATCTCCATCACGTTCACCAGCGGCGACCATGCGAGGACGTGCTGCGCCTTCTCGGGCAGCCAGCTGACCATGAACAGGCTGCCGGTGATCGGAATCGTCAGGTACAGGAACGCCGGAACGAAGCGTTCGGCCACCTCGGACATTTCCGTCAGCGCGGCGATCATCATGCCGAAGCCGAAGGAGAACAGGGCGCACAGCACCCAGGCCCCGATCAGCAGCAGCGGATCGTGCATCGGATCGAGGGCGCCGACCAGCACGAGCGGCACATAGGCGATGAAGAAAGCCGTGAGAACGCCGACGACCTCGATGATCGCGCGCGACAGCATGATGTCGAACACGCGCACGTTGCGATGGAACAGCAGCCCGGCGCCCTGCCGCATCGCGTGGACGGCACGGCCCACGATGTGGCGCCACAGCGTCAGCATGGAATAGCCAGTCAGCAGGAACGGCACCACGCCGATGTTGTGGCCGTGCGTGCCGCCCATGTACGACCAGATCCCCATCACGCCGACCGTCAGGATCAGCGGCTCGCCCATGATCCAGAAGATGCCGATGTTGTCGTGACCGAAGCGGCTGCTGGCGTCGCGCAGGATCAGCGCGCCGATCACCCGGACGTTGATGCGCAGCGCCGTCCGCCAGGTCTGGCGGACGGTGCGATGAGGGCTGCTGAGGTCGGTCGCCCTCATCGCGGTCACGGCGCGGGCCGCTTCAGGCGGGTCCTGCCTCATTGGGCATGCTCCTTGGCGCCGGCCAGCAGCAGCCAGATCATGCAGAAGACGGCGAAGCTCATCACCGCCGTCGCCAGCACGGCGCGCGAGCGTTGCGGCTCCAACGCCTGATCGGGCAGGTTGGGCGAGGCGATCTCCTCGATGTAGATCTGCTGGCGCCGCGCTTCCTGGCGCCCGATCTCGAGGGCGGCCAGATCGGAGGTCAGGCGCTTGTCGGCGAGGTCGCGCGCCAGCGACAGGCGATCGTAGAGCGACACCTTGGTGGCCACGCCGGCGCTGCTGCCGCCGAGTTTGCCGCGCTGCTCGTCGATGCCGCTGCTGAGCGCCGCCGCCTTCGCGCGCAGGCTGCCGAGCCGCGGGCTGAGAGGGGACACCTTTTCGGTTTCGGCGATCTCGCTCCGCGTTTGCGCCAGGGTCGTGGTGAGGTCGCCGATGGTTTGCAGGATCTTGACGGAGAACTCATGGGGATCGACGAGGGCTTCGCGGTTGCGAAAGGCCGTGAGCTGGGATTGCGCGGTGATGACGCCCTCCTCCGCCCGGCGGACGTCGTCGCGCAGGTTGCGCAAGGTATCGCGCTGAGCGCGGTCGTTCATGGTGTTGACCATCTGCTCGGCGGCGGTGAGCAGGGCACGCGCAAGGTCGCGGGCATCCGCGGCGCGAAACGCCACGATATGCAGGGTCGAGATCCCCTTCGAGTCCTGCTGAACCATCACCGCCTTGCGGAAATACTCGTAGAGCATTTCCTCGCTGTTGCCGCGCCAGGGGTGCGGAAACCGTGCCAAGGCATCGGCCTCGGGGCGGGAGAAGATCGTGCGCAGGGGAACGGACTTGCTGACCTCCGCGATGACGTTGCGCGAGCGCAGGTAGTCCTGGATGGCGTAGGTGTCGTCGGCGGTGCGCGAAATGCCGAAGGTGCTGAACAGCGAGTCGAGGCCGCTGGCGTGGCGGCTTGAAACGCCGCGAACGATGTATTCCGCCTCCGAGACGTACTCCTTGGCGGCGAAGAACGTGTAATACACGCTGACGCCCAGCGTCGGGCAGACGACGATGAGGAAGAACAGCATCCTCGTGGCGAGAAGCCACGACCACTGCGGGGCCTTGTAGCCGACGACCTCGACGCCCCGAAGCGGGGCGGGAAACGGCGCAAGGACTACGGCACGTTTGTTCATCGCCACCTCCCGCGAGACTTAGAGGCCGCCGACCGCGGCGTCAAGGTTTTGAAAGGTATGAGAAATGCCGGCGCCTTGACAGCGCAGGCTTTAGCTGTTGATCGCTAGCTCGTATGACGCTGGGCGAGGAAGGCTCTTCATGCCGGTATTGAACCCGTTAAGTATCGATGCCATCGGCACGATGTCACGCGGCGAGGCGGAGGCCGAAATACGCGCGCGCGTGCAGACCGTGTACCTGGGCAGGGAGACAGTTCTATCGCGGGTGCTTGGTTTCCATAAGATGTTCTTGCCGACAACCGATATCGGCTTCAGTTCACATGTGATGCTCGATGGTTTTTGGGAGATCTGGTTAACGCTGCTGTTCGCGCGCACGGTCAAGCCGGGCATGACCGTGATCGATGTGGGCGCCAACTTCGGCTACTACAGCGTGCTGATGGGGGCTGCGATCGGGCCGACCGGGCGCTTGATCGCGGTGGAACCCATGCCGGCGACCATGGCCCTGCTCAGGCGCACGGTCGCCATCAACGGCCTGTCGGGCTGGACGACGCTTGTCGAGGCGGCCCTCACCGTGCCCGGCCTCGATCACGTCGACATGTACGCGACCCCCGATGAGCCGAAGAACGCCGCCATCACCCATGCGGCCACCGAGTCGACCACCCGGGTCAAGGCGACCTGCCTCGACGCCCTCACCCACAAGCTCGACGACCTCCACATCATCAAGCTGGACGCGGAAGGGGCCGAGGCCGGGATCTTCGAGGGCATGCAGGACACGCTGCGGCGGCTCGACCCCGACCTGATCATCGAGTTCAACGCGCTACGCTATCCCGACGCGCCCGACTTCCTCGCCAGGCTTCGCGCCTCCTTCCGCACCATGTCGGCCCTCGATTTCGCGGGCGACCTCCAGCCGGTCACGGAGGAGGAGGTGCTCGCGCGCAGTTCGGGCGAGGACTGGCTGCTGTATTTTTCGCGCCGCGATTGAGGCGGCGGAACAGCGGGGCGGCGGTCAGGCGGTTGCGGCCAGCAGCGGCGGCGCGGCGACCTGCGACGTGGACATTTGCGACGCTGGAATCTGCGACGCTTGGCGCGTCATCACGACCCTTCGCAGAAGAAACCGACCCTCGATGGCGCCGCTTTCGATCTGGAAGCGGAGCTCGACGGGATCGAGCGGCTCGCTGATCGTGAAGGGAAGGGAAAAGCCGTATTGTCCCCGCGTGGGCATGTCCGCGCTCGCCGAGAGCAGGACGCGCGGCCCGCAGACGAGGTCGACCTTGAGGCGGTTGCCGGACTCGTTCTCGGCGACCTCGATCTCCACGCGCGAGAACCAATCGCCCAGCGGCAGGTGCATGTAGGGTCCGTAGACCACGATCCGGGCCGGCCCCGTCAGGTCGCAGGGTCCGGCGACGAAGTCGCCGATCTTGTCGCCGCTGGAAAAGATCGCCGCCGGCCACTCGGCCTGCTCCAGGGGTGCGCCGGCCGCGAGGCCCTCGTAGCACAGGGCGATGGTCTTGACCCCTGACGCGCTCACGGCGGACGCGGCCGGGACCGCCGCATCGGGGGATGCGGCGGCCGACGACAGCACGGTGAACGCTTCCGCCTCGAAGGCGCCGGCCGCCGCCTCGAGAGCTGCCGGATCCGGGGAAGCCGACTCCGGGGCGGGCACCGCGGAGGACGCCCGATCCACCTCTCGCCGCCGCTTCGCGAAGACGGGGAACAGGTGGGCGACATGATCGCGAACCCGCCCCGGCTCGTGCGAGCCGGCAAAGGCGAGGCGCAGATCCATCTCGGCCCGCTGCTGCGGCGTGGCGGCGATGCGCAGGGCCGACACAAGCAGGTCCACGAACGCGGCCATGCCCATGTCGAGATGCCCCTTCCCGATCACAACCGTATCCGCCGCCTCCATCAGCGGCTGAAGGGCGCAAAGCGACCGCGTGGCAAGACGCAACGCGTTCATGTGGTCCACGCCGCTGACGGCGACCAGGTCGTCGATGATGTCGGCTGGATCTTCCGCGAAGATGATCACGGGAGCCCCGCTTCGCAGCACGAAACCGCAGAGCCGGACCTCCGGGCAATCGGAGGTGCAGATGATCGCCGCCGGCCGGCGCTCGACCGATTGCGCCTCGGCGAACTCCGCGAGATAGTTGCCGTGGCGAATGCCGTGATCGCCGCCGGCCGCGCCGACCACCGTGCGCACGACGTGGATGCCCCAATGCGTCATCGAGGAGGGGGTGCCGAAGACGCCGATCAGCGGCGATGGCGAGCCGGGCAGGGCGCCCGGAAGCGCCGGGCCGTCGGACGATGCGGCTTCGGGTGCCGGGGCGACATGTTCGACGGTCGGGGGAACATGGGTCGAGGAGGCGAGGGTCGAAGGAGTAGGGGAGGATTGCGAACGCGGCATCGGGTACGCTCCTTCGCTGTCGCCGGCCGACGAAGCGATGTCGGGGCTCGATGCGGCGCGCCGGGATCCGACAGCTGGACCCCAACGCCTGAAAAGCGAACTTGCCGGTCGGCAACCCCCCAAGCCTTAAACGAGAGATGTGGCCCGGCCAATTGCAATCCGCCGGGTGGTAAACGCGGCGCGGAATCTGCCAACCCGGTGATCGAGGCAGTTCCGGCCCATACGCCAGCAGCAATGCGCAAGGAGAAAGGACGCAGCATGCGAGAGATGGGGCATCACCTGACCGCGGTCGTGTCCGATGCGCTGTTGGCTGCCTTCGTGGCGATCCAGCAGCCGGGCGCCCTCGACAAGATCGGCGCGTTCTCGATCGGTCTCTTCGTTCTCGCGTGCTTCCTCCTGACGCCGGCCTCCTGACGCGCGCCGTCCGACGAGCCGTGATGAAGCGATCCCGACAAGGCTGCGCCGTATCCGGCCGGTGATCGGCTGGTTCAGAAGCGCAGCGGCGGGGCCAGGAACGCCCTCGCGTGAACCAGCCTGCGGCGGCGTTCGCGCAGTATCGTGCGCTCGTTGCGGACGCGGTGGTCAAGAGCCGCCGGCCCGGCCGCGGCTCGCGACTGGGCGGCCCGCTTCCGCTCCGCGTCAGCCCTTGCCTGTGGCCGCCGATGCACGGTCAGATCGCCACGCTCGCCCGGGCGTCGCGAAACGGGATCGTGCGTTTCATCCCGCGACGGCCCGGCGTCCCGTTTCGCGACGGTCGCGTCGGCGGCGGGACCTGCCTGCCCCGAACGGCTCCCGACCGCGAGCGAGGCCAGCTTGAACGTCGTCTGCTTCTGGCTGAGGACGATCTCGTCAAGCTTCTGGTTGATCTTCGCGACCTCGACGGCGAGCCTGTCCAGAGCCCCCGCCGTGGCCGCACCGGACGCGGCAGCCTCGCCGGAGGGAGCATCCGGCGCGGCCGTCCCGACGGGCAGAGGGAGTGGATCGCGCGCAAACGCGACCGTTTCCTGCTGGCGGGGTTGCAAAATGAAGCCGAGGATCACGGCGCAGGCCACGAAGAGGGCGAGGCAGAGCCACTGCACCTTCGACAAGGGGGACTGATTGGCGACGCGACCGATGCCGTTGGCCAGCAACGTGGCGAGACGGGCTTGCCGGTCCGCGGATTGCTGCTGCATGAATACTCCCGAAGGCACAAAGGCCGAGGCGTCCGCGCCGAGCAACACCTGTACCAGGCTTGGCAACGCCACCGAAACAGGGGCGGCTCAGGGGCGAGAGGCAATCGCCCGCGCTCCCGGGCAGAGGGCAGGAAGCCTCACTTCGCTTCACCGCCGCAGCGGTCTCCATCTCAGCGGACGGTTCCTGACAACTGCGGATCGCGTCCCATGCTGCAGTCTGATGCCCCGGATCGGAATGAAAACGGCTGCGCACTCTTGGCTCCGGAACTTCAGAGCATCGGACCGAAAAGGAGGTGGTTTTCGAGCAAATCCGATGCGGCACAGCGGGCTAGAGCATCGTCCGATGCCCTAGCGCTCCCGCCCGCGGCGCACGGTCAAATCTCTTGATCCGCGTCCGGCGCGGG
>CALMGA010000463.1:1566-8493 GCA_937863205.1 uncultured Beijerinckiaceae bacterium | reverse complement strand
CCGGTGAATTCAGCACGATGTGCGAGATCCTGATCGGGCGGGACTCATCGTGGATCGGGGCGTGTTCGGCGAGATCGGCCGAGATGCGGACGAGACGTCCCTCGTGATCGAGGACGTCCATGCCGTATCCACCTCCGGCCTCCCGCAAGCGCGAAGGAGGCGTGACAACGCAAACCTGCTTAGCGGTGAGGCTCGCGTGAAGATCGTCAAGGTCGCGCACGCTGCGAACGGCCAGATCGATACGCGCCAACCTCGGCTTCGCGGCTGCTTCGAGCCGAAGCGCTTGGTACTCGGGACCGAGCGCTCGGAAAACGGCATGATCGCTCCGCTCCTCAAGGCACAGGAGTCCCCATGCCTGTTCGTAAAATCTCACGCTTGCGGCAAGGTCGGTTGCCGTCAGCACGACCCCCCGGAGGTGATCAACTCCCGGCGTCCTCGTCACGACATCCTCCATAGTTCACTATTGAACTCCTAGTTCAAGAATGAAAGAATCGACAACGGTTTGCAAGCGGCGCGCCATCTTACGATGGCTGGGGGCGCTCAACCATGCGAGACGCCTTCCGCCGCGACGTCAGGTAGGGGTGACGACATGAAGTCTGGGATCGTTTGCGGCATCGAGTACCTGCGCCGAACACCTGTCGCGAACGCTCCGGCGAACCGGCCTAGCCTTGTTCTGCTCCATGGTATCGGGAGCAACGCGGGCAGTTGGAAGCCCTGCATCGACGCGATCGGAGGCGAACAGGACGTCGTGGCTTGGAATGCGCCGGGGTACGGCGCATCGCAAAACCTGGTGGTGCCTCGTCCCGATCCCTCCGACTATGCCGGCTTGCTGGTCGCAATGATGGAAGCCCTCGAGCTTGGCCCGAGCGTGATCGTCGGTCACTCGCTGGGGGCCCTTTTCGCGGCACGGCTGGCGCGGGATCGCCCGGACCTCGTCGTCGGATTGTGCCTGCTTTCTCCCGCTTCCGGCTACGCAGTGCCTTCCGGCTCCCCCTTGCCCGAGAAGGTCCAATCACGCATCGACGACTTGCGGGACATGGGAGCCGAGCGCTTCGCGCAACTGCGGGCGTCTAGGCTGGTCCACGAGCCTGAACGAAAGGCGGGGACGCTCGCCGCCGTGACGCGCGCGATGGCCGCGGTGCGATTGGCAGGGTATACTCGCGCAGTGTGGGCGCTCGGTGCGGGTGATCTCGTGGCCGATGCGCGGAACATAGACGTGCCGGCGATCGTCGCCGTAGGCGAGAACGACGTGGTCCCGCCACCGGATGGTGCGGCAATGATCTCATCGGCACTCGCGCGCGGCCTCGGGCTGCGACGACTCGCCTCGACGGGGCACGCGCTGCCGCAAGAGGCGCCAACCGAGGCAGCCGCGATCATCCGCGAGCTCATGGAGGAAGTGGTTACGTGAGTGACACCGAATCGGAGACGGATTACCTCTCGCCGCCCATTCTGCGCGCCATGCACTTGCTCCGACACGTCGCCGAAGGGGGAACCGTCGCCAACGTGGCGAGAACCGCACGAGAGCTGAAAATCAACCGGACGACCCTGCTGCGCCTGCTGCATACGCTCGAATCGGAGCAGTTCATCGAATACCAGGGCGAAGGTCGGGGATGGCGTATCGGCCTCGGTCTGATCGGCCTTGCGGCCCAGGCGTTCTTTTCCGAAGACCTCGTGCAATTGGCCGTGCCGATTGCGTCGCGCCTTACCGAGTCGCTCGGCCTTTCAGCGCATCTCGGAGTCCTCGATGAGAGAGAGGTCATCTATGTCGTACGGCGGACGCCCAACCACGCGTTCGCCAGCAACATCCGTGTTGGAAGCCGCCTTCCCGCGCATGCCACCGTGCTCGGCCGGATCATTCTCGCCCATCTCCCTCCCGAGCGGATCACCCAACTCTACCGCCACAGTTCGATGGACGCCGCAACCACCCACACGCCTACGACGCTCGCCGACCTGCAACGCCAGCTCAAGATGGATCGCCAAACGGGGGTGGCGTGGTCCGACGGCTACTTCGAGCCTTCCATCGTCTCCGTGGCGAGCGCGATCTTCGATGCCAGCGGATCGGTCGTCGCTGCGCTCAACGTCAGCGGACAGGCCTCTTCCTTCGCGGGGGCCGAGCGGCGGGAAACCATCGAACGCGAGGTGCTGCGCGGAGCCGATGAGATTTCTCGGCGTCTGGGGTGGGTCGGACGCCGACAAGGCGTCGCCGGGGAAGCGCTTATGCGTGAGGGTGAGATGACCAAGATCGCTTGACAGAAGAACCCTAGATGCATACCAATCAGTGAACTTAATGTTCATATTGGAACTTTATGGGTTCGACGATAGCTGCCGGTGCCATCTTGCGCCTTCGTGCCGTCTTGATGCGAGCTCCGCAGGCCATCACACAGCTTGACTTCTACGTAGACTGTTTGGGTCTGCAGCCTCTGCAATGGAGCGAGAGCAAGAGGCTATACTTCCAAGGTAGCGGCCCGGAGGCCTTCTGCTACGGGCTCGTCGAAGGTCGAGAGTTCCGACTGGAGGCGGTCGTCTTCGGCGTTCCCGATGTCGGCGCCTTGGAGGGCCTCAGGCGTAGGCTTCTGGCCGTCAATGCCGAACCCGGCGAGATCCGCGACAGCGAGCACCCCGGCGGAGGTGTCGGTTTCGACGTCACGGACCCGGAAGGTCGGCATCTCTTTATCACCGCCGGAGACGCGGCACGGTCCAGCCATGGAGACCTTCCGGGACGTCCGCGAGGTTTGAGCCACATCGCGTTCAACACGGAGTGCCTGGACAGAACCGCGAACTTCTTCGTCGAGGGATTGGGCTTCAGCGTCACCGACCGGATTGGAACCGAGGCCGTTTACCTACGGTGCTGCGACCAGCACCATACGGTCGTACTGGTGCAATCGCTGTATCCGTCCACGCGGTCCGTCGCCTTTGAGATGCCGAGCATCGACGGCCTGATGCGCGGGATCGGCCGAATGAAGGTCGGCGGGCATCCACCCTTGTGGGGCCCGGGCCGCCAGTCGGCGGGCATGAACACCTTCGCGTATTTCGTATCCCCTTCCGGCTTCGTCCTCGAATACGTGTCAGACATGGATCGCGACCATCCGGCCGGCGCACCGCCGGTTGCCGCCGACGGTGATCACGGCACCCTCATCGACATCTGGTCGATGGCCGGTCCGCCCTCGCCTGCCGCCCGCCTGGCCCTGGCCGGCCGCCCCGAGGCTCCTTGGAAGGCGGGGCGCTGACCGATGTCGACCGGGTTGCGGGACAAAACGGTCGTCATCACGGGGGGCACGTCTGGGATCGGCTTGGCGGTCGCCGAACTCGCGCTGAGTCAGGGCGCCTTCGTGGCGCTGTGCGGCCGCGACATGGGCCGCCTATCCGAAGCCCTCGACAAGCTCGCGACAAAAGGCGCCGGCGAGGACCGCCTGATGGGGGTGAGATGCGACGTGCTGGACGGGGCGGCCGTGGAAGGCTTCGCCGCGAAGGTGGAACGTTGGCGCGGCGTCGTGGACTTGCTCGTCAACAACGCGGGCCAGGGCCGGACCTCGACGTTCGCCGACACCACGGACGACGCCTGGCTCCAGGAGCTGGACCTCAAGCTGATGAGTCAGGTGAGGCCGCTCCGCGCCTTCCTGCCGCTCCTCAGGGCGAGCGCCGCCGGCGCTTTGACCATCGTGAACTCGCTGATCGCGATCGAGCCCGTGCCCCACATGGTCTGCACCTCGGCGGCGCGCGCGGCCGTGCAGAACTTGGCGAAGTCGCTCAGCCGCGAGTTGGCGCCGCACGTGCGGGTCAATTCCGTGCTGATCGGCATGATCGAGTCCGGGCAGTGGGACCGGCGTTTCGCCGCGCGGCCAGACCAACACACCACCCGCGAACAATGGTTCGCGACGCTGGCCCGGGATCGTGGGATCCCGCTCGGGAGGCTGGGGCGCGCCGAGGAAGCCGCCGCCGCCATCCTCTTCCTGGGCTCGCCGGCCGCCAGCTACATCACCGGTGCGAGCCTCGAAGTCTCGGGGGGGCATTCCCACGCCATCTGAATCAAAAAACGCGGCACCGAGATTTCCGGACGACGTGGCAAGCCTGCGACCGGACGAGGAAAAGGGACCCGCCTCATGAGTGTGGGACTGCAAAACCTTCCCGAGGGCCGGTTGCTCGTCGGAGGTGAGTGGCGCGTGGGCGGGGGAGCGCCGATCGCTTCGCACTTTCCCGGCGACATGTCGCTGAACAGGGAGTTCGCCGGCGCCTGCGGGAACCAGAAGTCCTGGTCCATGGACACCAGCGAACAACCGTTGCCTTGGGCCCGTCTTGGGGAGGATCGGCCATGAATCGTGGTCCCAGCATCGCGATCGTGGGGGCGGGTCCCTCAGGCCTGTTCTCTGCGCAGGCGCTGCTCCGCGCGGCGCCAGGCGCGTCGATCGACGTCATCGAAGCGCTCCCGGTCCCATTCGGTCTCCTCCGGTACGGCGTCGCCGCCGATCACCAGGGCACGAAGGCGACGATCCGGCAGCTGGAACGGCTCTTCGAGCGGGACGGCGTCGGCTTCTTCGGCGCGGTGGAGATCGGCAGCGCGGTTGCATTGTCCGACCTGCGCGCCGACTACGACATCGTGGTGCTGGCGGCGGGACTGTCCGGCGATCGCCGACTCGGGATCCCGGGGGAGGACCTCGCCGGCGTCGTCGCCTCCGGCCGCCTCACGCGCTGGCTCAACGACCACCCCGACGAGGGCGACCCGGACCTCGCCGGCCCTTGCGCAGTCGTGGTGGGCGCGGGCAACGTCGCGCTCGATGTCGCCCGGATGCTGTTGAAGCGCGGGGCGGAGTTCGACGGCTCCGATTTCAGTCCCCGAAAGGCGGCGCTGATCGCGGCCGCGGGCGTCGAGAACGTCACGGTCCTCGCGCGCGGAAGCGCCCGCGAGGTCCGCTTCGACAGCGTGCTCCTGAAGGAGTTCGGCCGCTTGGCCGATCTGTCGATTTCCGTCGAGGGCGTGCGGACCGAGGACGCCGACGGCGACAGCGGCGTGCTCGGGACACTGCTGTCGTTGGCACAGCAGCGGGACGGGTCGCGGCACCTGTGCTTCCGCTTCGAAACGGTTCCGGTCGCCTTCGCGGGTGGAAGCCGGCTGGGTTCCCTCGAGTGCACGGCGCCGGCGGGGCCGATCACGCTTCCCGCCCAGATGGCGGTGACGGCGATAGGGTTCCAAAGCGCCGCGACGGGCGCGTTGCCGCGGGAGCTCGGCGACCGCATGGAGATCGAGGCCGGGCTCTACCGGGTCGGCTGGTATCGCCACGGTCCACGCGGCACGATCCCGACGGCGAGACTGGAAGGCAAGGAGGTTGCCCGCATGGCGTCCGAGGCGCTGTCCGGCGCCGCCATCCCCGCCGACGGGTCCAAGCCCGGTCGCGCTGGGCTGGTGCGACGCTTGTCCGCCAATGGCACGAGCTGGTTCGACTGGCGGAACTGCCTGCGGGTCTTCGAAAAGGAACGCGCGCTCGCTGCCGAAGGCCGGGTCGCGCTGAAACTCCCGAACAGGCTCGACTTCTTCGCCGCGTCCGGCGTCGATGGGGGCGCCGCGTCGAGGTCAGGACCAAATCCATGCACGTGCTCATCCTCCACGGAACCGAGACCGGCAACGCCGAGATGCTGGCCGAAGAAATGGCCGGCTGGTTCGACGCGCGGGATGGCGTGAGCCATGGGAGCTTGGCCGACATCACGCCGTCCGACCTCGATACGGGCACGGCCTACCTGATCGTGTGCTCGACCTACGGCGACGGCGAACTGCCGGGCACCGCCAAGACCTTCCACGCCTTGCTGGATGGCGGCACCGATCTGAGCGGCGTAAAGTTCGCAATCTTCGGGCTGGGTGACAGCCAGTACCAGGATACATTCGGTTTCGGAAGCAAGCTGATCGAGGACGCGATGATCGCGGCTGGCGCGAAAGCGCTCGTGAGCCGCCACGTCCATGACGCTTCAGGCTCCGATCTCGCAGAAGATGCCGCGAGGATATGGATCGAGACCGTCAAAGATAGACTGCACGCAACGTCCTGACTCTCTCATCTGCCAGCGCAGCCATGAAGCGGCGCTCGCGACGCGCTTGGCTGTCGTAAGGCGCTTGCCGATATCGTCCTGCACGACCCGTGGGCGGCCATCCGAGGCCTGCACGAAGAAGGCGAACACCGCGAGCATCACCTTGTAGCTGTATTCGCCACCCCTACGGCGCCAGGCCGACACTCTCAAGTGCATGAACGCGCAGTCCACTCTGACGTGTCCCGCGTAAACGGACACTTGTTCCGGCCTTCACAGGTTGGGGAAAGACAATCTTGTCGATGACCCCGGTCGCGAACGAGCCTGCGTGAGGCGCGGCTACATTCAGGCAGCCACATCCATCTGAGCGACAGGTCCATCTGAGCGAACAGGCAAACTTCTGAGATGTCACCGACCGGGTTGGTATCGGCGGGCATGGCGATGATTGGCCCGGGATCCTGCCGTCAAATCCGTTCAGAACGCAGTGTGTCGCCCCTCATGGCTTGTTCAAGGCTTCGCTGGCAGCGGCATCGATCCCGCGAACGGCTCAGCGTAAGTACCCGCCGCCGCCATGTCGACCTCGATGAGCACGGGCCCGGCTGTGGCTAGCGCGACGTCGAAGGCCTGAGAAAAGTCGCAGACATCAGCAACGCGCGAATAGGCCAAGCCGAAGGACTCGCACAACTTTCCGAAGTGCGGCGTCGCCAGGGAAGCGAAATTCTGGCGACCGGCGTACTGTCGATCCTGTATGTTGCGGATGATGCCGTAGCCGCCGTCGTTCATCAGCACAAAAACGATCTCACAGCGTTCCTGCACCGCGGTCATCAACTCTCCGATCGAGAGCATGGCCCCGCCATCCCCCAGCAGCGCGACGGTCTTCGCGTGTCCGGCGAAGCAAGCGCCGATCGCCATCGGTAT
>CALMGA010000463.1:0-1556 GCA_937863205.1 uncultured Beijerinckiaceae bacterium | reverse complement strand
CGATATGCCTTGTCCTATGCCGCCACCTGCGGAGTGGACGTTCAGATTCGGCGCGCCGATCGTCACGAAGCGGCTGCCGAACGTCGCGTTGGCGATGGTGACGTCGCGAACAAAAGGATGCATGCCCGGCCCGACCCGCTGCAGCATCGCCTCAGCGACGATCTTGTAGGGTCCGAGCTGCCAGTTGAGCCGGCCTTCGGCCCGCGCCCTCGCGGCAGCGACCTCATGTCGGAAGTAGCAGTCCACATCGAGCGCCTGCGGAAGCTTTTCCACGAGAGCAGCGAGCGCCAAAGCGCTGTCGCTACGCACGAACAGATCGACGGGGTAGTTGCGGCCGGCCTGAGACGCATCGACGTCGATCTGGATCAGGGGGTGCGGCAAGGGCGTTTGATTGTTGAACGTCTCGATCCCGCGCAGCCGAGATCCGGCGACGATGATGAGGTCGCAACTGGAGAAGATTTCAAGGGCTTCGGGAGCGTTCTGGAAAGCCCCCAAGGAGCCATCATGACCCTCGGGCACGATTCCGCGACCGGCGATGCTGGTCACTGCACAAAAGCCGCGGTGGACCAACTCGGTAGCGGAGTCAGATGCGCCGCGAGCCCCTCCCCCAAGCCAGAGCATCGGACGTTTCGCGCGAACGATAAGTTCAACCACCTTGTCAACGGATGCGGCGGCGGGAGCGAGACGCACAGGCGAACAAGCCGGCATCTCCCGCTGGCCTTCCACGACCTGCTGCTGAACGTCGACCGGAACATCGATCGTCACCGGCCCGAAAGGCGGGGTCAAGCAGCAGGATGCAGCGTCGGAAAGCGTCCCCAAGGCTCCGCGCGCGTCCCAGACTCGATAGTACCGCTTCGAGATCGCCTTGAGCATGTCCCCCTGTCCGGGAGCATCGTGAATCGCGCTTCGGTCCCGGTCGATGTAGGCACGCTCGACACTTGTTGTGACGTGGAGCACAGCTGATCCAGCCGACACGGCTTCGATCTGGGCTCCGGCTGCGTTGCCTGCGCCCGTCCCGGTGTTGGTGATCGCGACTCCGAGTTTCCCCGAAACACGCGCGTAGCCGTCGGCCATGTTGAACGCGCCCGCCTCGCCACGGGCCGGCACGAAGCGGATCCGGCCCTGCCGCGCGATCGCGTCCAGGATCGGAAGGTTGTGGATGGAGGCCACACCGAACACGGTGTCGACCCCCAGGTCGGCGAGGTGGCACGCGATGACGTCGCCCGCGTTGCCCTCGGAAGCCACGACAGGTCGTTCGCCGGCATGCGTCAATCTACAACACTCCCATCCGTGGCCGCCGCGACGGTCGTCATGAAGATCAAGGCGCCGCCGGGAAGCCGGGATCGGGACGTCCCGCCATGACGGCGCGCATCGCCGGCGTAGGAGGGCCGGCGGTGAGCCAGACATCCATCGCCTCTGGTGAGTTCCGCGACCACACCTGCGGCTTATGCGTCGCCTCGTCGACGTCAATGACGTCCGATGTGAACTCGATCACGAAGCCGGACGGCGAAACGAAATAAGCGAACGGGTTGTCGGCCACCCCGTGCCGCCCGGGA
>CALMGA010000462.1 GCA_937863205.1 uncultured Beijerinckiaceae bacterium | reverse complement strand
GCCTCATCCTTGCCCAAAGGTTGGACCAGCTGTCCTTCAGCCCGTCGGGGCCGTGGGCGTTGAAGCGGTGCACCCAGTCGCGCAGGGTCTGCCGGTCCATGCCGCCGATGCGTGCCGCCTCGCCACGATCCATGCCGTCCAGCACGGCGGCAAGCGACAAAAGGCGACGGCTCTGGTTGGCATGCCGGGTCGCCGCCGCCAGCCGCCGCAGCGCAGCCGCCGAAAACTCCGTCCGCAAAGCCACCGCTGCCGCCATCGTGCCAGCCTCCCGGCACCATGGAATCACCTCTCACCCGCCAACGGAAGCCCGTGAGTCAGAGAGGAACGGCCGCTGGTATGAGATCAGGGTTTTCCGGATCGGCGGCAGGAGCGAGCCCGGTGCCTATTGCGGATCGGGCGGGCCGAAGCGGTGCATCCGATCCAGATGGGTCCACCGCGACCCGCGGCACGACGGCGGTCGTCTGCACCGTCAGAGACGACCGCGTCGACTGTGGCGCCGCTCGACACGTCTCAGCTCTGACGTGGAGGCGAATCCTGCAGCGAGCGCGATGTGCTCGCGATGCATGGCGGTTTCACGGGCCAGCCGCCGGGCGTGCGCCAATCTCTGCCGCAGGGCATGGTCGTGCAACGTGCATCCGACTGTCGACTTGAACAACCGTTCCAGTTGCCGCACGGAGAGGCCCGCGACCCTCGCGAGCTCGATCCGCCCGAGCGGATCGCCCAGATTGTCTTCGATGGCTTCGAGCACACGGATCACGCGCACGTCGCGAAGATCGAAGCGCTGTGCAAACGACAGGCGTTGCGGCGAGAGTCCTTCGCGTATCTGGTTGTGCAGGAACCAATCGCTGACGTCGACAGCCAGCGAGCGTCCCCAATCGCGTTTGATGAGGTCGAGCATCATATCGAGCGCGGCGGTGCCACCCGAGCAGGTGATCCGCTCGCGATCGATTTCGAAGAGCGAGCGTCGGACCTTCGCGTCGGGAAAGGTTTCCTGGAAGGCGGGGACATGCTCCCAATGCAGGGTGCAACGCACGCCAGCCAGCAAACCGGCGCGGGCAAGTATGAACGGCCCTCCGGAAATCCCGCCCAGCACGATACCGTGCGTTCGGCCGATGCGGCGGAGCTGACCGAGGAGATGCTCGTTTCCGGCGTTGCTGGGATTGCCTCCCGCGCAGACGAAAAGCCGGTCGACGCTCGTTCCAAGGTCCGTCAGTTCGAGATCGGGGACGATCGAGAACCCTTGAGAGGCCCTCACGGGCATTCCGTCCGGCGAAGCATGCCGCCACCTGTAGAGCGTGCGACCAACCAGGACGTTCGCCGCACGCAAAGGCTCTACGGCCGCCGCGTAGGCCATCAGCGGAAAGTCTGGAAGCAGCAAGAAGCCGATGCGGATCGGCTCTGCATGCACCTGAGGCGCTTGGCCCACGCGATCACCGCAGGACGAAGGAGAGGAAGGCGGGCCTTCAGCCGGACCGATCGCGGACGTTGCAGCGGCCAGGCATTTTGAGGAACGAATGGACGTCCACGCCACCTCGAAGGGCGGCATGTGACACGTGCTTCAGCAGTCGAGCGTGTTGTCACGCTCCCACTCCGTCAGCTGACGCGAGTACGCGTTCCACTCCTCCGTCTTCAGCTTGACGTAGGAGGGTACGAAGCTCCCGAACGCCTCGTTGAGAACCGGGCAGCTTTCAAGCGCGCGGATGGCGTCCAGCATGTTGAGCGGCAGCCGCTTGACCCCCTCGACCGTGTGGCCGTCGGTGTACATGTTGATGTCGAGACGCTTGCCGGGATCGCGACGCTGACGCATGCCGTCGAGGCCGGCGGCGAGGATCGCCGCCTGGAGGAGATAGGGATTGGCGGCACCGTCGGCGAGGCGGAACTCGAAACGCCCCCCGTCCGGGATGCGGATCATGTGGGTGCGGTTGTTGCCGCCGTAGGTCACCGTGTTCGGCGACCACGTCGCTCCGGACAGGGTGCGCGGTGCGTTGATCCTCTTGTAGGAGTTCACCGTCGGATTGGTGACGGCCGCGATGGCTTCGGCGGAGTGGATCAGGCCGCCGACGAAGTGGTAGCCGGCCTGCGACACGCCGAGTTCGCCTTCGGCGTCGGCGAAGACGTTGCCGCCGTTGCGCCACAACGAGACGTGCGCGTGGCAGCCCGAGCCGGTGAGGTTCACGAACGGCTTCGGCATGAAGGTCGCGCGCAGGCCGTGCTTCTCGGCGATCGAGCGCGTCATGTACTTGAAGAACGCATGACGATCGGCGGTGACCAGCGCGTCGTCGTAGTGCCAGTTCATCTCGAACTGACCGTTGGCGTCTTCGTGGTCGTTCTGGTAGGGCTCCCAGCCGAGCGCCAACATGGCGTCGCAGATTTCCGTGATCACGTCGTAGCGGCGCATCAGGGCGGACTGGTCGTAGCAGGGCTTCATCTGCTTGTCGGCCTCGTCGGCCGGCGACGAACCAGAGGGCGAGATCAGGAAGAACTCGCATTCGACGCCGCTCTTCATCTGCAGCCCGTCGCGCGCGGCGTCGGCGAGCTGGCGCCGGAGGATGTTCCTGGGCGCCTGCTCGACCTCTCTGCCGTTCATCCAAAGGTCGGCGGCGAGCCAACCGACCTCCGGCTTCCACGGCAGCTGGATCAAGCTGGCGGGGTCGGGCTTCGCGAAGAGGTCTGGATCGGCCGGCGTCATGTCGAGCCAAGTCGCGAAGCCGGCGAAACCCGCCCCCTGCTTCATCATGGCGTTGATCGCCGCCGCCGGCACCAGCTTGGCGCGCTGCACGCCGAAGAGGTCGGTGTAGGAGATCAGGAAATACTTGATGCCCTGTTCCTTGGCCACCGCTCCCAGGTCCCGCATCGTCGTCTCCGTGCCGGTTCAAATCACTTGGCTCCTGCCCGGGCCTGGCGGGGGCCGTCCACTCCTGAAGCATCGGACCGAAAGGCGCGTCAGCCGTTTTCGAGGGGTCCGATGCGGCGCGAAAAGTCAGAGCGACGTGCCGGATCCGTGATACGGCGCGAGGCTCTAGAGGCCGCCTTGGCCCGGCACCCAGCTGGTGCCCGCGAGCGGCACGCCGGCCATCGCCGCCGCCTCGATCGTCAGAGCGACGAGGTCCTCCGGCTCCAGGTTGAGCAGGTGCGACTTGCCGCAAGCCCGCGCGATGGTCTGCGCTTCCAGCGTCAGGACGGCGAGATAGTTGGCGAGGCGCCGGCCGCCGAGCACCGGGTCGAGCCGCGCGGCGAGGTCGGGGTCCTGCGTGGTGATGCCGGCGGGTTCATTCCCCTCGTGCCAGCCGTCGTAGGCGCCCGCGGTGGTGCCCAGCGCCTCATATTCCATCTCGTAGGCGGGATCGTTGTCGCCGAGCGCGATCAGCGCCGCCGTGCCGATCGAGACCGCGTCGGCGCCGAGCGCCAGCGCCTTGGCGACGTCGGCGCCCGTGCGGATGCCGCCCGAAACCCCCAGCTGCACCTCACGGTGCAGATCCAGCTCCTGCAGGGCGCGCACCGCCGGGCGGATCGCGGCCAGCGTCGGGATGCCGACGTGCTCGATGAACACGTCCTGCGTCGCCGCCGTGCCGCCCTGCATGCCGTCGATGACGATGACGTCGGCGCCGGACTTCGCCGCGAGCGCGGTGTCGTAGTACGGCCGGCTGGCCCCCACCTTGACGTAGATCGGCTTTTCCCAGCCCGTGATCTCGCGCAGCTCTTCGATCTTGATCGCGAGGTCGTCGGGGCCGGTCCAGTCGGGGTGACGGCAGGCCGAGCGCTGGTCGATGCCGGGCGGCAGGGTGCGCATGCCGGCGACGCGCTCGTTGACCTTCTGCCCGAGCAGCATGCCGCCGCCGCCGGGCTTGGCGCCCTGGCCGATCACGATCTCGATGGCGTCGGCGCGGCGGAGGTCGTCCGGGTTCATGCCGTAGCGCGAGGGCAGGTACTGGTAGACCAGCGTGCGGGAGTGGCGGCGCTCCTCCTCCGTCATGCCGCCGTCGCCGGTGGTGGTCGAGGTGCCGGCGATGGTCGCGCCACGCCCCAGCGCCTCCTTGGCCTGGGCGGAGAGCGAGCCGAAGCTCATGCCGGCGATGGTGACGGGCGTCTTCAGGTGGATCGGTGTCTTCGCATAGCGGGTGCCGAGCGTGACGTCGGTGCCGCAGCGCTCGCGATAGCCTTCGAGTGGATAGCGGCTGATCGAGGCGCCGAGGAAGAGGAGGTCGTCGAAGTGCGGGAGCTTGCGCTTCGCTCCTGCCCCGTGGATGTCGTAGATGCCGGTCGCGGCGGCGCGACGGATTTCAGACATGACGTCGGGGTTGAAGGTGGCGGAATAGCGCGGGCGGGTGCGAACCACGCGGACCTTCTCGTCCATCAATAGGCTCCGGCGTTGTCGACATGGAATTGGTAGAGCTGGCGGGCCGAGCCGTAGCGGCGGAAGTCGCCGACATCGACCTCGCCCGCGAGGCCGGCCACCTCGAGCTTCTGGTAGAGGACCTCGCGATGCTCATCGCGCATCGGCTTCTCCACGCAGTCGGCGCCGAGGCTCCTGACAGCCCCGCGCACGAACAGCCTGGCCTCGTAGAGCGAGTCGCCCAGCGCCTCGCCGGCATCGCCCAGCACGGTCAGCGTGCCGGCCTGCGCCATGAAAGCCGACATATGGCCGACCGAGCCCTTCACAACGATGTCGACGCCCTTCATCGAAATGCCGCAGCGCGCCCCGGCGTTGCCGTCGATCACGAGCAGGCCGCCGTGGGCCGTGGCGCCCGCCGCTTGGCTGGCATCGCCGCGCACGTGCACCACCCCCGACATCATGTTCTCGGCGACGCCGACCCCGGCATTGCCGCGCACGGTCACGCTGGCCAGCTTGTTCATGCCGGCGCAGTAGTAGCCGACGTTGCCCCCGATCTCGACGCTGACGGGAGCGTCAAGCCCGGCGGCGAGGGCGTGCTGGCCGTCGGGATTGCTGACAAGCCAATGCGTCTCGTTGGTGTCGGGACGCAACCGGTGCAGGGCTTCGTTCAGCTCGCGGCGCGGATTGCGCCGCAGGTCGAAGCTCGGCATCAACTACGCTCCCAGGAACTACGCTCCCAGGCGTAGACCGTCGCCGGTTCGGGCTCGAAAACCTTGGCACCGTCGATGTCGGGCAGGCCGACAAGGGCGCGGTATTCCGAGCCAAAGGCGACATAGTCGTCCGTTTCGGCCATCACCGCCGGCTTGCAGGCGATCGGGTCGCGGACCACGGCGAAGCCCGTCTCGGTGCCGACCACGAAGGTGAAGAAGCCGTCGAGGTCGGCGAGGCTCGTTTCCAGCGCCTGCCGGAGCGAGGCGCCCTCCGCCATCCGCCAGGTGAGATAGCCGGCCGCGACCTCCGTATCGTTCCGCGTGGCGAAGCGCAGTCCCTTGCGCTCCAGCTCGCGACGCATGCCGTTGTGGTTCGACAACGAACCATTATGGACGAGGCATTGATCGAGCCCGGTCGAGAAGGGGTGGGCGCCGTTGGTCGTCACCGCGCTCTCGGTGGCCATGCGGGTGTGGCCGATGGCGTGGGTGCCGTGCATGCCGGCGAGGTCGAAGCGCGCGGCGACGCGCTCGGGAAGGCCGACCTCCTTGTAGATCTCGATGCGATGGCCTGCACTGACCACGTCGACTTCGGGCGCGTTCTCGGCAAGCCAGCGGCGGATAGCGGTCTCGCGCTCCTCCGGCACGCGCAGCACCGTGTGGGTGTCGCGCGAGCTCGCCTCCAGGCTTTGATCGAAGGCTTCGCCCAGCTGCTCGACCACGGCCGCCAGCGCCTGCTTACTCGGACCGCGCAACGTCAGCTTGAGGCCGGCGGCCATCTCGCCGAAGACGGCGAAGCCGGCGCTGTCGGGACCGCGATCCGACATGGTCGCCAGCATGCCCGCGGTGAGTTGGCCGAGACGCGGTTCCAGCTTGGGCGTCTTCAGGTAAAGGCCAACGATCCCACACATCAAGGCGGCTCCGGACAGCTCTCGCGGTGCTATCATCGAGCTAAGGCCTTGTCAACTAAGAAGAAGAGTTGTTTCTCTAAAAGAAAGATAGGACTGACGCCGTCGCGAGTGCCGCTTTGCAAGGCAAGGCTTGCCGATGACGCACACGTCGCGTGCCGACTCGGCATCGGGTCGCGCCATCGCCGCCTCGTCGGATGCGGTCAGGTTGGCCACACCTCGGCTTCCCGGAGCATCCGTGCGAAAGGCGCGTCAGCACTCTCAGGGCCGATGCGGCATAGGAGGTTGGAGCAACACACCGGGGCCGTGATACGGCGCGATGCCGGGCGTCGATGCTCGAGCGGGCCGACGAACGGACCGGCGCGGGAGGCGAGATCGCCGAGCGACAGGCCGCATCGGCGCCGCAGCGCACGGACTTGATCCCTCGCGACCTTTTCCAGCGAGCGCGGCCTCTCGACGAGCGACTCACCTGCGCCGGTTGCAAGACCCTCGGGGGTTCGCGCATGACCGAACGGGCCCAGAGATACCGACGTCGACGGCGATATCGTCGCGCCCGCGCGTCGCCCGATGCGGGCAACCCCGTTCTCAGGACGTTCGGTCGCCGCTGACCTGCGAGCCGTGTCGGCTCGCAGGTCGCATCAGCGTACCGCGAAACGCACCGGGCACGCGGCCATCAGGGTGCACGAAGGACTTCGCAGCCGAACGCCGCCGCCGCCATCGTCAGCAATCGCCAGAGCGAACCGGCAACGGTGCGCGGCACGCAAAGGGTAAGAGCCGACGAGTCATCCTTCGCCCAAACCTGGACGCCGAGATGCGCGAATGCCGTGACGGCGACGCAGCCGGGGGTGAACACGTCGGGGTGAAGGTCGATGGACAAGCATTTGGCCAAGGCCTGTCGCGCAGCCGGACCACCGACCTCGACCAGGGCACGACCGTCGCCCTGGGCCGAGACGGCCGCGCTGCCGGCGAGGTCGCGCGCGAGCCCGCCGCCATCCTCGGCCGGACCGCCGCTCGCGAGCCAC
>CALMGA010000461.1 GCA_937863205.1 uncultured Beijerinckiaceae bacterium | reverse complement strand
CCGGCCCGCCAAATGCCGGGACTAAACAACCATAGGAATTGGCCAAGCCGGTTTTTGGGTGACACAGGGGCGCAGGGGGCGCGCGACTTGGCCGCTCCGGCGAGCGAGCGGCCAAGTCGATTGTTGAGGGAAGCAGCGGACGGCTCGCGGCAGCCGCGCCACCTGTCGGGAGCTTGCGCGCATCGTGCTCCGCGGCGGCGTCACCTTGGCGTCGGCTGCCCCTGTCCGGCCCTGTCACGCAGCCGCTCGCGCTCGGCGTCGAGGTCGGCCTTGAGCTTGTGGAAGCAGCCCGCCTCGTAGCAGCCGATGACCGCCACCGCACCCAGCCCGATCCCCACCTTGGCTCCGGTCGACAGGCCGTGGCTCGTCTCGCCGCGTGCTGCGGCCGCGCGGCCACCCTCGCCGACGGTGACGCCGAGGCGCTGCGCCTGGGCGGGGCCGCCGCCGGCCGGCATGTAGTCGACCTCGATCTGCCGGCCCGGAGCGACCGAGCCGACGTAGGCCGCGAAGGTCGCGGTGTCGGGGAACACGCGGCCGTCGACGGCGATGATCTGGTCACCGATCTTCAGCCCGGCCTGCGCCGCGGGGGAGGCGTCGCCGACGTGCTCGACCTTCAAAAGCTCGAAGGTGAGGCCGTCGCTGGTGATGTCCTTCTCCGGACCGACCTTCATGCCGAGCGAGCCGCCGCTGCGCTGCAGCCCGGCGGCCGCCTCGGCCGTTTCCAGCTTGTAGCCCATCTGGTTGTCGGCCCACGACAGGGTCGGCGCGAGCGAGGCCGCGACGAGCGCGGCCGTCGCCATCAAGGTCGTGCGGTTCATCGTCGGCCAGCCTTTCCCGTCCGAGGTCGCGATCAGACGTCCACGGAGCCGTTGTTCGGCGCCTGTCCGTTGGGCGTCATCTGATTGATGACGTTCGGCAGGTGCTGGCTGAGCTGGGAGAGGAAGTCGCCCTGGTCCATGCCGGCCTGGTTCGCCATCTGCGGCACCTGATCGCCGAAGACGTTCTGCAGCTGCTGCGGCGAGACGGACTGGTTCGGCCCGTTGCCGATCCAGGACTGGGCGATGTTGCCGAGGCCGGCCTGCTCGAACTTCGACAGGATGCTGCCGAGGCCGCCGCCTGCCGCCATCCCGCCCTGCCCACCGGCCTGTTCACCGCCGAGAAGGCCCGACAGCACGTTGCCGATGCCGCCGGACGCGCCGGTGTTCGAACCACCGAGGACGCTGCCGAGGATCGAATCGAGAAGTCCCATCTGCGTGTCTCCTGCTGACTTGGTTTAAGCCGTGAACGCGTCCATCATACCATTCGAGCGCGATAAGTTGCGGTCTATGTCGAATGTTGATGCACCGCTACCGGCGGACCACCGTCTTCGGCACGGACGCGGATCGGCAGAGTGCACCTCGCCGCCCGGCGACGGGATGGTAGATCGCCCGCACGATGACGGCCCCGACGATCGCCACGACCACGCTGTGGAGATTGGATCCCGTTGCCGGCGCCGCCGCGCGGGGCTCAGCAGTTTCCCGACGCAGCCTCCTTCAAGACGAGCCTGTCCAGCGTGAGATCGGCCACCGCCTTGCGCAGCCCCAGGGTCTCGGTTTCGAGCTCTTTCAGCGGCTTCACCGGATCCGACGTCCAGCCCGCCGAACGCCTGCCGCCAGCGTCACGCCACCTCGGTGACCTCGGATGACCCGGATCGTGCGAACGGCGTCGGCGACGCTCCGACCTCGCGATACCGGCACCTCCATTCGGGCCGCAGCTTGGCCACGATCTCCGCTACGATCTTCTCGGGCTTGCGCCTCTTCCCTGTCATGCGATCCGTCCTCATCCCAGATCAAAAGCCATAGCTCAGGGCAGACCACTTCAACTGAGGGAGGATCAAATCGTGTCGAACGATTGATCAAGGGCCGGCTTGAATCGCTGCTGCGCGCCGCCTTGCACCGAGGTCCCGATGCTTCACCGACCCAAGATTGTTGCCTTCGACATCATCGGCACGGTTTTCACCATGGAGCCGATGCGTCCCGCGCTGGTCGGGCTGGGCCTTCCTCCCCTTGCCCTCGACCTCCTCTACACGGCCGCCCTGCGGGACACCTTCGCCTTGGCCGCGACCGGCACCTTCGCTCCCTTCCCCTCGGTGCTGGCGGGATGCCTCGACGAACTGCTCGCCATGCAAGGCTTGACCGCATCAGCTGACCGCAAGCAGGCCGCGCTCGCGATGATGGCGTCGTTGCCGTCGCACGACGATGCAGGAGCGGCGTTCCGGATGCTTGCCGATGCCGGGATGAAGGTGGTCGCGTTGAGCAACGGAAGCGCCAAGACCACCAAGGGCCTGCTCGACGCCGCCGGCCTGGATGGCCTCGTTCAAGAGGTGCTGTCGGTCGAGGACGTGGGACTGTCGAAGCCGCGGCCCGAGGTGTACCGCTATGCCGCGCGAACGGCGGGCGTCGATCCTGCCGAAGTGGCCCTGGTGGCGACGCATCCCTGGGACGTGCACGGCGCCAAGGTGGCCGGCCTCGTCGCCGGCTACGTGAAGCGCGGAAGGCCGTTCCCGCCCGCTCTGAAAGGGCCGGACGTGAGCGGGGAAACGCTGCTCGACGTCGCCGAAGGATTGCTGCGGGGATAGGGTTTGCGCCAGCCGGAGCAGCCTGCGACCGTGGTCGCGCTGAGCGGTAGCGCATCGGCGGCCTCGCCTGGCGGAGGTGCACGAGGCGGCGCCGCAGGCCCTGGTTCACCGTCATCCGCGCCTCCATCTCGCCCGCGCCGTCGGCGACGAGCCCATCGCCGTTCACACCGCGGACGTCCTTGAGCGGGTTGAACCCGATCGGCGGGAGATGGCGGACCACCCCGTCACGGCGGGGCCGAGAAGACGTAGGCGGCGCTGTAGGGCTCGGCGTGGCTCGCGCCGGGCCGGTCGCACGGCCCGGCAAAGGCGCCGCCGCGCGTGTTGAGGCGCTGCACGAGGGTCGCCGCCGCCAGCTCGCCGTGACCGCGGCGATCAACGACGGCGAGGTCGAGCAGGGCGACGTCGCGCGGCGTCGCGCCGGGCCGCTGCGCCTTGACCTTGCCCACCACGGCCTCGCCGTCCGCCAGCTCCCAGGTCGGCCCGGCGAAGTGCCGGCCCACCACCCTGCCGTCGCGCGTCAGAACCGCCCGCGGCTCGCGGAAGCG
>CALMGA010000460.1 GCA_937863205.1 uncultured Beijerinckiaceae bacterium | reverse complement strand
GGCCGACCGTCTGCTCCGCCTCGTCCGAGGTGGCGAGGCGGGCCCCCATGATCCGATCGTAGAGCGTCATGTCAGCAGGTCCGGGATTAGTGGATGATGGGGCTTGTCGGAGCGGCGAACGAGGTTTCGTTCGGCCGAGGCGAGTCAAGGCCGCGTCGAGGCAGGCGAAGCCCAGGCAGGCGGAGTCCAGGCCTGTGGAAGCGAGGCGCCCGCGCCGATTTCGGCAAGACCTGCAAGCAAGGCTGCCGCGCTTTGAGCCCTGCCGTACCGCGATGCGGAGGCCGGGCATAGGGATCGTCGCTCGATGGCTCCATCGTCGCGGGCCCGGTCGTGGACCCTCGATCACCGCCGTCGCGGAGG
The DNA here is from genome assembly GCA_937863205.1 of uncultured Beijerinckiaceae bacterium. The sequence continues at coordinate 3,439 of CALMGA010000460.1, read as the reverse complement.
GGATGCCGACCCCCTGCCGATGGAGGCGTTCGGAGAGGCGGGGATGGGTCGTGAGGGCATGGATCGGCGGTTATCGGCGCAGCCATCCGTTCGGTCGCGAGGCACCGATCATCGGCGGAGAGCCGTAAAGGTTCGATGCGTCGCAGGGCAACCGCGCATAGGAGTCCCGTGCTGGTCGAGGCGCTGACCGGAAGACAGCGTCGTCCGTCGTTCCCTGTTTTTGGGAACACCCTGCACCAGCGGGGTTCGCGCAGCGTCGATCCAGCGTTGCCGGGCATGACGACGCGGGCTGATGTGGCGCAATGGAAGTGCGCCCAGCGCTGCGGTGGCGCGTCTCAGCACCTCGTCCAGGCGGGCTGAGCCGCGGCGGCGGGTGGGATGAATGGCTTGGTTGGCAGTCCGCTAGCCTGCCGACGGGCGACGCGGCGCCGTCGATCCCCGCCAAAGGGGACGCACGTGGTGTTCCACGATGACTCCGCGCGCCTGCGCTGTGGCAGCGGCCGGCGGTGCCACGCTGCGCCATGCCGTGCCCAAGCTCATCAAGGCCGTTCTCGACGAGGCCAGCCGCGGAGGGTGACACGAACGCTCAGCCAGGATGCACGGCTATCGCGCGACCGCCGTCGCTGCACGGCGGAGAAAACGTCCCCGCAATCGTGCCGCAGGGGACACTGCCGGCTTGCCAAGCCTTTTTGAAGACGCTAGCTCGATCAAGACCCCTCGAGCGCGTAGCTCAGCCGGTAGAGCATCTGACTTTTAATCAGAGGGTCATGGGTTCGAGCCCCATCGCGCTCACCAACAAAAGCGATGGCTTATACGATCGCTGCGACAGTCTCTGAATGGCGAGGGAGCCAAACAGGTAGCCAGATCGGCAGTGATGAGATCCTTGCTCGGCCCGCGTAGCGACGGCACGCATGGCATCCTCGCTCGCTTGATCGCCGCGCGAGCCGGCTCCTTGCCCTCTTCGATCAAGCCCCGGAGCGTATCGCGGACGATGCCGGGGCGAGCGGCTTCAGCATCGAGAACCTGACGGCTTCGTGACGCTGCTTGCGGGTGAGGGCGAAGTTGGCGGTGATCGGCAAGCCGCTTCCTTCTGGAAAGGTTCTTGGTCAACCTTTCCGTCCGATCTCACCTCGCACCTGCGCCGCGTCATACTCGTCAGTCGTTGCCTGCAGATGCCTCGCAGAGTTTCGAAGAGGCTCGCCAGCGGCCGATGATGGATCATACGGAAAGCATAGCTCCCGACCCGCAAAGCCAGCCGGCGGCCTCCGCAGGGCCGATCATATGCCCACCCGTCCCAGGGCCGGAAGCTTGAGCGCGGGCCGACGCACATCGATGCCCCACACCGCTCCCAGGACGTTGATCTCCAAGCCTTCGACCCACCCTATCGTCACGCCGAGGTAGCCACCGAAGTTGAGGCGCAGCCCCGTGCCGGACGGGGTGATGCCGGACCAACGGCCGTCATAGGGAAAATCCTTGCCGATCGCGGTCGGCGGAAGGCTGGCGGCGATGCCCGGCACGGCGCTCATCACGGCGGCGACAAAGGTGTTGGAGTTCGGTCCCGGCCAAGCTCGATAGTCGCCGGCGCGAGCGAAGCGGTAGTCGCGAACGGCCGCGAGGATGCGCGGCACCATGGCTTCGGCTTCAGCGCCATCGGCGGCGAATACGATGTCGGGGACGCTGCCGAACCAGCGGCCGTCCGGCACGAAGCGATCGACCCAGATCGGCTCGCCCCAAGCGGTGTAGTCGAAGCGCCGGTAGCGAGTGTCCTCTGCAGACTTCAGCACGATCCAGCAATGGCTGGCGACGATGCCGCGCCAAGACACGGTCCGCGCTGCCAAGACGCGAACGAGGGCAGCGTGGTGATGAGCCGCGTCGGGCAGGAGGCCCGTGCTGGAGCGATCAGCGAGGCGCCAGGGCACGCTTCGGTCGCGCAGAGCATCGCGTGCCGCGGACACGGCGAGCGGGGCGGCGACGAGCAGAACGAAAGCGAGGGCGGCAAGGCGGGACATCGTCAGTGCATATGGGCGTGCCGCTCGCTTCCTTGCAGCCCTGCGCTGATGCGGGCATGATGTCGCCTCGACTTAGTAAAAGTCGCAAGCGCCATTTTTAAAGCAATAACATGCTGCTGACCTGGCCGCCGGACTGGAGCCGCCGTGCCGACATCAGCTATCGCTTGAGGCGAGAGCGGAGGTTCGTGCTCTATCTGCGATGCATGCTGCGCACCTACGCGTTTCTCGCGCCGGCACGCCGCGTTATACCGCTTGTTGCGACAAGCAACGTCTGCTTCGATGGTCGTGCCTCACTCAAGCAGGCTTATCAGATCCTCCGCCGCCGGCGCACTCAGCTCGCCCATGCTCAAGCCGTCGTCCTTCGACCTGCTGTCGTGCGGATTGCCGGAATTGGCCTTGTCGAAGGCCTTTTCCGCCTGAGCCACGTATTGATCACGGCTGACGTCGTCGGGGTCAGCCTTCCTGCTCTTCGCCTCATCCGCCTTCGTGACGTCTTGAATGGCGCTGTTCGATAGCCGCCCGCCAAGCGCTAGCAAGGTGACATGGCCAGCGTTCTTGCTGGCGATGAGATCATACTTTCGTTGCGCCGCCGCGATCACCTCGGCCCGCGAGATCGTGCCGTCGTGGTCCGTGTCGAGACGATCGAACATCGTCTTTGCGCCCATGGTGGCGTGAGCGCCTGAGGAGGCGAAGACGGCGAGGGTAGCGCCGAGAACAAAAGATCGCTGAACCATCTGCGCCATGTCTCCCATGCGGATCAACCTGGAGCACACGCGCACGGCGTACAAGGGTACCTTGGCATACGACAAGCATCGATCGTCATTTCACCATCTCCGGCGGTTGGAAACCGCCGGCGTCGTAGTCGCACAGGAGACATGGTGCGTGGCGGGACCGCGTAACGGATCGCCAAGGCTCAGCGTCCTCCCTCGCCGCCGTCCTGGCGCTTGCGCAGCCGCAAACCCACGCCGCCGCCGTTCTCGGGGATGAACTCGACGCCGGTGGCTTGCTGAGCCAAGCGGCGCCTCGCTTGCTCTGACGCTTGAGCCGCACGCCTGGCTGTCCGTGATCCAGGAACTCGACGCCAGCGGCTTCAAGCGCTCGCCATGCCTGCTGAACGCTAGAAGCTCGGCCGCCACCTCGTTGACCGTGCGCCCCTCAACAGATGCTCGCGTCTCGCTGGGGGAGCACACGGGTGGGCAAGTGGTCGAACGGGCATCGATCCGAAGCCGTCGACGTCCCGGTCCTTGACCCTATTTCTTGTTGAGGTGGATGTCCTTCTTGTCCTTGTCCGACGCGGTGAAGCTGCCGCCTCCCGCATCCTTCATCCCACCCACCGTGCCGGGCGAAGGAGCCTTGGTCGACGGCGCAGCGGCCGGCGCGGTGCTGGACTGCGGATTGGGGCTGGCCCCGTTCTTGTTGGCATCCTCGGC
>CALMGA010000459.1 GCA_937863205.1 uncultured Beijerinckiaceae bacterium | reverse complement strand
ACCATCGGCGCCTGACGGCACTCGCCCAGGCTGGCCACCCCCTGGGTAATTACGGCCAGATTATTGCAACCTTGACATCAACGATCGACTGCTGAAGCATCTTGCGTGCGATCTTGCTCATTTACTTATGTTAAGTCAGCGATTGGGTCGCCTCTACTTGATGTGGATAGCATCTGTATCCGGAGCTTACCGCCATGCTGAAAACAATGCTGCTCATCTGCGCGATGGGCACGGATCCGGCTGCGTGCACGTCCGACACGGCGCTCGACGTCATGATCTTCCCGCTGACCCGGATGTGCGGTCTGCCTCAACAGGCGACGGTCGCGCACACTGTGCTCGCTCCGGAGGCTGGGAAGTCCTACGCGAAGATCGTTTGTGAGCGAGTGCGCGAGGCGGCTCGCTAAAGCCCCGCCGCCTTCTTCAGAGCATCACCCATGCGGGTCTGCCATCCTGGCCCCGCCGCCTTGAACCGATCAACGACCTCGGGGTCAAGGCGCAAGCTCACCGGCACCTTGATCGGTGCTTTCTGCTTCCCGCGACGCTTGATCGATCCGGCAAGTTCGGGAAGGACCTCGGCGAACGGCTTAGCTGCTGCGAGCTGTTCATCGGTCATCTCCGGAAAGTCCATCGCTTCCGCGAGATCCGCATCGCTGTAGCCGCGTGCGGCTAGTGTCGGCTTCGGCCCGGCGGGCTTCTTGGGTTTGCTCGTCACAGGATCGCCCTCTCCTTCTTGGTCGCCACGCGAAGGCTGATCAGGGAGACCGCCTCCGAGCCGAGCGGCTTGAAGATCACCGCGTAGGCGCGGGTGCCGATCAGGCCGATCGCCAGGAAGCGACCTTCCCTGGCCGGCACCACCTTGGCGGAGGCGAAGAAGGCTTCCGTGACCATCGCGAAGTCGAGGCTGCGACCTGCCAGGGTCGCCAAACGCTTCGGTTCGTCCCAGGTGATCTCCATACCTGATTGTATATACGATTATGCAATCCTCGTCAATCAGATTGTATATGCAAAAAGGTCTTACGTCTCCGGGCGCCTTGATCGCTGGATCGCTCATTATCGTGCCTGCCGAGATGCAGGATAATTGCCCTTATCGTGCCTACGCTCCCTAGGGGGCACCGTGACCGAAACTGGGTGCCCGATGAACATTATCGTGCACCCAGGATCGGCCGATCTGTCTCGGGAAGTGGCGCCCGACGACCTCGCCAAAGCGGCCTCGCTTTTCGCCTCCGCGTCGAAGTTGGCTGCAACGCGCCGCGCCTATTATTTCGACTGGGCTGATTTCAGCGCTTTCTGCGAGCGCGATAATGCGGTCGCCGCGCCGGCCGAAAGCCGCACGCTGTGCCGCTACTTCGCCGCCCTCGCCGGGCTCAACCGGTCGGTCGCCACGATCGACCGCCGCGCCGCCGCGATCGCTTTCGCTCATCGCGCGCTGGGCTTCGACTCACCGACCGGTCGCGAAGAAGTGCGGGCCGTCCTCGCCGGGATCCGCAACCGACTCGGTCGCCGGCCGGCAAAAAAGCAGGCGCTGACCGCCGACCTGCTCACGAAGGTCGTCCGCAAGATCAAAGCCGACGCGCTGATCGATGTCCGCGACCGCGCGCTAATCCTGCTGTGCTTCGGCGCCGCGCTGCGCCGGTCCGAACTGGTGACCCTGCAGGTCGCCGACGTCGAGTTCGACCGCAAGGGCGTGCTCATCCGGCTGGGCAAGACCAAGACCGACCAGGCCGGCAAGGGCCGCAGCGTCGCCGTGCCTGACGGCAAGCTGAAGATCCCCGAGGCGGTCAAGGACTGGCTCATCGCCGGCAAGATCACCACCGGCCCGGTGTTCCGCGGCATCGCCGGCGATTGCGCCAGCCCGGAGGCAATCACCGGTGGGCACTTCGCCCCTATTATCAAGGCGCGCTGCGCCGCCGCCGGCCTCGATCCGGCGACCTTCAGCGGCCATTCCTGCCGTCGCGGCTTCGCCACCACCGCCGGCGACGTCGGCGCCGATCTCCGGCTGACCGCGAACCACATGCGTCATGCCAAGCTCGAAACCACCATGGGCTACATGGAGGACGGCGAGTTGTTCCGGAATAATGCTGGGAAGGGCTTCCTTTGACCCTGACTTTCTGGACCTGGGCCACTGCTCACTGGTGGCTCGCCTTCTGGCTGATGTTCTGGGCGACCATCGCGGGCTGGACGATCCTGTTGAGTTTCCTCGGTTTGCTGAATGACATGGTCCTGTTCCGCTCGCTGCGTCGGTGCAATCCGAACGACTGCGCGCGTCGCCTCCTGCGCACCCGCAAGGACGCCTGACCTCCATTCGCGATGCCCGTCTGCAAGGCCGAGGCAATCACCCCATCCTGTTGTCCCTCGCAATTCAAGCGGCGGGCGTCGCAGACCCGCACAAGGAGCGCCGATGTCCCATCGCGTCTTCGACGACCTGTCGCGCCTGCGCCCCCAACTCGCCGCGATCGAAGTGGCCATCGCCTCCGAAAGGGAGCGGAGGGTCGTGGACTTCGCCGAGTTGGCCGACCTTCGTTCGGCGCGCGCCGTGCTGCTCGGGCAGATCGCGATCATCGAAGCCGAGGCGCAGGCGCGGTGAGCCGTCGTACGGGCGACCACGATTGGACGAACGGGCGCGAACCGGATGAGATCGTCCTGGCGGAGGCGGATCATGTCGGCTCCGCGGCGATCCTAGCTGATCCGCAACCCTCGCCGACGCCGACCGACCCGATGCAGCGTGTGCACGCCGGGGAACGCCCGCGCCGCGCGCTGCCCCGCCGGGAAAGATCGTGGGCCGGGCGGCTCTGCCGGTCGTGACCATGTCGCTAAAGCGTCGCTACACCATCGAACGCGCCAGCACGCCACTGGCACCCAGGCGCTTCCTCGCCGCGCAGAGCGAACAGCTGGTGTGGGCACCGCCCTCACTGCCGATCCGGGTCTGGAAGTCGGCTGCGGCCGCTTCCTGGTTTCAAGCTTCCCGCATGGGGCTCGCCCGAGCCGATGCGGTCGTCGTCGAGCATGCGGTGCACTGATGGCGAACCGTGAGACCGTCGTCCTGGCCGAAGCGATCGCCGATCAGCTCGGCATCGACATGACGCCCGACCTCCTGGTCCAGATCGACCTCGTGCGGTACCGGCTGTTCCTGTCAGGGTATTTGCTGCGGCGGCTTCTCTGCAGCCCATCGCAGCCGCCGGACGGCTGGGTGTTCCCGCCGCAGCCGACGCCGGCCTCGTGACCGGCGGGGCGGCGTAGAGCACCGTCCCATTTCGCAATGTAGAGAGCTGCAGCCCGGAGGTGAGAAGTTGCTCTCCACCTTAGCTCCTCACTCTTCAGAGCAGCGCCACCTCGCGCACCGCTGCTTCAATGACCGCCGCATCGGCTTGCCGGTCGACTTGCGGGATCGCCTGTTCGGAACAGCATGATGATGAATCCGCCAACGATCGTCCTCGACGCCCGCGACGTGGACTGGATCCGGATGACGCTGATCTTCGCGGTCGCGGTTCTGACGCTGATCGCGCTGCATCTGACGTAGCCGGGCTGGAGTTGGGAGCGGAAGCGGCGGTAATCGTTACGCTTGACACGCGGAGCCGGTTTCGGGCACCGAAAGCGCAGTGACCGGATGAGCGCTCGGGCCGAAAGGCTTCGGGCGCTTTGTTGTTTCTGGGTTTGTGCAAGCGCGCTGATCATCGCTTTGCGCCGTCTGAGCGCGCAGCCTTGGCTGCATCGGGAATACCACCAGCACCTCCGGCAGTCGCGCGACTTCAGCAACAGTGTTGCAAAACTGCCGGGTCCTTCCCAGGCCCCCTGCGGTCGGGTGTAACGCACGACCGCTCACCATCCCTAGTTTTGGGAGCCGAAAACCCGGTAACAGGGCATTAGGTAACAGCGCCGATGGGAGACAAATCGGCGCCAAAAATTTCTTTCGCAAGCCGAGTTCGCAAGACGTCGCGGAGTTACCAGGAAAGCCGTAACCGGCTGGAAGGACAAAGGCTTTCTGGTTCTCGGCGATGACGGGAAAGTCGACATCGAAGCCACCGAATGGAAGCTTGACGAGCGGCCGGCCTGTTACCGGGGCGGTGTTACCCATCGCCCCGTCCGCGCACCGAATGGTAACAACTCCGACGCTGGTCCCGCGAAGCCGAAGTCAGCGGCGAAAACGAAATCGGACGCGCACTCCAGGCCGAAGCCGCCAGATCATCCCAGCGAAGGTGCGCCGGATCCGGACGATTTCGACCTCAACGATCCGAACCTGTCGACCGCCGAAGCGGTACGGCGCAAAGAGAACTTCCTCGGTCTTCAGCGCAAGCACGAGTTCGAGGTCAGCCAGAAAGAGTGGATCCGCGTCGACGAGGTCGGCCAGCAGGTCGAAGCCGAATACGCGATGGTTCGCGAACGTCTGCTGGCGATCCCTGGCAAGATGGCAGCGCTGCTCGTCGATCTGACCCGGGCCGAGATCGAAGCAGCCCTGCAAGCTGAAGTGACCGAGGCGCTTGGTGAGCTCCATTGCCGGTGACTTTCCACACCGAGGCGCTGGGTTCCTA
>CALMGA010000458.1:3389-6156 GCA_937863205.1 uncultured Beijerinckiaceae bacterium | reverse complement strand
CCTCCAGCTAGGAATTTGCGTGGAGTCATCACCGCCGGTGGCGGCTGGTCGACTTTGGAGAGTTAGCCTTTGTTAAGTGGAAGCAGCACTGTCCTGCGCGATGTCATCGCAGGCCAAAAGTCCGGCATCGTCGAGGACTGGCTCGCGCGCCTGCGGACGAGCGACGGGGTGACGACCGGACGTATACGCCTAGGCGAGTTGCAGAGCCAGGCGGAAACGGTGCTGAGCGGGCTGCACGACAGCCTGGAGGACGGCGATGAAGGCCAAGCGGCGTTTCGCTCCCTCGAAGACGCGCTGACGGGAATTTCCCGCGATCGCGCCATTCAGGGGTTCACCCCGACCGACACGGCGATGTTCATCTTTTCCCTCAAGGAGCCGATCTTCAAGGCGCTCAACACCGCCTATGGCGAACAGCCGAAAGCCATCGCGCAGGGGGTGTGGGCCTCGACGGTGCTGATCGACCGGCTCGGCCTGCACACGATGGAGGTGTTCCTCAAGAGCCGCGAGGACGTGATCGGGCGACAAAGCCAGGAGATCGCCGAGCTGTCGTCGCCCGTGGTGCGCTTGTGGAAGGGGATCGTCGCCCTGCCGCTCATCGGCACGCTCGACAGCGCCCGCACCAGCGTCGTGATGGAGAACCTGCTGCAGGCGATCGTAGACGAGGAGGCCGCCATCGCCATCATCGACATCACCGGCGTGCCGACGGTCGACACGCTCACCGCGCAGCATCTTCTGAAGACGGTGTCGGCAGCCAAGCTGATGGGGGCGGAGTGCCTGATCTCCGGCATCCGTCCGCAGATCGCGCAGACCATGGTTCATCTCGGCGTCGACCTCAGCGTCACCTCCAAGGCGACGCTTGCCGATGCCTTCGCACTGGCGCTGAAGCGGCTCGGCCTCGGTCTCGCCCCGATGAAGCGCGTCTGAGATGGACCACATCCCGATCCTCAAGATCGGCAGCACGCTGATCGTCACCATCCAGGTCGACATGCACGACCGGCTGGCGCTCAGATTGGAGGAGGATCTCGCCGCCAAGATCATCGCGACCGGCGCCCGCGGCGTGTTGATCGAGATTTCGGCCCTCGATGTCGTGGACAGCTTCATCGGCCGCATGCTTGATACCATCGCCTCGGTCTCGCGCGTGCTCGATGCGGACACGGTGGTAGTCGGCATGCGCCCCGCCGTCGCCATCACCTTGGTCGAGCTCGGCCTGACGCTGCCCGGCATCAAGACCGCGCTCAATGTGGAGCGCGGCATGGCGCTGCTCGCCGACGGCATGGACGACGACGGCCTGGAGCGTCTCCATGCCGATCTCAAGGCCTGAAACAGCCGAGATCCGCAACGGCCACGACGTGGTGCGGGTGCGCCAGCTCGCGCGTCAGCTTGCCGTAGAGATCGGTCTTAGCCTCGTCGATCAGACCAAGATCGTGACCGCGACGAGCGAGATCGCGCGCAACACGCTGGACTACGGCGGCGGCGGCACCGTGCTCATCGAGGTCGTGCAACTCGGGCCGCGCCGCGCCGTTCGCCTCACGTTCGAGGACAAGGGTCCCGGCATTCCCGACGTGGAGCGCGCGCTGAGCGATCATTACACGACGGGCGGCGGCCTCGGACTCGGCCTGGGCGGCGCCAAGCGGCTCTGTAACGAGTTCTCCATTACTTCGGTCGTCGGCCAAGGCACGCGCGTCGTGCTGACGAGGTGGAAGTGATCACCGCCGTGCTGCCGATCCGCGAAGCAAGCCAGGTGGCCGATGCGCGTCGTCGGGCGGCGGAGCGTGCGCGCGGCCTGTCGCTGTCCGAGGTGGCGAGCGGACAGCTCTCCATCGTTGTGACGGAGTTGGCCACCAACCTCGTGAAGTTCGGCCGGGAGGGCACCCTCCTGCTCGGCAGCTACGAGGATGGGGATGGCGAGGGCATCCAGGTGCTCGCGCTCGACAAGGGACCCGGCATGGACGTGGTCCGCTGTCTCGCGGACGGCTATTCGACGGCCGGGAGCGCGGGGCATGGCCTCGGCGCTGTTCGGCGCTTGGCCAAGACCTTCGCGATCGAGTCCTGGCCGACCGGCACGGCGGCCCTTGCGCAGATCGGGCCGGGCAAGCCCGGCGGAGCCACGCTTCCCTCCTGGGGCATGCTCGAAGTGCCGCTCGCCGGAGAAGCGAGTTGCGGCGACGCGATCTGCGTCCGGCGCCATGCTGCGGGCTGGACCGTGATCGTCGCCGACGGGCTCGGCCACGGAGCGAAGGCCGCGGAAGCGTCCCTGGAGGCGCTCCGCGCCTTTCGACGCTTCGAAGGCCTGCCTCCATCCGAGATCATCGCCAGGGTCCACGATGGGCTGCGCCACACGCGCGGCGCTGCAGTCGCCGTCGCGCGCCTGGATGAAGCATCCGCCAAGCTGAGCTTCTGCGGCATCGGCAACGTCGCCGCGTCGATCGTGAGCGCCCGCGAGCGTCACCAGCTCGTGTCGCTGCCGGGCACGGCAGGCCACAACGCCCGCAAGATCTCGACCTTCGATTATGCGTTCCCGCCCGGCACCCTGCTCGCCATGCACTCGGACGGCATATCCGCCTCCTGGTCGTTGGACGGCACGCCGGGTCTTTTCGCGGCCCATCCCACGGTGATCGCCGGCGTGCTGTTCCGCGATCACGGGCGGGCACGGGACGACGCGTCGGTGATCGTCGTGCGCGGTGCCTCGTGACGGCGGACGGCGCCAGGGACGGGCCGATCTGGCCGATCGTGACCCTGCCCTTGGAGATGGACGACGACGTCGTGC
>CALMGA010000458.1:0-3379 GCA_937863205.1 uncultured Beijerinckiaceae bacterium | reverse complement strand
GTCACCACCGTGAGCAGCTTCGGCAAGGCCCCGCTCTGGCCGATCGCGACGCTTCCCCTGGAGAGGGATGACGACGTCGTCCACGCGCGGCAGTGCGCGCGCGTGCTGTCGCAGCAGCTCGGCTTCGGCGGGCAGGACCAGACCCGCATCGCCACGGCTCTGTCGGAGATCGCCCGCAACGCGCTCGGCTATGCCGGCGGCGGGACAGTCGAGTTCATGCTCGCCGGGGGACACGACCGCTGCTTGGTGATGCGAATCCGCGACCGCGGCCGGGGCATCGCCGACCTGCCCCGCATCCTCGAGGGACGCTACCGGTCATCGACCGGCATGGGGCTCGGCATCACCGGTGCGCGCCGGTTAATGGATCGACTCCATGTCGCCTCGTCGACTGCGGGAACGACGGTCGACCTCGTCAAGGTGCTGCCGGATGGCGCGCAGCCGACCACCGCTTCGGTGACAGCCCTGTCTGATGCGGTGCGCACCCTTCGCGCAGCCAACCCCGGCACTGCCGCTCGCGACGAGAACCGCGACCTTGCCGAGGCTCTCGCCACCCTCGCCGAGCGCGAGGAGGAGGCGCAACGCCTCAATCGCGAGTTGGAAGAAACCAATCGCGGCGTCGTCGCGCTGCATGCCGAACTCGAGCGTAAGGCCGAGGAACTGCTGCGCGCCGGCGAAACGTTGGAGCGCCAGGTCGCCGCGCGTACACGAGAGTTGGCGGACGCGAACGTCCGCCTGCTCGCCGAGGCAGAGGCGAGGGAGCGCATCGAGGCCGACCTCCGGCAATCGCAGAAGATGGAAGCCGTCGGCCAGCTCACAGGCGGCATCGCCCACGACTTCAACAACATGCTTGCCGCCATCGTGGGAGCGCTCGACATGATACAGCGCCGGCTGAAGCAGGGACGGCACGAGCGTCTCGACAGCTACATCGACATGGCGCTCAGTTCTGCCAATCGCGCCGCAGCCTTGACGCATCGTCTTCTCGCGTTCGCCCGACGCCAACCGCTCGACCCCAAGATCGTCGACGTCAATGCACTGGTGGCCGGCATGGCCGATCTTCTGCGCCGTACCGTCAACAAGTCCGTCACGATCTGTTTCAAGCTGGATCCAATCGCCTGGACTACCCTCTGCGACCCGTCGCAGCTTGAGAACGCGATCCTCAACCTCGTCATCAACGCGCGCGACGCGATGCCGGACGGCGGCCGCATCGACGTGACCACCCGCAATGCAACCGTCGCGGCTGGAGACTCCATTCCTGCGGCACCGGGCGACTACGTGGTGATGCGTGTCGCCGATACCGGCACCGGGATGCCGCCGGAGGTGCTCGCCCGTGCTTTCGATCCGTTCTTCACGACGAAGCCAATCGGCCAGGGCACCGGACTCGGCCTGTCGATGATCTACGGCTTCGCCCGGCAATCGGAGGGCTGCACGGTGATCACCAGCATGCCGGGCGAGGGAACCGCCATCGACATCATCCTGCCCCGCCACGAGGGCGAGGTCGTGATCCATTACACAGCGGCGGCCGAGGCGGGAGCAGAAAGCGGTCGCGGCGAGACGGTGCTGCTGGTGGAAGACGAAACCGGTATCCGCGACCTGTTGCGCGAAGCCCTGTTCGATGCCGGCTATATCGTTTGTCACGCCAGCAACGGCACCCAAGGTCTCGCCATCGCCCGCGCCGAACCGCGACTTGACCTGCTTGTGACCGATGTTGGTTTGCCCGGTCTCAACGGTCGCCAACTCGCCGATGCGGTGCGAGAGTTCCGACCCGGTCTCAAGGTGCTCTTCGTCACGGGTTACGCCGGGAGTGCCGCCAGCCCGTCAGACTTCCTCGGTTCAGGCATGTCGATTTTGGCCAAACCATTTGACATCGGCGCATTGCTTGCACGGATGCGGGGCATGCTCGACGATTGAGGCGTGGCGCGAAGATCACGATGGATCTCGAAACACTGGTCTTGCCGGATTGCCGCTCGCCTGCATGGGAAACGCGCTTGTCTCGACGCAGCACTCGACACAAGCCGGCATTCGGTCGCGCGCCAATCGCCCGAGACGCCAAGTTCTCGCGACACACCGGATCGCGAAAGCGCGGGTGAACGTCACGGCAGGGATGCGATGCAAAAAATCAGGGACTTGACGCGAAATGCGTCGCCCTTGCCATTGTGCCGAGCAGCGTGAAACTCAGAACAGATGGACCAACCCACGTCTTCATGATCCTGTGACAGCACTCGCAAGTCGCTCCCGCGCGCGCGTCGGGAGCCGGTGAACGATCACGGCGTAAACCGCTCCGCAATGCAAGCAAGCAAAGTCGTCGCTGGAGCCTGTCGTCCATCTCTATGCCATGGGTGATCAGCGCACGCACGAGCAATATGTTTCCAATCAACGATCAATAAAGGATTTAAGCTGACCGATGATCCTCGGATCGACACTTGTCCGATCAGCGGAGTCCCCTTCTCTTCATGCCCGCATCGAAGGCGGCGACGCAGACCGGGCTCAGAGCCGTCCGGTTCGCCTTGAGACAGGTCATCAGCTTGCCCTCGTCGGGGTAGGTCGCAAGGCAAAGCCGCTCCGCATCAGGTGTGCACGCTGCCTTCTCCGCCGCCGTGCTCTGGTATTCGTCAGCGTGCGCGCTGACGCATGCAGCAGCACATACGCAGCCAAAAGCCAGCAGACAGGCGATGAGACGGGGCATGACCAACTTCCATTTCTGGCCACGCCGCGTATGGAGAGGCAACCAAGGGCTCTCGTCCCTGACGCGTCGTGCCTACCAGATTGCTGTGGTTCGTACACGGTAGGTCTGTCCTCGAACCGGTTCTCCTGGGAGGCATCGGCGCCCGAAACCAATTCGGCGTGGCACCCACCCTCTCGCCTGATCGATCAGCTACCGCTTTGATAGGTCCAGCAGCGTCATGGCCGACGAGGTCGGTCGGCGGCAGCCTTCCCATGCAGACCATCTCGCCAGAGGCAACCTTTCGCCCTGCGGCCTTGGCAACAGGGATCGCTCCGGTCTCATTCGGAGCCGCACATGGGCATTCTCACCGCTTCCATCGTGATCGCCATCAAGTCACCGATCGTCATCGGCAAACGCATGGCAATCTTCGCCGGGGGCGGAAGGCGGGCAAGAGTTGAAGCCAGAACGGCTGTAACGGAAAAGACGACCTTGGCGGGCTCGTCGGCGGTGTCGCTCATCCCTGGCAAGTCGCTGGCGAGCGTCGTCCGACGTTACCGACGGAAGGTCGAGGCAAACTCGCGGCGTTTGTGGCTGTCGGTTCCCTGGCCAGGTGCTGCGCGCTGCGCTCGCAATTTGGTCCTGCACGCCGCTTCGCTCAGCCAGCTAGAGCGTCGGACGATTACTTGAGCGCATAGCCGGCGGCAGCGAGGTAGTTCC
>CALMGA010000457.1 GCA_937863205.1 uncultured Beijerinckiaceae bacterium | reverse complement strand
GTGCTCTCCTGCCGCGCCATAGGCGAGCACCGCCACCAGCATCGCGCCGGCCGCGACCCAACCGCCCATCGCAAGGGTCTGGGCGGGAGGGTCGCCGGCGCGGCAGGAGAGCACGGTGTTCCAAAGGGCGAGAACGGCGAAGTAGCCCATCAGCGCCGGAACCTTGAGGAAGCGGACGGCGAGGCCTCCGACGAGCGGCCTGCCCCGCCACAGCACCGTTTCATCGGCCGCGATCGCTTCGGAGCCTTCGGAAAAGAACAGCGCGCGCTTCATCGATCGGCTCCCGGACTGGAGGATGGCATCGCCGGCGCCGCCGCCGCCGCTTCGGGATAAACCGGCCGCCTGTCGGCCGCCTGCCGCTCGCCCGAGGCAGGACCCTCCGAGCCGGGATGGCCGGGGCGGAGCGGGCCCGGCTTGGGATAGCGGGATTTGGCGAACAGCGGCTGGGGAAGGATCGGCTGGCTGTAAAGATAGCCGCCGGCGAAGTAGCCGACGATCTGGTCCTCCTCCAGCTTGGTGATCTCATCAGCCGCCTTGGTCACGGGAACGTTGGCGAACTGCCCGGCGGTGATCGAGGCGACCTTGACGACCCGCCGAGCGTCGCGGACCCGCGCCATGGCCATGGGCAGCAGACGCTTGCCGACGCCGACCCCGGCCAGCAGACCGACTTCGAGGTAGCGGATGATCGATTCGGCCTCGTCGATCCAGATGTCGACCACAGTGCCGGCCGGCTCTCCGTCCTTGCCGAGCACGGTCATGCCGATCGGGTTGGGACCATCGGGAGCGATGCTGTGGGCGAGCGCCTTGCGCAGCGGCATCAGGATCGCCTGCCCGGTCATGCCGCGCTCGGGCACATCGGCGCGCGCCGCGTAGGAGGCCGGCCCGACGCCGCCGAGCATCGGATCGCCCACCGGCCGGAACGGCGCGCCGGGCCATTCCCCGCCCGGCACCACCGGCGCGTCGACACGGTCATGCCCGTATTCGGGCTGGGTGAAGACCTGGCCGTCGTGGCTGCGGAAGACCTTGAGCGGCGGCACCTCGGGAAAGCCGCGAACGGCGACGCGAGCGCTTCGCGGCCGCTCGGTTTCGAGGGGATAGCCTTCCCGCTTGTTTTCGCGATGCAGGTAGAAAACGAGAGCGGCGAAGAAGAGCCAGAAGGCATACAAGGTGAGTTGGGCGAGATCGATGTAACCCGTAAAGGCGTGGAACATGCCGATCTTTCCCTGTTGTTTCCTTCCCCGGCCAAATCATGCGCGACTTGTCCCGGTCGTGGCGGAGTCACGCGTGAAAACACCGGATCCAAGTCCGCAAACGATCGCTTGAAGAAGAACGCGCAGGCGAGACTGCGGAAGCGATCCGTGCCGAGCGTCGTGCCACCCGAACAGCGGAGGTTCCGCTCCCCTGTCCGGGGAAGATAGGCGCCGGCCGCGAGGAGTGTCAATGACAGTTGACGTCAGTTACACCTGACGTTTGACGGAGAAGAGCTGATCACCGTCTCGGCACGCGGTCGCATACGAGGCGCATGCGGAACGCCCCCGCAGGTTCTCGGGGCATCGGACCACGGACCGGATCCGACACGCTAACCTTCCGTGTCGCTTCGGTTCTTCCCGGAAGTCGCTGCGCACTTAGCCGATGCGCACTTGTTGGTCCGATGTCGGTATCTCCCGTTGGCATCGCGGCGCCAACGATCGGCGGCGGCTTTCGCCGGGATCGCGTCGGTCGGGCACGATGAACGATCGATGGCCCAGGCGGGGCGGCGATCGTGGCGATGGCTTGCTGCGGGCCGGCCGCACGCAAGCGGCATCGTCACCGTGGCCGCACCGGCGTAACGTTTGCGCAAGCTAACGGTCTTAGGATTGCCGCAGTCCGAACGCGTTATGCGCGGGTACGGTGCCGGACGCGAATGCCGGACCTCGCCGATCCCAGCGCAGTTCGCGACCAGCCG
Organism: uncultured Beijerinckiaceae bacterium; assembly: GCA_937863205.1. The sequence goes on along the minus strand of CALMGA010000457.1, from coordinate 227 downwards.
TCACGAAGCCGACCGAAAACAGGAGGGACACTTTGGCCTACAGGATGGATTCCCTACGACGGGCCGGCTTGGTTGCCGGCCTTGCCGCCGCCGTGCTTGCCGGCTCGCTGGCTCCGAGCAGCGCCGGCGACCGTGGCGGGGCGATCGCCGCCGGCGTGCTCGGCGGCGTGGCCCTTGGCGCCCTCGCCGGATCGGCGGCAGCGGGTGCCTACGCCCCGCCGCCGGCC
>CALMGA010000456.1:2417-4458 GCA_937863205.1 uncultured Beijerinckiaceae bacterium | reverse complement strand
GGCGCGCGTCGGCAGACGGCGTCACTATCTTCTACGGAAGCGGCACGAAGGCACATAATCGGGACTTCATTGTTTTGATAGCTCCTGCCCTCTTTGAAATACTGTCAACAATGCCCAAAGTCCGGCTCGTCGTCGTGGGATACTTGATGCTCGACGATCGTTTTCGATCGATCGAGGACCAGATCAGTCGCTTGCCCTTCGTGGAGGATCGAAGCCAGTACGCGGCGCTGCTGGCGTCAAGCGACATCAACATATCGGTTCTGCACAAGGGCGCCTTCGCCGATTGCAAGAGCGAGATCAAGTGGCTGGAGGCGGCGATCCTGCAGATCCCCACGATCGTGTCCGGGACCGAGACGTTCGACCAAGTCCTGGATGCCCCCCTCGACGGTCTCATCGCTCGCTCCACCGCTGAATGGACGGATCACCTTAGGAGCCTGATTGAGGACCCCGGCCGGCGAAGGTCCATCGGCTCCGCCGCCCGCGCCAAAGCGTTGCGACTATACTCCCTGAACAGGATCGGCCTGAGTCTCGCCGCTATGCTCGCGGGCTCCCTCAACGATGCCGACCTTCCGGTGGCGAAAAAGGCCCGCATCCTCGTCTGCAACGTCTTCTTCGCGCCGCAGACCTATGGCGGAGCCACCCGCGTCGTCGAGGACAACCTCAACTATTTCGTGGATCATTTTTCGTCGGAGTTCGACCTCTCCGTCTTCACGACGGATTACGGGATGCCCGTCGGCTCTTTCAAGGTCGAGACCTATCGGGGATGCACCGTGTACCGGGTGGCGTCGCCGAGCGAAGTGAACATGGACTGGCGCCCTTTCAACCCCGACATCGGCGACGCGTTCGGGAAAGTCCTCGCCCTCGAGAAGCCGAACCTCATTCACTTCCACTGTATCCAGCGCCTTACCGCGTCGATCGTCGAAGAAGCGCTGGAACGCGGCATCCCGTACGTGGTGACGGTGCACGATGCTTGGTGGATTTCCGACTACCAGTTTCTTTGCGACCAGCAGAACCTGCCGGTCGACCCGAGCCATGACGCTTTCCGAGTGTCGCTTCCGCGCGGCGTGACGAGGCCGCAATCACTAGACCGACGCCATCGCTTGCGCGTGCTCCTCAACAAGGCGAGGTACACACTGCCGGTGTCGCATTCCTTTGGCGTGATCTACGAGGCCGCTGGGATCGCGAACGTCTATCCGATTCCCAACGGAGTCAGTGTTTTCCCGGATGCCCAGCCGACGGTCACGCCGCCCGGGACCCTGGTCATCGGTCACCTCGGTGGCCGGTCCGCGCACAAGGGCGCCTCGCTCCTGGAGATCGTCCTGCGCGAGAACGCGTTCGCCAACCTCGCCCTCATCATGATTGACGAAACAATCGAGTTCGGACACGAGGTCAAAGCGAAGTGGGGCGGGACGGATGTCTCGTTGCGGGGCATTTACCCGCAGATTCGCGTGAACGAACTGTTCGCATCCATCGACGTCCTCGTTGCGCCCTCGATCTGGCCGGAAAGCTTCGGCCTCATCGTTCGCGAGGCGCAACATTTCGGGAAATGGGTCATCGCCTCCGATTGCGGAGCGCTCGCCGAGAACATCGTCGATGGCGAGAACGGCAGCGTGATCGACGTCAGCGGCAAGCACGACCTGGCGGATATCCTGCGTCGGATGAATGACGATCCTCAAGCCTACAAGAAGGTGCGATCCAGAAGCGTAAAAGCGCGCTCGTCCAATGATCAAGCGATCGACTTGGCCGACCTGTACCGTTCCATCGTTACCATCGCATGATGCGCGTCGTGCCTGTAGCGGCTGCCCGAGGTAGATGGCGACAAGCCGGTCCGGCGCAAGTTCAACAGCTACCCGCTCGGCTATGTCCATAGCCCCTGCCCGGCAGGAGTTTGTCTGCAAGTCCCGGGAGGGGACATCGTCGAGGTGCGGACCCCCAGCGCAAGCTGCATCTCTTTGTTGCCGTCGATCGCGTCACCAAGTTCGTCTTCGTCGAGTTGCACGAGAAGGCGACCGCGCGCAACAGCGGCAACTTGCCTCGCGCG
>CALMGA010000456.1:603-2407 GCA_937863205.1 uncultured Beijerinckiaceae bacterium | reverse complement strand
AGGCGGTGCCCTCCCGCATCCAAACCGTGCTCATCGACAACGGCATCCAGTTCACTCATCCGCGCGAGCCCGGCTCGACGGTGGACGCGATCAAGCAGGCGATCGCGGCGGGCGAGCCTTTCCGCGTTCATGCCTTCGACTAAGCCTGCGCGCAGCGCGACATCCAGCAAAAGCTGATCAAGTCGAAGCATCTCAATTCGGTGCGTCCTTCAACCGACGGATGAATCGGGTGAATGAACCGCACGATCAAAGACGCCACGGTGAAGCACTTCCATTGCGAAGGTCGTGATCATCTGCGCTTGAAACTGGCCAGCTTCGTCGATGTCTACAACTATGCTCAGCGTTTGAAGGCGCTGAAGGGCCTGACGCTCTGCGAAGCGATCTGCCGAGTCTGGACAAAGAAGCCGGGCAGCTTTACGCTCGACCCACTCCGCTAAATGTCGGGACTAAACGCTGACGGACTCTCATAGTATCATGGTCGAGAAATTGCGAATGCCTCAATTGACCGCTGCCATCGGGAGGGGGCCTAAGAATGTTCTAGGTATGAATGGCAAGGAACTTGATCCGGAGATTTACCGTCTCCTTCATCCGGATCTGTCCGGCCTGGATGATATCGGCTTGAGGAGGCATTGGCTCAAACACGGTCGCGCGGAACACAGGGTTTCCGATGTCGACGGACTTCCCTCAGACTTCAATGCGATGTCATACTATTATTTGAACAAGGATCTCGCAGTCGGTGCATATCCGGCAGCTTGGGCGGTACGACACTACCTCGTCTTCGGCAGGAGAGAAGGACGTGCATATTCGCAGCTAAACACCGATGCAGCGTTCGCCGCTGCCTACATGCGGCGCCACGACGGGACTGCGGTCGCTGATCGACGTTTTGCCTGGATACCCTCTGCCGTAAATCCCTACCTCTACGTCTCCGGAATCCACAGTGACGCCTGGTTGTCCCGCTTCGATTGGAGGTTCTACAGCAGTTTATACATGAAGCGAGAAGCCGACGTCGATTTCAATCAATCCCTGATCCATTTCGTCGAACAAGGTATCGGTTGTCTTTCGCCGATAGCCCCCGACCTTGTTTTCGATATCAACTTCCATCGCCGTCAATTGCGTCAACTCGAATCGCCGTACTTGTCTTCTGATGACCCAGCCCTTTACCGATCGTGGCTCTCCGCTTTCGACCTTGTGCAATTTCCTCCGAATTATGCGAGCTGCATGAAAGTCCGCTTCGGCGCAGCTTTCGATCCTGGTGATGTCGCCGATCTCGAACTTTACAGGCACGCCAATGCGGATTTGGCGTACCTCGATGACATGACGCTAGCCGAGCATATTGTCGAGCACGGCATCTTCGAGCAGCGTTCGTCGATACGTATCACCGCCGCCAATGCAGCGCTCTTCGTAGGATACGCGCTCCATCTCGAGAAACATGATCAACACGAGAAGGCGTATCGGCTCTACGAACGCCTTCTTCATTTTCAGCCTGAATTGCCGATGTTGTACGACCGCTTGGCAAGTTACCTCATCCGGCGTGGCGACTTCGCCGCTGCCTTCCGCTTGTGCAAGCGCAACATAGATGCCGGCGTAGCCGGCAAACAAACCTTCTCAGATGCGGCGCGATGCTGCGAGAAGCTCAACGACCTCGCACGATTGGTCGAGGTGATGTCGGCCGCCGCCGCGGCATTTCCAGATGACGAAGCCTTGTCGCGGCAGCGGCAGAAGGCGGCGGAACGCTACCATGCCGACGAGGCCGCCTATGCATCCGCGATGGCGCTGTCGGGGCGGGTCGCCGATGGGCAGGCCG
>CALMGA010000456.1:0-593 GCA_937863205.1 uncultured Beijerinckiaceae bacterium | reverse complement strand
GGTACGATTTGTCCCCCTGCAGCCGCGCGCCCTATCGACCCGTGCGAAGCGTTGGGCTGTATGCCAATCTCGATCTGCCTCAGTGTACGTTCTACCGCGTCGAGCAGAAGATGGAGCAGCTCGAGCAGGCGGGTTTGAAGGTGTATCTCTATGATTGGCGCCATGATCGGTCGGTCTTCCACGGCGAGATGGCCGATCTCGACGCGGTCATCTTCTATCGGGTCGCCGCCTTTCCAGACGTGTTGCATGCGATCAGGGCGGCGCAGGCTGCCGGCCTCGTGACGTTCTACGAGATCGACGACCTGCTCTTCGCTCCCAGCCTTTTTCCTGAACCCCTGCGCGACTACGCCGGCCAGATCACGGCGGAGCAGCACGTCGAGCTTGCACTGGGCGTTCCATTGTTCCGCAAGGCGCTAGAAGCCTGCGACTACGCCATCGCCTCCACGCCGACGCTGTCCCGCCACATGGAGGCGCTGGTGACGCGCCGGCGCGCCTTCGTTCACCGCAACGCGCTCAGCCGGCGCCACGAGACCGCGATGGCGGCATTTCGCGAGCCCGAAACCCGCAGCGAACGCCCCGTCACGATCTTCTAC
>CALMGA010000455.1 GCA_937863205.1 uncultured Beijerinckiaceae bacterium | reverse complement strand
GGCTCGACCCGACCGTGATCGCCGGCAAGGCGCGGCCGTTCGCCGTGGAAACGCAGATGGACCGCTTGTTCGACGCCCATCTGGCGTTGGCGTCGGGAGACTGAGCAAGCTCCGCATCCCCGCCGGTGACGAGCCGGGCTGGGGCTGCGTCAGCCGCGATGCCGCAGCGGCGATGCTTGATCCCGCACGCAACGCCGGCGCCCGGTCGCCGGCGACGGTTCCCGCCGGTCAGGGTTCGGCCGTAACGCCGGGCCGGTTCATCCCAGGCCGTCGATCAGCGCGGCATAAGCGGCCCGGGCTGCATCCGGCGAGAAAGTCGCGGCCCTCGCGCGGCGCGGAGCGGGATCGCCGGGGTCGGCGAGGGTTTCGGCCAGGGCGCGGGCGAGGGCCTCGACGTCGCCGACCGGCACGACCCGTCCGCAGGATCCAAGGATCTCCGGCGGACCGCCGCACGCGGTCGTCACCACCGCGACACCATGGCTCAGGGCTTCGGCGGCGGTCAGGCCGAAGCTTTCGCTTCGCGAAGCGATGGCGACGCAGGCAGCGCGGCGATACCAGGACGACGGGTCGGCGACGAAGCCCGGCAGGTCGACGCGCTCGCCGAGCCCGAGCCGGGCGACGGTGGCCTCGATGACGGCCCGTTCGGGACCTTCGCCGAGGATGGCGAGGCGCAGATCCGCTTCCGCGAGGCGGGCGAAGGCGGCGACGAGGTCGGGGAAGCGCTTGATCGGCTCGAAACGCCCGAGAGCCAGCACCAGCCGGCCGCCGGCCGGCGCCACCTGAGCGGGCACGGGCGCGGGCAAGGGCACGGGGTTGTAGATGCGGGTGAGGCGGCGACCGCTCCATCGCCCGGCGATGTCGGCCAGCAGAACGTCCGACACGCAGATGGTTCGGGCGGCGATCCGCGTCACCAGCGGGCAGAGATGGTAGAAAAGCCGCGCAAGCCGGCCGGGCTCGGCTTCCGCGAAGCCGTGAATGCCGAGGACGCAGCGCCCGAGCCGCCCGGCGAGCGCCGCCGCCGCGACATGCTTGAGATTTTGGGCGCCGAGGGCGGAGAAGGAGGCGTCGGGGCGCTCGCGGCGCAGCACGCCGGCGAGGCGGAGCGTGGCGAGGGCGTGATTGCGGCCGAGCACCCGCCGGCGCAAGCCGGGCGCGTCGGCCGTGGAGGCGCCGCGATCCCCGGCGAAGATCACCCGGTCGCCGTTGGCGACGAAGGCGCGGGCGAGCCGGTCGAAAGTGATCTCGGCGCCGCCGCCACCGTGGGCGTGGGTGTAGAACAGCACCGTGCGGCGCATCCCTGCGGTCCGGCGTCAAGCCTTGTTGGGCGTCGGCAACTCGTCGCGCACCGGCGCATGGTTGAGGATCGCCACCATCGAAACGCCGCCCAGCGTATTGCCGATCAGCGTCGGCGCGAGGAAGCGGGTGACATAGCCGATCGCCGTCATCTGGCCGGTGAAGACGTTGAAGGCCGCTTCCACCGAGCCGGCGATGATGTGCGAGAAATGGGCGATGGCGACGACGTAGGTGAGGATCAGGATCAGCCACAACCGGGCCGGCCCGGCGCCGGGGATCAGCCAGACCATCAGGGCGATCAGCCAGCCGGCGAGCACGGCCTTGACCAGCATCGGCCAGAACGCGTCGGTGACCGCGGCGGCGGCGAGGGTCCGCAGCGCCCGGTTGATGTCCTCGTCGAACAAGGACTCGTGACTAACCATCCACGCGAAGGCGAAGGTGCCGAGAAGGTTGAACACCAGCACCACCGCCCACAGGCGCCCGGTTCGCAGCGCCGTGTACCAGTCCTTGCGGGTGAGCAGCGGCAGCACGGCGGTCAGCGTCGACTCGGTGAAGAGCTGCTGGCGTCCCAGCACCACGATGAGGAAGCCGATCGTATAGCCGAATCCGGTGACGAGCTTGCTCCACGGCGCCTCGGGCAGGCCGCTCTTCAGGATCGCCATGGTGAGAAAGGAGAAGCCCATCGACAGGCCGGCGCCGGTGGCCGACCAGACCAGCGCCTTGACGCTGCGTTCCAGCTCTTCCTCGCCGTCCTCGCGGATGATCTCGTGGATGATCCGCGCCGATGGCGGTGTCGGTCCGTTGCCGGCGTGGAGTCGATCATTGTCTTCGAGGTCGGGCTCGCTGTCGTCTTTCGACGCCTGCCCCCGCTCGACGTCCTGATCGTCCCGCTCGGATCCGTCGTGCTGCTGGCGATCCATGGCCGTCTCCACCAAGCTGGCCGGCGCGTGGCGACCGGCCGATTGCAGCCCCCATCGCGAGCGCTCCGCAATCTGTGAGCGCAGCGCCGTTCACCAGTGCATGGTTCCCGGTGCGCCCTTGAAAGGTCCGCGCAGGTTGTCGGTGATCCAGCCGCCGTAGAAGCCGCCGGGTTGCGGCGTCACCGTTTCGCCCTCGACCGTGCAGCGATCCATCGCGGCGGGGTAGACGGCGAGGTGATCGCGCAGGGCCGCGAAGGGCGCGGTGGGATCGGGATAGCTCCAGGCGCAGTCGATGGCCGTGCGGCCGTTGGCGGCGAGCGACCAATAGGCGGCGCTGCCCTTCCATTCGCAAAAGGAGCGGCGGCGCCCGCTCGGCAGGACCGCGCAGGTGAAGGCATCGCGCGGCAGGTAGTACACCGGCGGGTGGCTCGTTTCCAGAACGCGCAGCCCGGCCCGCGTCACGGCCACCGTTTCGCCGGCGAGGACGATGCGCAGCTCCTGGACGACCGCTTCGAGGCGGGGCGGGCGGGGGTAGTCCCAGACGCTTTCGACCGGCATCGTCATGGTGCGAGGCTCCGAAGCGGGCTTTCGCAAGCCTCGCAGGGCCGCTGGGGGGGGGCAGTCCGCTCAACGCCGCCACAGCCGGCTGGCCGGGTCCCGCCGCGCGTCCCAGCCGGCGCGCTCGAGGGCTGGCCGATCGTCGACGGCGGCGGGATAACCGAGGCAGAGGTAACCGACGAAGCGCCAGCGCGCGGGCACGTCGAGCAGGGCCGGCAGCGGACCGGGGTCGAGGATCGACACCCAGCCCAGCCCGATGCCTTCCGCGCGGGCGGCGAGCCAAAGCGTGTGCACGGCGATGGCGACGCTGAGCTCGGTCATCCCCGGCATGGTCCGCCGCCCGAGCCCGTGACCCTGCGCGTCGTCGGGATCGGCGAAGGCGGCCAGATGCACCGGCGCCTCGTCGAGCCCGGCGAGCTTGAGCCGGGCGTAGGCCTGCTGCCGCTCGGCACCCTGAGCCTGCAGGGCGGCGGCGTTGGCCGCCTCGAAGTTGGCGCGCACCGCCGCGCGGCGGCCGGGATCATCGACCAGCACGAAGCGCCAGGGTTCGCTCAAGCCGACGGACGGCGCGAGGCAGGCGGTGCCGACGAGGCGCTCCACCAAGCCGGCCGGCAGCGGCTCGCGGCGGAAGGCGCGCACGTCGCGGCGCCACCTCAGCAGGTCGAGCAGTTCGTCGCGCAGGGCGGGGGAGAAGGAGGGTGGCTGCAAGGATCGATGTTCGAACAGGGGCGGATGTTGTGAGGCCATTTCACCGACGCGGCAAATCAGGCCGGCGCCGCAGCGGCCGGCGGGACCGTCGCGGGTACCGGCCGGGCGTCGTCACCTGGACAGTTCCGACGCAGATCACATATGTCGAGGAACCAAACGGCGGACCGGCCGAAGCTCGGGCGCGGTTCAACACGGATCCAACCGAACAGCCCGGCGATGCACGACTATCCCAAGATGATCCTGTCGGCGCGCGTCTACGACGTCGCCATCGAGTCGCCGCTCGACCCGATGGTGCGGATGTCGCAGCGGCTGGGTGCGCCCGTCTTCCTCAAGCGGGAAGACCTGCAGCCCGTGCATTCCTTCAAGCTCCGCGGTGCCTACAACAAGATCGTCGGCCTGTCCCCGCAGGTGCGCGCGCGCGGCATCGTCACCGCCTCGGCCGGCAACCACGCGCAGGGCGTCGCCCTCGCCGCCGGCAAGCTCGGCCTCACGGCCATCGTGGTGATGCCGCGCACAACCCCTTCCATCAAGGTCGACGCGGTGCGCCGGCTCGGCGGCGAGGTGGTGCTGCACGGCGACGCCTTCGACGAGGCGCTGACCCATGCCCGGCAATTGGAGGCCGAGCGCGGCCTGACCTTCGTGCCGCCCTACGACGATCCCGACGTGATCGCCGGGCAGGGCACGGTGGGCATGGAGATCCTGCGCCAGCATCCCGATCCCATCGAGGCGATCTTCGTGCCCGTCGGCGGCGGCGGGCTCGCCGCCGGCATCGCCTCCTTCACGAAGTATCTGCGCCCCGACATCAAGGTGATCGGGGTCGAACCGGACGACGCGCCCTCCATGGCGGAAGCGATCCGGCTCGGCGAGCGGATCGAGCTGGCCCAGGTCGGGCTGTTCGCCGACGGCGTCGCCGTGCGTCAGGTCGGGGTGGAAACCTTCCGGATCTGCCGCGAGCTCCTCGACGACGTCATCACCGTGTCCACCGACGAGATCTGCGCCGCGGTGAAGGACATCTTTGACGACACCCGCGGATCGGCCGAGCCGGCTGGCGCCGTCGGCCTCGCCGGACTGAAGGCCTATGCCGGGCGGCGTCGCGGCCAGGCGGGTGGCGAAGGGCGCGGGGGCGCGCTCGTCACGGTGAACTCCGGCGCCAACCTCAACTTCGACCGCCTGCGTCACATCGCCGAGCGCGCCGAGCTGGGCGAACGCCGCGAGGCGCTGCTGGCCGTCACCATTCCCGAGCGTCCGGGAAGCTACCGTGCCTTCGTCGCGACGATCGGGCCGCGCCTCATCACCGAGTTCAACTACCGCCACGCCGGCGGGCGCGAGGCCCACGTCTTCGTCGGCGTGCAGCTCGCCGGCGGCGCGGCGGAAAAGTCGGCGCTGGTCGGGTCGCTGCGCGCGGCCGGCTACGGCGTGCTCGACCTGTCGGACGATGAAACCGCCAAGGTCCACATCCGCTACATGGTCGGCGGCCGCGCCCACGGCCTGCCCGACGAGCGCCTTTACCGCTTCCAGTTTCCCGAGCGGCCGGGGGCGCTGCTCCGCTTCCTCGACGGTCTCGCCCACGACGCGGGGGGCGGACGGACCGGGGCAGGTGCCGGCGGCTGGGACATCACCTTGTTCCATTACCGCAACCACGGGGCCGATTACGGGCGCGTGCTCGCCGGCCTGGTCGTGCCCCGCGCCGCGCGGTCCGAGTTCCACGCCTGTCTCGACGCGCTCGGCTATCCTTACTGGGACGAAAGCGCCAATCCCGCCTACAAGATCTTCCTCAATGGCGAAATGCCGGCCGGCCTCGCCGGGTCTGTGACGGCCCGACGGTTGCCGGCGGCAGAATAAGGCCGGGCGCGGGCGGCGTCGGCCGTTGCCGTGGAATGGAAACCGAGGTTCGCCGGGGATGCACGCCAAGGTCTACGTCTTCGATGCCTACGGCACGCTGTTCGATGTCCATTCGGCGGTCGAGCGCTATCGCGGGGAGATCGGCGCCCACGCCGAGGCCTTGTCGCAGCTGTGGCGGGTCAAGCAGCTCGAATACACCTGGACTTACGCGTTGATGGGGCGTTGGCGCGATTTCCGCGACCTGACCGCCGCCGCCCTCGACGTGGCGGCGGCGTCGACCGGCGGTCTGCCAGAAGGGCTGCGCCCGAAGCTGCTCGCCGCCTACGAGGAGCTGGACGCCTATCCCGATGCGGCGCCGACCCTGCGCCGGCTGCGCGAGGGCGGCGCCCGCACGGCGATCCTGTCGAACGGCACCGCCGCCATGCTGGCCAACGCGACGCGCGCCGCCAAGCTGACCCACCTGCTCGACGCCGTGCTCACCGTGGAGCGTCAGATGAGCTACAAGCCGCTGCCGGCGATCTACGGCCTGGTCGCCCAAAGCTTTCGCACGACCCCGCGCGAGGTGGCTTTTCTTTCCTCCAACCGTTGGGACATCGCCGGCGCCAAGGCCTTCGGCTTTGCCACCATTTGGGTGAACCGCACCGGCAAGCCGGACGAATACCTCGACCTGCCGCCCGACCGGGTCGTGACCTCGCTCGCCGACGTCGAGGCCCCGCGCCAGTCCGCCCCCCGGTGAGCCGCGCCGGCGATCCGTCGCCCGAGCCGCCCGCAACCGAGGCGGTGACGCGGGCGGTGTGCCGGATCGTCGCGCTCGACGGCACGCTGCTGCGCGCCGAGGAGCGCGCGGTTGCCGTCGAGGTGCCCGTGCAGGTCATCCTCGCCGACGTCCCCTTCGCGGTGATGATGCTCACGCCCTCCGACCTCCTCGACTTCGCCTATGGCTTCAGCCTGACGGAAGGACTGATCGAGCAAGCCGGCGAGATCCGCGATGTCCGGGTCGAGGCTTTGCCCGACGGGCTGGCGTTGCGCATCGGCCTGCGCGGCGACAGGCTGCGCAGGCACCTCGCGCGGCAGCGGGCGATGACCGGGCGCACGGGATGCGGCGTGTGCGGCATCGACGACATCGGGGCCTTGAGGCGGGCCGCCGCCGGCGCTGGCGAGGGCGCCGCGCCGATCGACGTCGCGGCGATCGCCCGCGCCCTTCGCACGCTCGACGAGCGACAGGTGCTGAACGCCGCGACCCGCGCCGTGCACGCCGCCGCCTGGGCGGACAGGTCCGGCACCCTGCTGGAGGTGCGCGAGGACGTCGGCCGGCACAACGCGCTGGACAAGCTGATCGGGGCGCTGCTGCGTGCCGGCATCGATCCCGTATCCGGCTTCGCCGTCATCACCAGCCGCTGCTCCTTCGAGATGGTGGAAAAGACGGCGACCTTCGGCGCACGTTGTCTCGTCGCGATCTCGGCGCCGACCTCCTTCGCCATCGAGCGCGCCCGCGCTCTCGACGTGACGCTTTGCGCCATCGCCAGGGCCGACACCTTCACCGTGTTCACCGGCTTCGACCGCATTCAAACGCGAGAAGGCGCGTCCTGAGGCGGTTCTTCACGGCCGCTTAACCCGGGCTTGCTCAGATGCGCTTCGATTCACGTCACCGATGATGTCCCATGCTGATGCGGAGGATCTGGCCCGGACGAGCAGCGGCTCGGCGCGCGAGCGCGACGCCGGATCCGACGGAACCGCCTCCCCAACCTGACCTTGCGTCATCCCCGCCGCGCAACACGACGGATACGCGGCGCGCCGCCGAAAGCGATCTGTTCACCGGCATCGGTACGGCCACCGAAACCAACCTGTCGCTGGGCCGGATCCTCACCGAGGCGATCTCGCTCGCCGACGAGATGTCGGCCTTTTCCGGCGAGTTCGACACCTCCGCCGAGATGATGCGGACCCGCGCCGACCAGTTCGTCGCGTCCGTTTGCAACCTGCAAAGCCAGAGCGACGTGATCGAGGAACGCTTGGCGACCGCCGCCGGCGCGGTCGACCAGGCCCACGCCCGCTCGCGATCCGCGCTGGGCAGCGTGGAGGAGCTGATGGCTTCCATCGCCGAGATCGAGCGCGCCATCAAGATGATCGCCGCCATCGCCGCGCAAACCAACCTGCTGGCGCTCAACGCCACCATCGAGGCGGCGCGGGCCGGCGCGGCCGGCGCCGGCTTCCGCGTCGTGGCGGGGGAGGTGAAGTCCCTGTCGCAGCAGACGCAGCGCGCCACCGACGAGATCGTCGCCTCCGTGAAGCGCATCCGCGAGCGCGCCGTGGTCAACACCGCCGAAGTGCGCGCCTTTGAGTCGACGATCGGCAGCCTGGAGGACGTGTTCACGGCCGTGCGCGCGGCGATGATGGCGCAGGGCGAGCAGACCCGCGAGATCGGCCTGGGATCGGAAAGCGTGGCGAGCCTCGCGCAGAAGGTTCGCGCGTCCGCCGGGCGCATGCGCACGCTGGGCGGAACGGTGCGGGCGATGACCTCCTCGGCCGAGCAGGCGGCCGGCAAGGCGCGGCACGCCTTTGCCCGTTTGACCGAGCACGCCATCATCCTGCTGCGCCAGGGCAGCGGCGACGAGGGCAGCGAACGTGACGCGGCGACCGAGCGCTGGCCGCTGATGCTGGAGGGGACGCTTCATCATCGCGGCGGCAGCTGCAAGGTTCACATCCTCGACCTCTCGCTCGACGGCCTTCAGCTCGCGACGCCTCCCGAACTGCAGAGCACGGTGCTCGGCGACACGGTGCGGGTGGAAACGCCTGTGCTCGGCAGCTTCGCCATCCGGCTGCTGACGCCGACCACGGCGGGATTCGAAACCGTGTTCGTCGAGGCCCAGCCGGCGCTGCGCGACCGCATCGCCGAGGAACTTCGGCGCCTGCGCGCCCTGTACTGGCCCTATGTCGAACGCGTGCAGGCGATCGCCGCCGACGTCGCCTCCGCCATCGAGAGCGCGGTCGCGGCGGGCACGCTTAGGGAAACGGAGCTGTTCGACGACCAGTACGTCGAGGTCGGCGACTTCGATCCGGCCGAGTACCGCACGGCTTCCAGCGCCGTGCTGGATCGGCTGCTGGCGCATCGCCTTGAAGGTGAGCTGGAACGCGCGCCGCAGCCCGAGTTCTGCCTGCTGCAGGACCGCAACGGCTTCATCGCCGTGCACAACCAGCGATACGCGCAGGCCCGCCGCGGCCGCGACACAGCGTGGAACTTCCGCCATTCGCGCATCCGGCGAATGAACAAGGAGCGGGTCGGCCTGATGGCGTCGCGCAGTTTCCGGCCTTTTCTCGTGCAGAGCTATGCCCGCAACATGGGCGACGGGTCGGCGATGACCATGGAGTTCGACGCGCCGGTCTATGTCGCTGGCCGTCACTGGGGCGTGGTCCGCATGGCCTACAAGATGCGCGCACACTGACTGCGGCCCTGCCGCCGCGCCGCAACGCGTGCGGGAAAGGTGGTTCCGCGGCGGGTGAAACGCCCTTATCCTGGTGGCGGCGCGCCGCCCCCGCGCGAGGACCTCGCAGGACCACGATGTTTCCCAAGCCTCAACCGACGCTGCGTGCCAACACGCTCGCCTTTGAAACGCAGCCAATGGTCAAGCCGACCGGCTTCCGCGAATACGACGCGCGCTGGCTGTTCGAGCGCGAAATCAACCTGATGGGTGTGCAGGCTTTGGGTCTGGGCCTGGGCACGCTGATCCACGAGATGGGCGTCGAGCCCAAGCTCGTCACCGGCCATGACTTCCGCTCCTATTCCGCGTCCATCAAGATCGCGCTGATGCAGGGCTTGATGGCGGCCGGCATCCGCGTCCACGACATCGGGCTCGCCCTGTCGCCGATGGCCTACTTCGCCCAGTTCGAGCTGGACTGCCCGGCGGTGGCGATGGTCACGGCCTCGCACAACGACAACGGCTGGACCGGCGTCAAGATGGGGGTGCAGCGCCCGGTCACCTTCGGGCCCGACGAGATGGGACGGCTGCGCGACATCGTGCTGTCGGGCAGCTATCGCACGGCGGCCGGCGGCGGCTACGCCTACGAGGCCGAGTTTCCCCGGCGATACCTCGACGACCTCGCCCGCCGGCCGCCGTTCAAGCGTCCGCTCAAGGTCGTCGCCGCCTGCGGCAACGGCACGGCCGGCGCCTTCGCCCCCGGTCTGCTGGAGCGGCTGGGGTGCCAGGTGGTGCCGCTCGACACCGACCTCGACTTCACCTTCCCGCGCTACAATCCCAACCCCGAAGACCTGCACATGCTGCACGCCATGGCCGACGCGGTGCGCGCCCACGGCGCCGACGTCGGCCTCGGGTTCGACGGCGACGGCGACCGCTGCGGGGTCGTCGACAATACCGGCGCCGAGATCTTCGCCGACAAGATCGGCGTGATGCTCGCCCGCGACCTTTCGGCGCTGCACCCGCGCGCCCGCTTCGTGGTCGATGTCAAGTCGACCGGCCTGTTCGACACCGATCCCGTGTTGAAGGCGAACGGCGTCTCGACCGACTACTGGAAGACCGGCCATTCCTACATCAAGCGGCGCGTGTCCGACCTCAAGGCGCTGGCCGGCTTCGAGAAGTCGGGGCACTTCTTCTTCAACGCCCCGATCGGCCGCGGCTACGACGACGGGCTCGTCACCGCCATCGCCGTGCTCGACATGCTTGACCGCAACCCGACGAAAACGATGGCCGAGCTGTATGCCGACCTGCCGCTGACGTGGGGCTCGCCGACGATGTCGCCGCACTGCGCCGACGAGGTCAAATACGGCGTCATCAACCGCGTCACGGAGCGCATCGCGGCGCTGGCGGAGCAGGGGGGCGAGCTGATCGGCCAGTCGATCCGCGGCGTCACCACGGTGAACGGGGTGCGCGTCACGGTGGCCGACGGCACCTGGGGGCTCGTGCGCGCCTCCTCCAACAAGCCCGAGCTCGTCGTGGTGGTGGAGAGCCCGACCTCGGAGGCCAACATGCGCGCGATGTTCCACGCCGTCGACGCCATCCTGCGCGAGAACCCGGACGTCGGAGCCTACAACCAGACGATCTGAGATCGCGGCCGCCGTCCGAACAAGGCCGAGACAGTAGCCGGGAACCCTCGCAGGAGCGGTTCGCGGCGGGCTTGTCGCCTTTCCGGGCGGGTGAGGGGACCATGCGCAGCGTGGCGGGGAGGCTGCGCCCGATCCTCAAGCTTTGGGTGGCGACGGCTGCGGCTCAGGCAGGTGGCGCGGCGATCGAATCCTCAACGCCGTGCAGCGTCCTCGCGGAGCGGGACGCCATACGCCGGACCACGATCCGGCCAAGCGAGACACTCGCTGTGAGCCTCCCCGCGATCAGTGCGACGGCGTCAGCACGCCGAGGCTGGTCGGTGCGGTCGAGCCCGACAGGCGGGCGGTGTGGGCCTGCGCCTGATCGGCGTTCTTTCTGACGTAGCCGTCGTCGTCGCCGAGCTGCTCGGTCGGCTGGCACCGCGGCGCGCAGCTGTAGGATTCGCGCGCCGTGCCGCGTTGCACGATCATCGTGTTGGTGCCAGCCACCACCTCGATCACCGATTGCGCGACCGCATTGCCGTGCCCGTCGAGCGCGATGAAGTTGGTTTGCCCGAACGAGCGAGGGGTGAGGATCATCATGCTGTTCTGCTTCAGCAGCGTGACGTCGGCGACCGTGGGATTGCCGATGACGAGAGTTTCCGTCCCCGGCGGGATCTTGACCAGACGTGCCTGATCGATCACGGCGACGATCGTCGTCTCCTCCGCCCGGACCGCGGAGGGCGGGATCACGAAGGCCGACGCCAGCAGGGCCGAACCGAGCACCGCCGGGCGACCCCGGTTGTTCGCGAAAACCGCGGCCGCCGATTCCAGCACGGCCCGCCACTTGATGGCACGCATTGTACACTCCGACGCAAACAGCACGGACGCCAGTCTATTGTCGGAAGCGGTGAAGGAAGCATGAAGCGGCCGCAGCGGGCTCGACTCGACCGGTGAACTCTCAACGTTTCGTTGAGCATGGCGGCAGCCCGGTGCCGGCCGCCGCGGCTGCGCCGGCGCCCTTAACCCCGTGGCAAGGGATGATGCCTAGGGTCCGACCTATTCCAGCCGGATGCGTCAGGGCGAACGGGCTGGGACGCAGGCAGTACATCCCAAGGAGACCCAACATGAAGTCTTTGTTCAACCGTTTCGTCGCCGACCAGTCCGGCGCGACCGCCATCGAGTACGGCCTGATCGCCGGCCTGATCTCCGTCGCCATCATCACCGCCGTGAGCACCGTCGGCAAGAACCTCGTCAACAAGTTCAACCAGGTGTCCGGCAACCTGTCCTGATGCACCCGTTCGTCGGGGCGCCTCGCGCGGCGCCGCCAGCGGCCCCGGTTCGTCCGGGGCCGTTTTTCGTTGGCGCCGCGTCCCCCCCGACTCGGGCCGGGTCGTCCCGCAGGGTGCCGCGGCGGCGCAGCGTAACGGACGGGTAATCGCCTCGTGCGAGAGCTGCCGTCGGGCTCCAACCCGATGGCGGCGGGGCCGAGGGATCGAACCATGCTGCAGGCGGCGACGCTGATCTTGTTTCCCGCGCTGATGATCTTCGCGGCTTTGTCCGACCTGTTCACCATGACGATTTCCAACCGCCTCTCGCTGGCGCTGATCGTGGTGTTCCCCGTCTTCGCCGCAGCCGCCGGCATGGGGAGCTGGCAGATCGCGATGCACGTCGCCTGCGGCGTCGGCGTCCTCGCCGTGACCTTCGCGATGTTCGCGATGAGCTGGATCGGCGGCGGCGACGCCAAGCTCGCCGCCGCCACGGCGGTGTGGATGGGCTTCGAGCACCTCGCCGACTACAGCCTCGACACCGCCCTGATCGGCGGCGCGCTCACCCTTGCCATCATCTACGCCCGCCTGATGCCGCTGCCGGGTTGGATGATCGGGATCGGCTGGGTCGCGCGCCTGCACGAGCGCGGGGCCGGCGTCCCCTACGGGATCGCGCTGGCGATCGCCGGCCTGCTCATCTACCCCGAGACCGGCGTGTGGAGCGCCGCCGCCGCGTTCTGAGCGGGCTCTTCCAGCCTTCTCACACGTCGAGTTCGACCCGGCTCCGTTGCGCGTCGAAGAAGCGAGGACGAAGCGGCGCAAGGCACTCGAGGCCGCTCAGGGCATCGGCACCCGCTCCGATGCCCCGACCTGTTGCACCGCGGCGGCGTCATCCCCGACCGGCTGCGCGTTTGGGTCCGGTGCTCCCGAAGGCGCAACGGGCTCCGTTGGAGACCTGCACCAACGGTTAACCATATCAACATGTTTTCCTGCGCTTATCGGTGGGGCGCCCGATCTCGGCGCCTGACCGGTACGGGTGATGAAAGCAGCTCGCCTCGTCGTTCTCGCAATCGCCCTATCGGCGGGGCTCGGCGCCGCCTACCTCATGATGGGCAGCAAGCCCGAGCCGGTGGTGGTGCGGGTGCCAACCGCGCCGCCGCCTCCGCCGCAGCCGGCCGAAGCCGTGCTCGTCGCCGCCCGTCCCCTGAACTTCGGGTCCGTGATCGCCGACGGCGACGTGCGCTGGCAGTCCTGGCCCAGGGACCAGCTTCCGCCCGGGACGATCGTGCGCTCCCTGCAGCCGGCCGGCCTGGACAGCTGGAAGGGCGCGATCGTGCGCGCCAACTTCGATCCCGGCGACCCGCTCAAGATCGACCGTCTCGTCAAGGGCAACGGCTCGGGCTTCATGGCTGCGGTGCTGGCCACCGGCATGCGCGCCGTCGCCATCGACCTCAGCGATCAGGGCAAGTCAGCCGCCGGCGGCTTCATCCTGCCCAACGACCGGGTCGACGTGATCCGCACCTTCCACCCCGACGATGCGCCGGGCACCTTCACCAGCGAAACGCTTCTCGCCAACATCCGCGTCCTCGCCATCGGCCAGATGGTCCAGGAGCGGGCGAGCGAGCGCACGGTGATCGGCAGCACGGCCACCTTGGAAATGACGCAGGAACAGGCCGAGAGGGTCGTCCTCGCCCAGCGCACCGGCCAGCTCAACCTGTCGCTGCGGGCGATGGTCGACAGCAGCCGGTCCGACGCCGTCGCCCCCCAGCCGCTCACCATGACCATCATCCGCTCGGGCAACGCCAGCCAGGCTCGGGTGCGATGACGGGAGTTCACCCCATGTTCGAGCCAAGCGCGATCCCGCGCCGCCGCGCCGCCGCCCGCTTCGCCCCTGGGAAAGCGGCGACGGCCATTGTGAAGCTGCTGCTCGCCGGCGCGCTCGGCATCGCCCCGGCGACCCCGGCCGGCGCACGCGCGAGGCGCGCCGCGCTCAGCGCCGACGGCGGCGCCCAGCGCATCAGCATGGGCGTGGGCAAGTCCACGATCATCGACCTGCCGGAGGACGCGGCCGAGATCTTCGTCGCCAACCCCGCCGTGGCCAACGCCATCGTGCGCACCGCCCGCAAGATCTACGTCATCGGCAGCGCCACAGGGCAGACCTCGCTGTTCGCGCTCGACCGGCAGGGCCGCGAGATCGCGTCCTTCGAAATCAACATCGGGCGCGACATCGGCGAACTCAGCCAGATCCTGCAGGCGGCGATGCCGACGACGCGCATCAACGTGCGCACCATCGGCGACTCGATCATCCTGACGGGCGAGGTGAACTCGGCCGAAGAAGCGCGCCGCGCGGCCGACCTGGCGGAGGGCTTCGCCAAGCAGGGCCAGACCGGCGCCGCGCCGGGAGCCGGCCTGGTGGTGAACTCCCTCACCATCCGCGGCCGCGATCAGGTGATGCTCAAGGTCACCATCTCGGAGATGCGCCGCGACATCGCCAAGCAGCTCGGCATCTCCTCGTCGGCCTGGGGCTCGCTGACGCAGTACAACCCGTTCGCCATCAACGGCGCGCTGTCGTCCAGCTCCAGTGCGCTCGACCTCGCCCAGACGAGCGCGCTGAACATCAACTCCTACAACGGCCTGAAGGCGACGCTGCAGGCCTTCGAGCGATACGGCGTCACCCGGACGCTGGCCGAGCCGACCGTCACCGCCATCTCGGGCGAGGCCGCGCACTTCACCGTCGGCGGCGAGTTCCCCTATTCAACCGGCCTCGTCTGCTCCGGGCAGACGACGGGCACCGGCACCACCTCGACCTCGGCCTGCACCACAGGCGCCGCCTTCAAGCCCTACGGCATCACGCTCAACTTCGAGCCGGTGGTCCTGTCGGAAGGACGCATCATGCTGCGCCTGGCCACCGAGGTCGCCGACCTCGACTTCCAGCACGGCGCCATCGTCGGCGGCGTGTCGACGCCCGGACTGCTGACGCGCAAGAACGACACCACGGTCGAGCTGCCGTCGGGCGGCTCCATCGCCACCGCCGGCCTGATCCAGCAGCAGAGCCTGCAGACCATCAACGGCCTGCCGGGCCTGCTCGACCTGCCGATCCTGGGCACGTTGTTCCGCTCGCGCGACTACCAGCGCCAGGAAACCGAGCTCATCATCATCGTCACCCCCATCATCGTGAAGCCGGTGGCGGCGAGCGCGCTCGCCAAGCCCGACGACGGCTTCACCGACGCAAGCGACCCGCAGGCCTGGCTGCTCGGGCGGATGAACAAGCTCTACGCCACGCCGAGCAATCCGGAAGCCGCCCGCAACTTCCATGGCCACGTCGGCTTCATCCAGGATTGACGACATGCCGCTCCCCACGCTCGTCAACAGACGGCTTATCGCCGCGGCCGCGCTCGCCGCCCTGTTCCCGCTGGCCGGCTGCGTCACCGACCGGGTGGTGGACTCCTCCGTGCCGCTCGCCGACTTCCACGCCCGCCACCCGATCGTGCTCGCCGAGGCGAAAAGCACGCTCGACGTGTTCCCGTCGACGGCGCAGGGCCGCCTCGATGCGCACACGGCCAAGCAGGTCTACGCCTTTGCCGAGCAGTACCGCACCTCCGGCAGGGGCGGGATGACGGTGCTGGTGCCGCGAACCGCCGGCCCGGCGCGCGCGCCGGTCGCCGACATCCGCCGGGTGCTGGCGCTCGGCGGCGTCAGAACGGTGGTGGTCGCGACCTATCCCGTCGCTGACCCTCGCCTCGCCTCGCCGGTGCGCCTGAGCTTCGAGGGGCTCAAGGCCAACGTCGCCGACCAGTGCGGGCAATGGCCGAGCGATCTCGCCTCCGGGTCGAGCATCGAGGGTTGGGAGAACAAGCCCTACTGGAACTTCGGCTGCGCGACCCAGACCATGATCGCCGCGCAAACCTCCGATCCGCGCGACCTCGTCGCGCCCCGCGGCGAGGAGCCGGCCGACACCGAGATCCGCGAACGCGGCATCCGCGCCGTCCGCGCCGGGACCGACCCGACCACGTCCTGGCGGGTGAGCAACAGCAACATCGGCAGCGTCGGGGGAAGCAACTGATGAAGTCGCCGGCCGCCGACAGCGAGGTCATCGCGCCCCTCCCGCGCATCTCCGTGCAGGCCTTCTGCGAGTCGGCCGAGGCCGCGCAGGTGATCGGCCGCGCCTTCGAGGACCGCCGGATGGAGCGCGCGCACGCCAAGGTGCAGATGGGCGGGGCGGCGGCGGCGGTGGAAGCCTTCCGCAACGCGCCCACGCCCAACGTCATCGTGCTCGAAACCGCCGCCGGCCATGCCGAGATCGTGGCCAAGCTCGAAAGCCTCGCTGAATTCTGCGACAGCGGCACAAGGGTCGTGGTGATCGGCAGCCACAACGACATCGTCCTCTACCGCGACCTGATGGGTCGCGGCGTCAGCGACTACCTCGTTTCGCCCCTCGACGTGCTCGCCGTGGTGCGCGCCCTGTCGGGGCTGTACACCCAGGCCGATGCCGATCCGCTGGGCAAGATCGTGGCGGTGACGGGGGTCAAGGGCGGTGTCGGCGCGTCCGTTGTCGCCCACAACGTGGCCTTCGCCGCCGCCCGCGACCTGCATCTGCAGACGGTGATCGTGGATGCCGACCTCGGCTTCGGCACCGCCGGCCTCGACTTCAACCAGGACCCGCCGCAGGGCATCGCCGAGGCGGTGTTCGCGCCCGACCGGCTCGATGCCAACCTCGTCGACCGCCTGCTGTCACGCTGCACCGACCGCCTGTCCGTGCTCGCCGCGCCGGCGACGCTCGACCGCCTCTACGATTTCAGCGAGACCGGCTTCGACCATCTCGTCGATATCCTGCGGGCGTCGGCACCCTGCATCGTGCTCGACATCCCGCACCTGTGGACGGGATGGTCGCGCCGCCTGCTGATCGGCGCCGACGAGATCGTGCTCGTCGCCGAACCGACGCTGGCGTGCCTGCGCAACGCCAAGAACCTGATCGACACGCTTCGCGCCGGCCGTCCGCACGATGCGCCGCCGCGGCTGGTGATGAACGCGGTCGGCTGCCCCAAGCGCCCCGAGATCGGCCTCGCCGACTTCAGCAAGGCCGTGGACATGAAGGTGGAGCTTGCCATTCCCTTCGAAGCCAGGCTGTTCGGCACAGCGGCCAACAACGGCCAGATGATCGCCGAGGTCGAGGCGCAGAGCAAGATCGCGGCGAGCTTCGCCGAACTCGCCCGCAACGTCACGGGGAAGGTCGAAATCAGGCGACCGTCGAGAAACATACTTAAGCCTTTGATGGGCAGACTGGCGCGCAAGAAGGCGTCCTGACGCCCGCTCTCCGCGAGCGGTCCGGACCGGGATCGCTCATCGGAGTAGCGCATGTTCGGGAAGCGTGCCGGCCTCGCCGCCGCGGAGGCGCCTCGTCCCGGCCCGGCGCCGGG
>CALMGA010000454.1 GCA_937863205.1 uncultured Beijerinckiaceae bacterium | reverse complement strand
ATCAGGGCCATCCCCGACAAGGCCAGCCTCGAAGTCAAACGCAAGACGCTGGGCTAGGATGACGACTTCGCAAACGCCATCACATCCCGATGATGGTGGCCTTCGGGCGATTGCCCTGGCGCAAGCTCGCACGCCTTGCCTTTCCCGCCACCGCGCGTATAACGCGCGCTTGCGAACCGTCCGGCCGATCAGGGCTGCCGTGGCGGTTCTTTCGTTTCACGGGTCGCCCCCGTCGAGACGGCGGCGTTGCAGGGCTGTCGAGGCTCGGCGGCAGCCGCGTAACCAACAGGGGCTCGAACCCCCGCGGAGACCGCAAAATGCCCAAGCTGAAGACCAAGTCCGGCGCCGCCAAGCGATTCAAGATCACCGGCACCGGCAAGGTGAAGTACTGCCAGGCCGGCAAGCGCCACGGCATGATCAAGCGGACCAACAAGCAGATCCGCAACCTGCGCGGCACCAGCGTGCTGTTCAAGACCGATGGCGACAACGTGAAGAAGTTCTTCCTGCCCAACGGTTGAAGCTTCCCGCTCGCCTCAACCTCGTTCTTGAAAGGATCAATTCATGGCTCGCGTGAAACGCGGCGTCACGTCCCACGCCAAGCACAAGAAGACGCTGCAGGCGGCCAAAGGCTTCTATGGCCGGCGCAAGAACACGATCCGCGCAGCTAAGGCGGCGGTTGATCGCTCGATGCAGTACGCGACCCGCGACCGCAAGGTGAAGAAGCGGACGATCCGCTCGCTATGGATCCAGCGCCTCAACGCCGCCGTGCGCGAACTCGGCCTGACGTATTCCCGCTTCATCGACGGCCTCGCCCGCGCCGAGATCGCCATCGACCGCAAGGTGCTGTCGGATCTTGCGATCCGCGAGCCGGTGGTGTTCGCCGCGATCGTCGAGAAGGCCAAGGCCGCCCTGCCGGTCGCCTGACCGCAAAACGTTCGGCGGTCAGAAATCGACCGCCAGACCTTTGACCTCCCAATCCCCGAAGCGGACCGGCTCGCTGCCGCCGCGGCCGTGGACCTCCTTCGGCAGGTCCAGCGCCTCGGCGCGCAGGCGACGCCGCTCGGCGGCCTCCGCCAACGCACGCTCGGCGGCCGGCGAAAGCTCGCGCGCCGGCTCGGCCCCGGGTGCCGCGACCATCTTGGCCGAGTCCGGAGCGGCCCTCGCGTGCCCGTCTGCCGCCATACCCATCTGCTGCTTCACCTTCATATTAGCCCTGCCTGAGATGTTGTAGCGACGACACCCGAACTCAATCGGCCGGCCAAATAGTCCTGGCGAAGCTCGTTGCAGAACCGCTCTGTCTTCGGCCGCGAATTTTCAAAGGGCCGCCCGGAAATCCCATCGCTGCCGCGACCCGTATCTCCTGGAAAGCTGCCTGACATCAGCCTCCTTGACCGGAGAACGGTTCATGACATCCAAGCTTCGAGGACGCGCTCCTCTTGCTTCGGTCGTTGTCGCAACCGCTGCGATCCAACCGCCCGGCCCGCGTCGTGGCCCGCGATTCAGATCTCCTGCTGCGTGTCGTCCTTTTCGAGGCCGCAGCCGGTGATCCGCCAAAGACCATCGACCTTTTCGAAAGAGTAGATCGCCGACCACACCGTCCCGTCGGCGGCGATCACGATCATCTTCTGCAATGGGCCGCGCGGCGAATCGACCACGTCCAGGAACTGCGTACTGCGCGGATGGATCAAGGCGCCGTACTGCTGCTTCACCATGTCGAGGAACTGCGAAGGCTGGGGAAAGCGCTGCTTGATGGCCGGTGCGGCGAATGCTTCCGCCGCCGTCGCATCGCCTTTCTCGAAAGCCTGGAGCTGACCCGTGATGACGCTCTGCAGAGTGGCCTTGGTTTGCGCGTCGAGGCCTTCGCGCTCGGCCGCGCCCGTCGGCGAGCCGAGCAGGGTGGCCAGCACCGGCAGGCTCGCGGCGAGGCTTGCCAGTTTCCGCCGCGAACGGCTGCCGATGGGGACGGCGTGTTGATTGACCATGATTTCGGCCTCTTCATGCACGTTTGCGCGTGTCCACATAGGCCGCTTCGGCGCCGCGCGCGCATTGCGACCTTTGGTGAACCCGGCGACGATAGTCCACCGTGCAGGACGTCAAGGCGAGTTCGCGTCCGCGCCGCTGCACCGCGATGCCGCACCCACCACCTGAAGATGGCGCGCGCGTCGCGGGTGTGCCAGGGCCGGGGCGTGCAGGGCCTGAGTGTGCATGACCCTTGTCCGATCGGCCGGCCGGAGGACTTGCGCCTCACATCGAGCCGAGGTACATGCTGGCCATCAACCTCAGCATTGGACGTTTGAAGAGTGGGCCAGCCCCGCTCTTTTTGCACACGACCTCGTTTCGTTGATGCCCCGTTCCTGCAGGACACCGTTGCGGTCTAGAACTTGAGCGTGCCACCCGATCCTCCCACCGATCCCTCGGCGTTGCCCGATTCCCTTGACGAGCCTCGCTTGTCGCAGGAGCATGGCGTCGCCCTCGGCATTGCCCGCCTCAGCGCGCCCGTGCTGCGCGATCTCGGCTTCCGGCTGGTGCGGGTCAGGCTGTCGGGGCAGGACGGCCCGACCCTGCAGATCATGGGCGAGCGGGCTGACGGCACGATGGACGTCGAGGGCTGCGAGCGCATCACCGAGGCGTTGTCGCCGGTGCTCGACGTCGCCGATCCGATCAAGGGCGAGTACCGGCTGGAGATTTCCTCGCCCGGCATCGACAGGCCGCTGATGCGGGTGTCGGATTTCCGTCGCGCGGTTGGTTTCGAGGCCAAGGTCGAGCTGCAGGCGGATGCCGCGGCGCGGATCGACGGGCGGCGGCGCTTTCGCGGCCGCATCGACGCGGTCGACCAAGCCGGGTCCGTCGTGTCCCTGACACGTTTGGATGCCAAGCCCGGCGAGGCCGAGGTGGTTCACCTCGCTCTGAGCGATGTTGCCGATGGACGCCTCGTGCTGACCGACGACCTGATCCGCGAAACGCTGCGCGCGGCCAAAGCGGCGCAGGCCAAATCGGCACAGGCGATTGCCGCGCGGTCGGAAAATGGTGACGAAGCGGGCGAGGCGTCGGACGACGGCAGCCCGGGAATGCCGCCGGCCAAGGGTCCCGGACGCTTCGCCCTGCGCAATGCCAGCCGGCAGGGCGGCGCCGATGCGCCACGGGGGCCAGCCAAGCCGAAACCGCTGCTGCCGTCCGGCATCCGGTCTGCAACGAAACGAACCGCTCCGCCGCGAGCGCCCAAGGCGACCTGAAAGCCGACCTGAAAGCCGACCTGACCCCGTTCGAGTCACCAAGGAGTACGCACCATGGCGATCGCCGCCAACAAGCTGGAGCTTCTGCAGATCGCCGACGCGGTCGCCCGCGAGAAGTCCATCGACCGCGCCATCGTTCTTGAATCGATGGAGGACGCCATGCAGAAGGCGGCGCGGTCCCGCTACGGCCAGGAAACCGAGGTGCGCGCCGAGATCAACCCGAAAACCGGCGAGGTCCGCTTCTCCCGCCTGCTGCTGGTGGTCGAGGAGATCAACAACGACGCGACCGAGATCCTGCTGCCCGACGCGCGGCGCAAAAACCCGGCCGCCCAGCTCGGCGACTGGATCGCCGAAACCCTGCCGCCCTTCGACTTCGGCCGCATCGCCGCGCAATCGGCCAAGCAGGTCATCGTGCAGAAGGTGCGCGACGCCGAGCGCGACCGCCAGTTCGAGGAATACAAGGACCGCATCGGCGACATCATCAACGGCGTGGTCAAGCGCGTCGAGTACGGCAACGTCATCGTCGACCTTGGCCGCGGCGAGGCGACCATCCGGCGCGACGAGTCGATCCCGCGCGAGCTGTTCCGCCCGGGCGACCGGGCGCGGGCCTACGTCTACGACGTCCGCCGCGAGCCGCGCGGGCCGCAGATCTTCCTGTCGCGCACCCATCCGCAGTTCATGGCCAAGCTGTTCCGCCAGGAGGTGCCGGAGATCTACGACGGCATCATCGAGGTGAAGTCGGTCGCCCGCGACCCCGGCTCGCG
>CALMGA010000453.1 GCA_937863205.1 uncultured Beijerinckiaceae bacterium | reverse complement strand
AAGGGTCAACGTTGGGCGCCGATCAGGGGTCAGTATTGCAGGCTGATTGACACCATTGCGGCCGGCTGGAGGATTCTCCCGCGCCCTCGCCGCCGAAAAGCCCCACCGAGGAAGCGACGGGCCAGCCAGCTTGCGGATCGGCCGACTGGCTCGGGAAGCCGAGCCCTCCCCGGAAGCGGCCCACCTCCGGCTTGTCGAGAGACCGGCCGCAGCCGTCCCGGTCCTGGTCGACGCCGATCCGCGGTGGGAACATCAGGGGGGCGATGTTGAGATGGGCGTGAACGCATCGGCGGCTCCTTTCGAGTGCCGCGAACAGTTGACGGTCGCCTCCGCCGTTCACGGATGAAGGGTGTCGGACGGTCCGCGGTCGGTTCTGGCGGCCGTGCGCCCGCCGATGCCAGCCGGGACGTCAACGGCGGCGCGGCAGACGCCTACACATCCTGTGACGCCGGCCCGCGGGGAGGGCCGCGGTCAACGGCAGTGGTGGGAGAGCCGGATCGATGGTCGGAGCGAAGATCTGATGGCTGGAACCGTCCCGCTCGGCCGGAGAGATGTGATCCCGCGGACAGATCGCGTCCGCGAACCGCTCACGGCACATGGCTACGCTTCCGCGCTCGGCGCGACGACGCCTGCATCGCCACGGCTCCGCCGTGCGGCACGCGGCGGGACCGATGCCGTCCTCATCATATGGGAAGCTTCATTCGGTCCCTCCGGTGCGCCTGAACGGCGACGGCCAGCGCGCCGATCAGCGGGAGGAATATCGCCGAGTATCCTGCGCCACCCAGCCCCTCCACGCACGCAGCTCCCTCGACGGCTCCGAAAACGAAAAACGCGACCACCTGCAGCAAGACCGATCGCTTCGTGGCCTGATGACCAAGCGTGGCGCCGACGAGCGAAGTTGAGATGCCGGTGATGTAGGTGCTGTGGATCGACACGGATCCGAGCTTCGTCAGGGTCCCGTTCTGCAGTCCGAGGGCGAAGCAGGC
This sequence comes from uncultured Beijerinckiaceae bacterium, assembly GCA_937863205.1. Next base: position 1,203 of record CALMGA010000453.1, on the reverse strand, counting down.
CAGCGGCACGAACAGGAACCTGCCGAGTTTCGGCATGGCATCCAGGAAGACGAGCCCGAGCGCGATCAGGACGATTTCGACGACGAGCGGCCATCGAAGCCGCGACGACTGTGTCTCGCCCGCGGGTCGCCATGCGGTTCCCGATGCGGTGCCGCCCAGGAAGGCCGCGACGGCCGTGACGGATGCGCAGGCCAAGCTGGTCCTGCCAGTCACCAGGTAGATCGCCGTCAGCACCGTGTTGCCCGTGACGTGCCCGGTGAAGCCGCCGACGAGCACGTAGCTGCCCGCGTCGGCGAAGCTGCCGACGGCCGCCAGCAGCCAGCTGATACAGCGGTCCCGCCGGTCGCGCGAATCGTCCGCGGACTGGTCGGTCCCACCGATGCGGGAACCGCCGTCACGCGTCCGATCATCCTCCAGACTTTGCACCATGCGCCGCGAAAGCCTCTACGCCCGCCCTCGCGCAGGCCACGTCGGATCCTGCGCTCCCACAAACGCCGATCGAACCCACGCACTCGCCATTCGAAAGGAACGGCAGCCCACCGGGCCGGTTGGACGCTCCGAGACCTTCCAGCGCCGCCGAGGAGGCGGACCCGGCCTGGGTGGCGACCATCTCGCTGGGCCGCCCGGTCCCGGCCGACGAGATCGCACGGCGGATGGCTTCATGCCCGGCGAGCGCGTCGGTCCCGTCCATCTTGAAGAAGGCGACTAATCGGCCGCCGACGTTGCAAACCGCAACGCAGATCGCTTCGCCTTGCGCTTCGGCGAAGTCGATCGCCGCTTGCGCGGCGCATCGCGCCGAATGGAGACTGACGGTCATGGGGGCGCCCTCCGCTCAGGCGCCGGCGACGCCGTCGCCGACCATGCTCTTGGGATCGCAGACCCTGTCGAAGGTGGCTGCGTCGACCTCGCCCGAGGCCAGCGCCGCTTCGCGCAGCGTCGAGCCGTCGGCGTCGGCCTTCTCGGCGATGTGGGCGGACTTCTGGTAGCCGATGACCGGCGACAGTGCCGTCACCAACATCAGGCTGTTCTTCACGTAGGTCTCTATCCTGCCCTCGTCGAGTTCGGTCCCCTCCACCGAGTACCGCCGGAACTTCTCGCAGCCGTCGGCGAGCACGCGCGCCGAATGCAGGACGTTGTTGATGATGATCGGGCGCATCGCGTTCAGCTCGAAGTTGCCCTGGCTGCCGGCGAAGGCCACCGCCG
>CALMGA010000452.1 GCA_937863205.1 uncultured Beijerinckiaceae bacterium | reverse complement strand
GCCGCCCGCCGGGCCGCCGAGCTGAGCCCGGTGGGGCGCCGCCTGCGGGAGGGCCGGCGCCTGCGAGGGCGCCCGACCTTGCGGCGCGGCCGGGGCCTGCAAGGATGCCGCGCGCTGGCTCGACGCGCCTGTGCCGGTCGATTGGCCGGTCGATTGGCCGATCGATTGGCCGGTCGGTTGACCGGCGGGTTGGGCAGAGGACAGGCGGCGCAGCACCTCGTCGGGCGGCGGCAGGTCGGCGGCGTAAGCGAGACGAACCAGCACCATGTCGGCGGCGGCGAGCGGGCGCGGCGATTCCTTGACCTCGGACAGGCCCTTCAGCAGCAACTGCCACGCCCGCGTCAGCACCGCCATGGAAAGGCCCTTGGCGAAGACTTTTCCCCGCACCCGCTCTTCCGGCGAGGCGGCGGGATCGTCGGCCGCCGCCGGCACCAGCTTCAGCCGGGTGACGAAGTGCACGAAGTCGGCGAGGTCGACCAGGATCTGGCCGGGCTCGCCGCCGGCGTCGTGCAGCTCCTTCAAGGTGCCGAGCGCCCCGGCCATGTCGCCGCGCATCGCCTGCTCGAACAGGTCGATGACGCGGGTGCGGTCGGCGAGGCCGAGCATGGCCCGCAGCGTCGCCGCATCCAGCGTGCGTCCCGCTCCGGCGCCCAGCGCGATCGCCTGATCGAGCAGCGACAGCGCGTCGCGCACCGAGCCCTCGGCCGCGCGCGCGATCACCGCCAGAGCCTCCTCCTCGACCGGCACGTTCTCCCTCCCGCAGATGCGGGCGAGGTGGGCGACCATCACCGGTGGCTCGATGCGGCGCAGGTCGAAGCGCTGGCAGCGCGAGCGCACGGTGACGGGCACCTTCTCGATCTCCGTGGTGGCGAACAGGAACTTCACGTGGTCGGGCGGCTCTTCCAGCGTCTTCAACAGGCCGTTGAAGGCCTGCTTGGAGAGCATGTGCACCTCGTCGATGATGTAGATCTTGGCCCGCGCCATCACCGGGCGGTAGCGCGACGAATCGATGATCTCGCGCACGTCGTCGATGCCGGTGTGGGAGGCCGCGTCCATCTCGATCACGTCGACATGGCGCGACTCGATGATCGCCTGGCAGTGGTGGCCGAGCGTTTCCATGCGGATCGTCGGCCGGGTGATCTCCGCCGTCTGGTAGTTGAAGGCGCGGGCGAGGATGCGGGCGGTGGTGGTCTTGCCCACCCCGCGCACGCCCGTCAGCATGTAGGCCTGGTGGATGCGGTCGAGGTCGAAGGCGTTCGACAGGGTGCGCACCATGGCGTCCTGGCCGATCAGGTCCTCGAAGGCGGACGGCCGGTACTTGCGGGCGAGCACGCGGTAGGCTTCGGCCTTGACGGCACCCTCGGCCGCAGCCTGGGGCACCTGCGCGGCGAGCTGCCGGTCCTGGTCGGCGAAGAGCTTGCCCAAGCCTTCGCTGGGCCGGCCTTCGGTCGGGCTGGGATCGTCCGGGAGAAGTCCGTCGCTCATGCCTCGGGTGTGGAACCACCGTGCCGGCCGGTCAAGGGCCGCCGCTTCCGATCCTTTTCCGATCCCTGGCACCGTTCCTGTAAGGCGCATCCTGTGGACATGGGCGTGCCTGGGAGCGTTCGCGGTCGATGGCTCGTTTTTCCGGTGTCCTGCTCGATCTCGGCGGCGTGGTCTACGTCGGCAGCGAGGCGATCCCCGGTGCGGTGGAGGCGGTCGACAGGCTGCGGCGTCACCGTGTCGCCGTACGCTTCCTCACCAACACCACGCGCCGGCCGCTGCGCGTCCTGGTCGCCGACCTCGAACATCTCGGGCTCAAGGTTTCGGCCGACGAAGTGTTCACCCCCGCGGTGGCGGCGCGCCACGTCCTGCGCGGGCGCGTGCCGCACCTGCTGGTGCACCCCGACCTCGCGGAGGATTTCCCAACCGAGCCGGGATCGCGGGGCGAGGGGGCGGCCGTTGTGGTCGGCGATGCCGGCGACAGCTTCTCCTACGGCAACCTCAACGCGGCCTTTCGCGCGCTGGAAAACGGCGCCGACCTGCTGGCGCTGGCCAACAACCGCAGCTTCCGCGACGGCGACGGCGGCCTCAGCCTCGATGCCGGCCCCTTCGTCGCGGCGCTGGAATATGCGAGCGGGCGGCGGGCGGACGTGATCGGCAAGCCGGCGGCGGCCTTTTTCCGGGCCGCGCTGGACAGCCTGGGAGCCGGCACGGCGGCGATGGTCGGCGACGACGTCGAGTCGGACGTCGGCGGTGCGATGAAGGCCGGGCTCGCCGGCGTGCTCGTGCGCACCGGCAAGTACCGCGAGGGCGACGAACGCCGCGTCGATCCCGCGCCCACGCATGTCGCCGACGACCTCGCGCGGGCGGTGGACTGGATCCTTGAGGCGCCCTGACCAGGTTTCGCAAAAGTGCCCCGCGGTTTTGCGATCAAAACCTGCGGCTTGTCAGAAAGCGAAGCGGGTGAAGCATTGGCCTGCCAACACGAACCTGCTGGGATGGGCAGCAGCATGACGGCGCCGGTCCATGCAGCCGCGCCTGCCCGCCGCATCGATGCCCCCACGGCGCGAGCGCTACGACGGGTCCAGCGGCACCGTCGGCTTGGTTCTCGTGGCGACAACCGTGTACATCGGCATCGGCTTGCCCCCCAGCAACTGGGTGTGGGTGGTCACCTCGGCCTTCTCGAAGCCGAGCACGCCGAGGAACTCGACCACCAACGGCGGCGGCAGGTCCCACCAGGTTTCCCACGGGCCGGGCCGGGCGAAGCGCGGCTTGAAGCGCATGGCGCGGCCGAACAGCGGCGCGACGAGGCGCGACAGCAGCATCGAGTGCAGGCCGGCGAGCGGCATGAGGTCGGCGACCACCATCGTCTCGCCCGTGATCGCGGCGGCGTTGTGCAAGGCCAGGAACGGGTCGCGCAGGTGCAGAAGGATGCTGCCGAAGACGCTGACGTCGACCGGCCCCAGCGCGGGGTCGATGCGATACACCGTGCCGTGCGCCATCCGCGCGGTGGAACGGTTGGCCTCGTGGCATAGCCAGTAGCCGTTGTTGATCGCGCGGATGTGCGCCTTGCGCCCGCGCGCGTGCTCGGCCACGTCGATGGCCGACAGGGGCACGATGTCCCAGCCCTGCGCCTCCGACAGGTCGTAGGAGATCACCCGCGCACCGGCCTTTTCCATGTGAAAGGTGAGGAAACCGGTGGCGGCGCCGACATCGAGCACGCTGCGCCCGGCCAGCGGCACCCGGCCGAGGTAGCGATCGATGCCCGGCGCCAGATCCCACTCGCCGGAGATCGTGCCCCGGCCGGGGATGGCGGTGGTGTGATAAAAGTAGCAGTCGCTCGGGCTGAGGCCGCGGATCGGGTCGGCGAACACGGGAGCCGGTGTTGCCGTCGTCAAATGCCCCTCGCGCCCCTCGTCCTCAACGCCGGATGGTTCGATGCCGAGGCACTTGGCCGGCCCCATGCGCCGATCGGCCGGGCCGATGCGGGTGGGAGGTTGGACAGAGACCCGCCCGGTCTCGTTAGGGCTGCTTCCTTCCGGACCTGACCCGGTTGGCGAGTGGAACGTCCACCGCCAACCTCCCGAGCGCTATGTGGCCCATCCCTTCGCCGAGCGCAACAGCGCTCCGTCGAGCCCGACGGCGCTCGACCGCGGTTCACGCGTCCCCCGTGATGCCGGCCACGGCCGCCAGCAGCCGGGCGATGTCGGCCGGCCGCGACAGCCGGTGGTCGCCGTCCTTGATCAGCGTCAGCACCGCGGGATCGTGTTGGAGGTGCTCGACAAGGGTCATCGCATGGTGCCAGGGCACGTCGGGGTCGGCCATGCCCTGCAGGATGTGCACCGGCGCGTGGGCGCGGACCGTGCCGCCGAACAGCAGGTGCCGGCGTCCCTCTTCGATCAGCGCGCGGGTGATCGGCACCGGCCCGCCGTAGGCCGAAGGACGCAGGTGGAGGCCGGTCTCCTCGATGGCGCGCCGCGCCGCCTCATCGAGGCTGGGCCAGATCAGCGCCTGCGTGAAGTCCACGGCCGGCGCCAGCAGCACCAGCCCGGCCGGCGCGGTGCCGGCGGCCGCCAGCCGCGCCGCCGCGAGAAGGGCGAGCCAGCCGCCCATGGAGGAGCCAACCAGCACGACAGGTCCCTGCGTTTCCCCGGCGATCACGGCGAGGCTGTCTGCCAGCCAGCGCCCGATCGTGCCGTCTTCGAAGCGGCCACCCGACTCGCCGTGCCCGGAATAATCGAAACGCACGCAGGCCCGGCCGCGATCGCAGGCCCATTCGTCCAGCGCGCACGCCTTGGTCGCCATCATGTCCGAGCGGAAGCCACCGAGCCAGACGAGGGCCGGTCCTTCACCGTCGCGGCGGCGGATGGCGAGGCGCCGCGCGTCGGCCCCCTCGCCGAGCATCAGATGTTTCGCTTGCGTTAAGCTTGCCGGTTTAGTCATGCCCATCCCAGCGCCCGTCACCGTGCCCTCGACCGTTGGCACGCTTCAGCCGAGGAATCGTCCAGTGAACGAGGATTTCGGCTTCTCCCTGCACCGGCGGGGGACCCATCGGCTTGCCGGCCGCACGATCCTGCAGGTCGCCCCCACCCTGGCCGAGGCCGACGGCAGCCCCGAAGGGAGCCTGGCCGTGATCGCCGTCGCCGCCGCCTTGGCCGAGGCCGGCGCCCGCCCGCTCGTCGCCGCCCCGGCCGGCCGCCTCGTCCCCGAGCTGCAGGCCAAGGGCGGCGTGTGGCTGGATTTCCCCTCGCAGAACCGCAATCCGATCGCGATGGCCCTGCTGTCGCGTCGCCTGCAAAAGCTGATCGGACGCGAACAGGTCGATCTCGTCCATGCCCGCTCGCGCCGCGCCGGCTGGATCAGCCACGCCGCCGCCCGCCGCGCCAAGGTGCCCTTCGCCACCAGCCTCGTCCAGCTGTCGCCGGGGCAGGGCGTCGTCCGGCAGCGCTACAGCTCCATCATGGCGAAGGGCGACGTGGTGATGGCGGGGTCGAAGTTCGCCGCCGCCACCATCACGGCACTGTACCCGACCGCCGCCGGCCAAGTCGCGCTGGTGCGGCCCGGCGTCGATCTCAGGCCGTTCACCCCGGCCGCCATCGTCGCCGCCCGCGTGCAGGCGTTGCGTCTCGCCTGGAGCGTCGCCCCCGACGAGCGCATCCTGCTTCTGGTCGCCAAGCCGAGCGTTTGGAAAGGCCACAAGGTGCTCATCGAGGCGGTGCGCCTGCTGGGCGAGCGCGGGACGGGTGATCTCAAGCTGGTGTTCGTGGGCGATGCTCCCGACGCGGCCAAAGGCAGCTTCGGGCGCGAGATCGAGGTGGCGGTGGCTGCGGCCGGCCTGAAGGGGCGGGTCGCGCGGGTCGCCGACTGCGCCGACATGCCGGCCGCGCTTCTCGCCGCCGCAGTGGTGGTGGTGCCATCCATCGAGCCCGAAGCCTTCGGTCGCATCGCCGTGGAAGCGCAGGGCGTGGGCACGCCGGTGGTCGTGTCCGACCTCGGCGCGCTGCCCGAAACGGTGTTGGCCCCGCCCGACGTCGAGGCTGGCCGGCGCACCGGCTGGCGCGTTTCGCCGAGCGACCCGCAGGCGCTGGCGGCGGCGCTCGGCGAAGCGCTGGCGCTGGGTGCGAGCAGCCGCGACGCCCTCGGGCAGCGCGCCCGCCGGCAAGTCGAGGAGCGCTTCTCCGTGGAGCGCATGACGCGCGGAACCCTGGACGCCTACGCGACCCTGCTGGAGCGCGACAGGGCTCTTTCCTAGCGCTTGCCGGATCTGGAACCGCCGGCAGGGCGGGATACGGTGCGGCGAATGTTGAAAGGGCATCCGAAGGGCTTCATTGACTTTGGCCAGTCCGCATCCGATCTTTCCCGATGGTCGGCGCGTCGAAGCGATCCTCGAATCCGTGCCGACCGATCTTGCCAACGATCAGGAGTGTGACCCCATTCGCCGACCCATGAAAGCTCCCCCGGTCCCGCAGAAGGACGGACCGCGGACCAACCGAGACATACGCGTTCGGGAAGTGCAGCTGATCGACGCCGAAGGGCAGAACCGCGGCGTCACCGACACGACGCTGGCCCTCGAGATCGCCGAACAAGCCGGCCTCGATCTCGTGGAGATCGTGCCCAACGCCAATCCTCCCGTCTGCAAGATCCTGGACTACGGCAAGCACCGCTTCGCCGAGCAGAAGAAGTCGGCCGAAGCGCGCAAGCGTCAGAAAACGGTGGAGCTGAAGGAGATCAAGCTTCGGCCGGGCATCGACGAGCACGATTACGACACCAAGATGAAGGCCGTGCGCCGGTTCTTCGAGGAAGGTGACAAGGTCAAGGTCACGCTGCGCTTCCGCGGCCGCGAGATGGCCCACCAGGACATCGGCTACAGGCTGCTCGAACGCGTCAAGGCCGAGACGGGAACGCTGGCCAAGGTCGAGGCCGAGCCTTCGCTGGAAGGACGGCAGATGGTGATGGTGCTCGCCCCGCGCTGAGGCGCGGCGACCGGCTCGGGCAACGCGTTCTTTATCAACGTGATAATGTGGCAAGCGAACGCGGCGGGGCTCTCGGTGTTATCTGCTCCGGCAGTTAAGCCGGGGAGTCCTATGACCATTTCGAAATTCGCAGCCATCACGCTGGTCGCCCTTGTCGCGACCTCACACTTCGCCATCGCCCAGACAACCGCGCCGGAAGTGCCAAACCCGTCGAATCCGGCGCCGGCCAATCCCAAGGCGACCAACGGGGCGCCGACCATCGCACCGGCCGATCCAAAGAACTCGGGGGCCGCCACGACCGCTCCGACCACGCCGGCACCCGCAGCCGAACCCAAGACAGCGGCACCCGAAACAACCGTACCCAAGGCGACCACACCTAAGCCGACCACGGCGAAAAAGCCGGTGAAGAAGGTCGTGAAGCCTCGCAAGCGCCACCGCTGATCGGACGCGGTCCAATGCTGTTCTGCCTCGGAGCCTGTGCTCCGGGGCGGGGATCGCGGAGCCGTTGTGATCCGCTTCCCCCAAGGCCGGCGGCGCCCCGAGACCTGCGTTCTGCCGTCCCCTTCCGCTTCCGGGGGCTTCAGGTTCAGAACGGCTTGACGATCACCAGCACGACGATGCCGATCAGCAGCACGGTCGGGACTTCGTTGAGAATGCGGAAATCGCGCGACGAGCGCCGGCTCGTTCCCGCGGCGAGGCGCTTGCGCTCGGCCGACAGATAGCCGTGCAGACCGCTCATCAGCACGATCAGCAGCAGCTTGCCGTGCAGCCAGCCGGCCTTCAGCCATCCGCCCTGGATCGCGAGCCACACGCCGGTGATCCACACGACGATGATGGCGGGCAGCATGATGCCGCGCAACAGGCGCCGCTCCATTACGGCAAAGGTCGCCGCCTGCGGCGAGCCTGGGCCGGCATCGGCGTGGTACACGAACAGGCGGGGCAGGTAGAGCATGCCGACCATCCAGGAGATGATCGACAGGACGTGCACGGCCTTCAGCCAGAGGTAACCCAAGCGAACCCTCGAAGTAGCGCGAAACGGTCAGCGCGGGACGAACGGCGCGGTCAGCGCGGATCCTGCGCAGGGTGGCCGCGGCGCACCAGGTCCACCAGCCGCTCGACGTTGGCTACCGGTGTTTCCGGCAGAATGCCATGGCCGAGGTTGAAGATATGCGGCCTGTGGCGAAAGGCGGCGAGGATTCGCCCGACGGCCGCTTCCAGCGCATGGCCGCCGGCGAGCAGGGCGAGCGGGTCGAGGTTGCCCTGCAGCACGGTGGTCGGGGGTAGCGAGCGCGCGGCCCAGTGCGGGTCCACCGACGTGTCGAGGCCGAGGGCGTCGGCGCCGGTTGCGTCCTTGAGTTCGAGCAGGCGAGGGCCGGCGCCCCTGGCGAAGACGATCACCGGGATGCGCGGATGGGCCTCGCGCAGGCCGGCGACGATCGCCGCCACCGGCTCAACGCACCAGCGCTCGAACTCGCCGGCCGGAAGCACGCCCGCCCAGGTGTCGAAGATCTGGATCGCATCCGCCCCCGCCTCGACCTGTCGGCGGAGATAGCGGATCGAAGCGGCCACCAGCCGGTCGACGAGACGGCGGAACAGCTCGGGCTCGCGATAGGCGAGCACCCTGGCCGGCGCCTGATCCGGGGTGCCGCGCCCGGCCACCATGTAGCTGGCCACCGTCCACGGCGCGCCGCAAAAGCCGATCAGCGGCGTTCCCGCCGGCAGCTCGCTCTTCAGGCGGGTGATGGTGGTGAACACGGGGGCGAGGTGGGCGAGGTCGATCTCGCCGCGCAGGCGGTCGAAGCCGCGCCCGTCGGTGATCGGGTCCAGGCGAGGACCTTCGCCGCTCTCGAAGCTGACCCGCTGCCCCAGCGCGTCGGGGATGACCAGGATGTCGGAGAACACGATGGCCGCATCGAAGCCGAAGCGGCGGATCGGCTGCAGCGTCGCTTCCACCGTCGCGGCGGGATCGTAGCAGAACTTCAGGAATGAGCCGGCCTCGGCGCGGATGGCGCGATATTCCGGCAGGTAGCGCCCGGCCTGGCGCATCAGCCAGAGCGGCGGCGGCCATACCGGCTCGCCGGCCAAGGCCCGGAGGAAACGCCCGCTCTCGATCGCGCCGCCTTCGATCCGCCTCGGACCCGCGTGGCTTTCCCCGGTCAAACCCTTAAAACCTTTTAAAGAGAGTCTTCTTGTTTCTTCTTATTGACCCCCCGATTAAGCTCATCGGCGACGGCGCACAATCACCCACGTGCGGCGGGAGTTGCGAGTCTTGTTCACAGGGGCGGGACGGCGCCGAAGATCTTAATGAATCGTAAACGCCGGCAGGCGCTTGACGGCCGCCGCGCCCGTCCGCGCCCAAGGTTAACGTTTTGTTAACGTTTTCCCGATCGGGTGCCGCGGGGCCGTCCCGGCGTCTCTCCTGTTGAAGAAATCCTGACGCCGGGCTAACGCGGAGGCACCGACCGGCACGGCACGCGGCTTGTCCACCGCCGTCCCCAGCTTTCCCCGTCGGTGCGGAGGCGGCGACGCGCACACGGTTCCACCTGCACCTCATCTCGGACGCGACCGGCGAAACGCTGATGGCGGTGAGCCGCGCCGTGGTCGCGCAATACGCCGGCGTGTCGGTGATGGAGCACGTCTATCCCCTCGTGCGCACGATGGATCAACTCGACCGCGCCATCGGCGAGATCGAGACGGTGCCGGGCATCGTGCTCTACACCCTCGTCGAACCCGACCTGTGCCAGCGGCTGGAGGCGGCCTGCCGCGAGGCCGGCGCCCCGACGCTGTCGGTGCTCGGGCCGGTGCTCGACTTCTTCCACAACTACATCGGCATGGACGCCACGCCGCGGCCCGGCGCCCAGTACACCCTGAACTCCGACTATTTCCGGCGCATCGACGCCCTCAATTTCACCATGGCCCACGACGACGGGCAGAACGTCGAGAACTACGAGGAGGCCGACATCGTCCTGCTCGGCATCAGCCGCACGTCCAAGACGCCGACCTCCATCTACCTCGCCCACCGCGGGTTCAAGACGGCCAACCTGCCGATGGTGCCCGGCGTTCCCGTGCCCAAGTCGGTGCGCACGCTGATCCGCCCCCTGGTGGTCGGGCTGCTGGCCACGCCCGACCGCATCGTCCAGGTCCGCCGCAGCCGGGTGCTGTCGCACGGCCAGGACATCCCGGACTACGTCGACAAGAAGAACATCACCGACGAACTCAACGGCTCGCGGCGCTTGTTCGAAAGCCAGGGCTGGCCGACCATCGACGTGAGCCGCCGATCCATCGAGGAAACGGCGGCGGCGATCACCGACCTGCTGCGAAGCCACCGCCACAAGTCCATCGCGTTGGACTGAGGCCGCTTTGACCGCACTCCCGAGCCTGTGGCTGCTGCCGCGTCCCCTGCTTCTGGCTTCCAAGAGCCAGGCGCGGCGCGCGCTCATCGCCGCCGCCGGACTGCCGGTCGAGGCGGTCGACGCCGGCATCAACGAGCGCGCGGTCGCCGAGCCGCTGCGAACAGCCGGGGCCGGCTCCGCCGCGATCGCCGCCGCGCTGGCGCGCGGCAAGGCGCTCGCCCTCAGCCCGCACAGTCCCGGACGCCTGGTGCTCGGCGCCGATCAGACCCTTGCGCTGGGGGACGCCGTGCTGTTCAAGCCGGGCAGCCGCGCCGCCGCCGGCGCGCAGATCCTGTCGCTCGCCGGCCGCACGCACACGCTGCATTCCGCCTTCTGCCTTGCCCGTGACGGCGAGGTGCTGGCCGAGGCGTGCGAGGCGGCGCACCTCGCGTGCCGCCCGTTCAGCGCCGCTTTCATCGATCTTTACCTCGATCTCGTCGGCGCCGATGCGCTGACAAGCGTCGGCGGCTACGCGATCGAGGGGCTCGGCGTGCACCTTTTCGAGCGGGTTGAGGGAGAGCAGTCGACGATCCTCGGCCTGCCGATGCTGCCGCTGCTGGCGCGATTGCGCGCCATCGGCGCCTGCCCGGCATGAGCGCGGACATCGGGCCGGATGCCGGGCGCGCCTGCGTGATCGGCTGGCCGGTCGGGCATTCGCGCTCGCCGCTGATCCATACGCACTGGCTGCGGACGATGGGCCTCGCCGGCAGCTACGGCAAGGCGGCCGTCGCGCCGGAGGACCTCGCGGCCTTCGTCGAGACCATGCCGGCCCGCGGCCTCGTCGGCGGCAACGTCACCATCCCGCACAAGGAGGCGGCCGCCTCGTTCTGCCACCACCTCACGCCGACGGCCGCGCGGCTCGGCGCGGTCAACACCCTGTGGTGGGCGGATGGCGCGCTCCACGGCGACTCCACCGATGGCGCCGGCTTCACCGGGGCACTCGACCAAGA
>CALMGA010000451.1 GCA_937863205.1 uncultured Beijerinckiaceae bacterium | reverse complement strand
GCGCCAACAAAGAGTTAGAGCGTCGGACCGCGTCCGAGATGCGGTCCGATGCTCTAGGTGCTTGTCCGCTCTGGAGCGTGGGCGAGGAACAAGCAGACGTTGCTTGGCGATCTTCGCCCTGCCGCGGCGCAACAGCAACGGGGCACAAAAGCCAACACGGTGGATCAAGGTCCGGGTGAGACCGGCGTTTGATAACGCAGTGCGTCGATGACGAGCGCGAAGGCAGGGGCATGCTGCCGGCGGCTGGGGTAGTACAGGTGGAACCCGGCGAAGGGCGGGCACCATGCCGCCAGCACCCCGACCAGCTCGCCTGAGGCGAGATGAGGCTGCGCGCGCTGTTCGGGCACGTAGGCGAGGCCAGCTCCCTCCAGCGCGGCCCTGAGCGCCAGCATCGCGGTGTTGACCACCAGCTGCCCCTCGACCCGGACCTTCAGCTCGCGCCCGTCCTTCTCGAACTCCCAGGCGTACAGCCCGCCGGCGGTCGGCATCCGCAGGTTGATGCAGCGGTGCGCGGTCAGGTCCTGCGGCGCCCGCGGCTTCGACCGATCTCTGAAGTAGCCCGGTGCGCCGACCACGGCCATGCGCATCTCCGGCCCGATCGGCACCGCCACCATGTCCTTGGCCACCTGCTCGCCCAGGCGCACCCCGGCGTCGAGCCGGTTCGCGACGATGTCCGTCAGGCCGTTGTCGACGACGATCTCGACGTTGATGTCCGGGTAGTCGCGCAGCAGCGGCTGCAGCTTCGGCCAGAGAACCAGCTCGGCCGCGTGCTCGCCGGCCGCGATCCTCACCGTGCCGGCTGGCTTGTCGCGCAGCGCGGTGAGGGCGGCCAGCTCGGCGTCGATCTCCGCCAGCCGCGGCCCCACCGCCTGGATCAGCCGCTCGCCGGCCTCCGTCGGCGCGACCCGGCGGGTGGTGCGGGTCAGCAACCGCAACCCGAGCCGTTCCTCGAGGCCGCGCAGCGCATGGCTCAGCGCCGATTGCGAGACGCCCAGCTGCGCCGCCGCCCGGGTGAAGCTGCCCTCCCGCGCCACCGCGAGGAAGGCGGTGATGTCGTGCAGGTCCGACCGAGCCATCCATGAGAGCGTCTCATAGGTGCATGCGGATTGCAGCCCCTAATCGGTGAAGCCGGGACAGGCTAGATGATCAAGCACGCGGTCCACCAATTGCGGTCCGCCGACCGATAACATCAAGCGAAAGCGTCATCATGCAAACGCGCACACTGGGACGAAGCGGCCTCGACGTCGCCGCGATCGGCTTCGGCTGCATGGGCCTGAACTTCAGCTATGGCCACAGCCTCAGTACCGCCGAGAGCGTCAGCCTGATCCGCCAGGCCGTCGAGCGCGGCGTCACCATATTCGACACCGCCGAGGTGTACGGCTCCTACACCAACGAGGAGATCGTCGGCGAGGCGCTGCGTCCCGTTCGCGACCGGGTGACGATCGCGACTAAGTTCGGCTTCAACATCGTGGACGGCAAGATGGCCGGCATGAACAGCCGGCCCGAGCAGATCAAGGCGGTGGCCGATGCCTCGCTGAAGCGGCTCGGCATCGAGGTCATCGATCTGTTCTACCAGCACCGCGTCGACCCGAACGTGCCGATCGAGGACGTCGCCGGGGCGGTGAAGGAGCTGATCGCCGCGGGCAAGGTCCGGCACTTCGGCCTGTCGGAGCCAGGCGCGCAGACCGTGCGCCGCGCCCATGCGGTGCAGCCCGTGACCGCGCTGCAGAATGAGTACTCGCTGTGGACGCGCGGCCCCGAGAGCAACGGCATCCTCGACGCCTGCGAGGAGCTCGGCATCGGCCTGGTCGCCTACAGCCCGCTCGGCAAGGGCTTTCTCACCGGCGCGATGAGCAAGGACACCAAGCTCGGCGAGGGCGACTTCCGGGCCATCCTGCCGCGCTTCACGCCCGAGGCGATGGCGAAGAACCAGGCGTTGGTCGACCTGCTCAAGCGCATCGCGGACGAGAAGGCCGCCACGCCGGCCCAGGTCGCGCTGGCCTGGTTGCTGGCCCGCAAGCCCTGGATCGTGCCGATCCCCGGCACCACCAAGCTGCACCGCCTGGAGGAGAACCTGGCGGCGGCGGAGCTCGCCCTCAGCGAGGGCGACCTCGCCCGGATCGAGCGTGCGGCGAACGCCATCCCCGTCGAGGGGGAACGCTATCCCGAGCACCTGATGGCCACCACGGGACAATGATGCTTCCCACGCTGCCGCTCGGCGACGCCCTGCCGCGTCGAGGGCGACGAACCGTCGATCAAGTGAAGGCTGGCCAGAGGACGTCCATTCGGCGTCGGCCGAAGCCCCGTCAAGCGCAGGAGTAGGATGCAGATGAATACGCGAACGCTCGGCCGCAATGGTCCCGAAGTTTCATCCCTCGGCTACGGCTGCATGGGTCTCTCCGGCATGTACGGCGAACCGCCGGAGCGCGCCGAAGGCGTCAGGATGATCCGCGCCGCCTATGAGCACGGCGTCACCCTGTACGACACGGCCGAGGCATACGGCCCTTTCACGAACGAGGAAATGGTGGGCGAGGCCGTCGCCCCCTTCCGCGAGCAGGTGGTGATCGCGACCAAGTTCGGCTGGGGCATCCGGCCGGACGGCTCCCGCTACGGCCTCGACAGCCGCCCCGAGCACATCCGCGAGGTGGTCGACGCCATGCTGCAGCGGCTGAAGGTCGAGACGATCGATCTGCTCTATCAGCACCGGGTCGATCCAAACGTGCCGATCGAGGACGTTGCCGGAACCGTCAAGGCCCTAGTCGAGGCCGGCAAGGTCAAGCATTTCGGCTTGTCCGAGGCGAGCGCCGCGACCCTGCGCAAGGCGCATGCGGTGCTGCCGGTCGCCGCCATGCAGAGCGAGTATTCGCTGTGGACGCGGGACGTCGAGAAAAATGGCGTACTCGCCGCCTGCGAGGAGCTCGGCGTGGGCTTCGTGCCCTGGAGCCCGCTTGGCGCCGGCTTCCTGACCGGGAAGATCAACACCGGTACGGAGCTCGCCTCAGACGACTTCCGAGCTAGTTCTCCCAGGTTCACGCCCGAAGCCATCGCTGCCAACATGACCCTGGTCGACCGCATCAAGGAGATTGCCGCGCAAAAGCAGGCGACGCCCGCCCAGGTCGCCCTCGCTTGGCTGCTGGCCCAGAAGCCCTGGATCGTTCCGATCCCCGGCACGACCAAGCTGCACCGGCTCGAGGAGAACCTCGGCTCGGCCGATGTCGAGCTAACGTCGGACGACCTTCAGGAGATCGAAGGCGCGCTCTCGCAGGTCTCCATTAAGGGCGAGCGCCTGCCGGCCGCCGTCCTGACGCTCAGCAACCGCTGAGGCTCAAAGAGGCGCGTGCGTGAACACCCGTACGCTTGGATGCAGCATACTTGAAGCTCTGACCCTATGGCGCACCAAGAGGTGTAACTTCCCGCAACGACACGATCGTTGGTCGGGTCGCTCGGCCGCGACGGCGGAACCTAGTTTGCCGGCCACTCTGCCAACTGCTTGGCGGGTGACGTAAACGCACTGCTGTACTACGACCTGGGTTGGCCGATAGCGTTCGATCCGCTTCCGGACGCTGAGAGCAAGAAGCAGCCGTCCACGATCATCCCGCTCGGGGTCGGTCGCGCTCGGACGTCCAATCGTATGGAAGCACCCTTCGGTCCTTGACAAAGCGCTGCAACCGCTCAAAGCAACGGTTTATTTGCTTTGTGAGCCAGCATGACATCCACCGATCGTGTCCACGACACGTCCAGTTCCATGCGAGCCGTCAGATACGACCGGTTCGGGCCAGCCGACGTGCTGTACGTGGCCGCGGTGCAGCCTCCCGCGCTCACCGACGACTGCGTGCGCATTCAGGTCCACGCCGCGAGCCTGAGCGGCGGAGAGCACGTTGTTCGAGCGGGCAAGGTCTCGCTTGTCATGGGCAAAAGATTTCCCGCAAGCGTGGGCGTCGACTTCACCGGCGTCGTCGACGCGGTTGGCGTCGGCTGCCCAGGCGCGTTCGCGCCGGGCGACCGCGTGTGGGGAGTCATGCCGCATCGAACCTTTGGAGCCATGGCGGGCGTGATCTGCGTACCAGCCGAGCGGCTGGCGAAGGCACCCGCCAACGTAACGCTGGTGGAGGCCGCCGCCCTTCCGGCG
>CALMGA010000450.1:4502-5479 GCA_937863205.1 uncultured Beijerinckiaceae bacterium | reverse complement strand
CACCGTCTGAGCCATCGCCCAGACTCGCACGCCTCATCCTCCGTGTGAATCTTGTATTTGCGTCAGTGCACTAGGTCTGTTCGATCGCGCTTCAGATCGCGTCGCTGCGAATCGGGCGTGAGGTGAACGCCCGGTTTGATGCCGCGAGCCGGACGCAGAGCAGACGCCCTGTCAGGTAGCGCGTATCGGGCGTAGGCCTACGCCCGAATAGGTACTGCTGGAAGGGCGTAAATCGGATGCTAGGTAAGATGGGCGAGCTGAAAATCAGACATACGCCTACTCTGATGTCGCAAACCGGGCGTTGAGCCAATGTTCGGCCAAGCGTCAAAGGGCGAGCCCAGGCCTGAGTTCTACAGGATGTTGCCAGCCGAGCGTAGGACGAAGCCCGGTTAGATGGCGCAATTCGGGCGTAGGCCAAACGCTCGGCCAGATGGCGCAAGTCGGACACAGTTGCACGCCCTGTTTGGCGTTGCGAACCGGGCGCAAAGCAGACGTTGCTACAGGTGGCAAAATTGGGCGTAGGCATGCGCCCGGTTTGGTGTTGCGAGCCGGATGAAGAGCAAACGCCCGCTCGGATGACGCAAATGGGGCGTAGACGTATTCAGGACAGCTTGAGAACGTGCGGTAAAGACAACGTCATTTGTCGGCGTCGAATGAGCATTGTCTCACGGCTGATCTCCGCAAATTGTACCTTCACCCGCGGATTTTCGTTTCAGTCGAGACGATACGTGGTCTACAGGCCGTAGGGTAGACAACCGGAGATCACGCCCGGCGCTCAGTTTTCGTCAAACATTCGCTAAATATTACAATAGGTTAGCGCGAACGCTCAGGCGATGCGCTTGGGTGATGGTCCAAAATAAATGCTGGTAAGTGAGGGCACGATACCGCAAGTCGGTACGCAGTTACGATGTAACCGCGTACCGACCAGCTCGTGAGGGGCGCCAGGGCGCACGTGGGCGGGCGACACGGCTTACGCC
>CALMGA010000450.1:0-4492 GCA_937863205.1 uncultured Beijerinckiaceae bacterium | reverse complement strand
GGGGGGGGGGGCCCGGGGGGGCGGGGGGCCCGCGCGCCCTGCGGGCGCTGCGGATGGTGGGGCCGTACGGGACGATGGTGAAGACGATCGCGCGGTCCCCTGCGGTGGCCCGCGGCGCTCCTTCGGAGACGCCTGCGATGTTGCATGGAAGGTGAGACGTGCGCGCTTCGGGCGCCCATCGGCCTGGAGGGCCGATGACGGCGGAGGCCGCCTAGCCCGTTCCTCGGAACGGGCCAGGACTGCGATGGCCGGCGGGGAGGCGAGGAAGCCGACCGTCGAGACGCGGCGAATCGGATAAGGGCATGGCGGGGAGGCCGCCATGCCGCGCACGAGGGAGCCGGATCCGATCGCGGGTCTTTTCGCGACGGACCACAAGGCGAAACGCATCGCCAAGCTGCTCAACCGGGCGGTGGACAAGCGCATCGCCGCGGCGGCCAGGTCGGTGCCGAAGGTGCGCTTCGGCAAGGGCGGGGGCCGCAAGGCGCAGCGGGTCGCGCTGGCCGGCCTGCTGGCCAAGGCCATCGGCGTCCGCAAAGGCGGGCGGGACAAGCCCTCGCTGAGGATGAAGGCGCCGGACACCGGAGGGCGTTCGTTCCATTTCGAACACTCGACCGTGTCGAAGAAGGCGAGCAACGCCGGCCGGAAGACCTCGCGCGACGGGTCGCGGATCAAAGGCGACGGGGTCGCGGCCGCGCATCTGTCCTACATCGAGCGCGAGTCGGCCGTGGAGCGGCTGCGGGGCATCGAGGATAGGGCGCGAGACGCCGAGCTGGAACCCATCCGCGACGTGGGCGCGGAGGTGGCCGCAAAGCGCAAGAGGGGGCGTCCGACGAAGGCGGAGGCCGCGGCCAAAAAGGCTCTCGAGGAGGCCCGTGGCGCGGGGTGGGAGCGGTCGTTGGAGCGCGACCACGCGACGTTCGAAAAGACCTTGGAGGGCCCTGGCAGGGCCGCGGCGGGACAGGGGTACATCGAGGACCCGGCGAAGACGCGCGATGGCGAAGGATTGTCATCATGGGGCACGATCGGAGAGACGCGCGAGGAGCGGCTGGAGTTCTGGCGACTGGTCGAGGAGCACGAGCCGGCTCCGGACGCCAGGGTGCAGAACCGTCTCATCGTGGAGCTGCCGCACCAGGCGACGCCCGAGGCGCGCCGCGAGATCATGGAACGGTTCGTGGCGCCGTTCGCGGAGAAGGGGTTGCCCTACCACGTGGCGATCCACGCGCCGACGGCGAAGAACGACGGGCGCAACTTCCACGCCCACGTGGTAGCACGGAACGGCCGGCGAAACGGGTGGCCGAACCCGCGACCGGGACCGAGACGTGGGACTTCGCGGTGACGAAGACCTACAAGACAAGCTCGCGCCACACGAGGGTCTCACACCCGCACCGCCAGAACCGGGACGCGGACGTCAGGAAGCGTTCCTTCGTGGGTGACATGCGGAAAAGGTTCGCCTCGTGCGTCAACGAGGTGATGGCGACGGTCGACGCGCAGGTGCGCTTCGATCCCCGCTCCTACAAGGCGATGGGCCTCGACGTGGCGCCGATGGAGAGCGTGTATCGGGTCACCGCCGACCGGCTCCACGACGGCAAGCTCGTCATCCAGGACGTCGAGTGGACCCGCCGCATGGTGGCGGTGAAGATGCGCGAGGCGGCGATCGCCCGCGACCCCGACGTGGAGAAGCTGCGCAGAACCACCAAGGCGCTGGAGGAGCTGCGGTCGGCGTGGCCGAACCTCAAGGCGATCAACGCCAGGGTGGGTCCAAAGTCGCGGCTGGCATCATTGGCCGGCTTCACGAGGAAGAGCTTCGCCCAGGTGATCTCGCACCGGATCGCGCTGGAGCACGCCATCGTCGAGCGCAGGGTCGTCGGCGCGGCCGAGCTCGCGGTGTGCCGCGAGGTGATGGAGGCGGCGCGCGTCCCGAGGTCGAAGGGCCCGAGGCACAAGGACCTGAGGACGGCCGAGGAGCAGGATGAGTTGCGCACCCTGTTCGAGGTCGCCGGCGAGGAGCACGCGGCGGTGGCCAAGCGCATGGCCGGCGAGATGAACAGGCTCGCCCGACTGGTCGAGCTGAACAAGCAGGCGTGGCGCGCGAGCGGCGCGGCCTTGTCGCTGGCGGGGTTGCCCAAGGTGCCGCCCGCCGTGGAGCCGGACCCGGTGACGAGCAAGGTAACGTCTGTACCGCGCGCACGGACGTCGGCGCGCGCCGAGGCGCAAGCCGACGAGGCGCGGGTGACCGCGAAGGGCGTCGGAGGTCGACCACCGGCGGATCCGTCGTCGGCACCGAAGAAGGAAGCGGCAATCAAACGTGCGTCGGGCGTCGCGGGAAGCGGCCAAGTCGCCACCTGGGCATCGGTGGCGGGCGAGAACGTCGCGCGAACGCCCGAGGCGGCGCCGGCTGCAGCCGACGCCGAGGGGATCCGCGCGGAAGGGGGCGCCAACGCCGTGGGGAAGGGCAAGCCGTCTGACGCGGCGAAGCCCATGCATCCAGCGGTGATGGCCGGGACGCACGGGCCGGAGGACAAGCAACGGGCTGAGGGCGCGAGGAAGGAGGCCCTGGTCAAGGAGATGGCTGCCATGATGGTCAGCATCAATGCGTCGATGGGGAGGATGGTGGAGGCGTTGAAGGACGATCTCGCCAAGGCCGGACCGGGCGAGTTCGACGCCGGGGCCTTCATCAGAAGTCTCGAGGCACCGACGAAAGAGGCGTACGATGCCATCGACCGCATCATGAGGAAGCCGCCGGGGACGATGTGGAAGTCCGCGGGAGGGGGGCGGGATGACGCCGGCCAAGCGGGCGTGACGCCTGCGACGCAATGTGTTCCAGCGGCGCCGGAGCAAGATGGCGTCGAGCGCGAGGTTGGTGATCTTGCATTAAAAGGCGCGGAGGATGGGGTCGCGACGATTGGCGTGGAAGAAGCGATGGCCGGCTTTGCAGGTACGGCCGTGGCTGGTTCGGCATATGCGGCGAGCAAGGTTCCAACGCCTGATCAGCACGGTGGGCTGGGTGGTCCTGACCGATTCGACCGTGCCGAACCGTTTGTCGAGGCAACGTCGACGCGGCAGAAGAAGCCGGTGCCAAGCTGGGACACCTACGACGACTGTGAGGCAGCGGATGACGGGAAGCCAGAGGGTGCGCCGCTCGACAACGAGCGACCGCCGAAGAGGCCAACTAGTGGATCGTCATCGATTCATGAACCAAGCCGAGAGCCCGCGCAGCGTGACGGAACGGGTCTCCTTTCTTCGACACATGGCGAGGATGCCGAAGGTATCGATCTCCGAAGTGGCGGCATGCCGGGAAGCGCGAAGCTTCGAGCTCGGGAGCACAGGCCCAGTTTCAAGAACCTCGGCGAGGGATGGGTGGATGAGGACATTGCGAAAAGGCGCCACGATGCGGGTCAAGCAAGTAACCTGAGCGGGAAACTAGATCGAGGGCCGGAGCGAGAAGTTGACGAAGCAGCCGTTAAGAAACTGGCATCCAGCCGGACAAGGACCGAGAATGACAGATGTGACGCCGATGCGGCCGGATCAGAAAGCGGATACTCAGACCTAGTAGGGCCGGAAAATACAAAGGTCGTTGCGTGCGAAGAACATACCGCCCTCAACGAGGAAGATGACACCCGAGGTAAGCAGACGCCCAAAGGTCGGCAGGCTTTGGATCTCGACGAGACAGAGATGGAGCAGAAGAAGCGGCGAGATGACGCGCGCCGCATCGCGATGCGAAGGCGCCAACGCGGTCTGGAGCGGTGAGCGCGTTTCTCTCACATCATCAAGGTGGGCGTACAATCGAGCGCACCGCCGCTGTAGCAGGGTTTGTCCTAAGCTGGCCGTGAGCGGAATGGCTGCTCAGGGGCGGAAGGTTGGCCCAAGCGGACAAGGGCTGGCAACGACGGCCCTTGTTCATCGATCACCCGAGCAGCTCCTCGCCTCCTTGTCCTGCGACCTCAGCCTCGTCGAGCGAAGCGTCGTGACAAGCCCGCACCCAGCCCGGCCCTGATCCGCGAGGGCGTGAGGATGCCGGCCGCCGTGCGCCGCAGCCCAGCTTTGACCGCCTCCACCGCCGGGCCGGCGACCGCCAACGGCAGGCAGGTGTCCTCCTCCGGCGCGTAGGAGGCGAACTCAGGGTGCAGCGTCAGCGCGCCGGCGCCCTCGTCGCTCTCGTAATCGGCGTGCAGGTGCGCCCGCAGCCCGGCGTACATGTAGCTCTCCGCCGGCAGGCCTTCCGCCCACACCAGGGCATGCTCGTCGAGCTCGAGGCGGAGGTACTCTACGTCGGCGCAGTCCAGCTGCACCACGTTGCGGCCGTTGACCAGCACGGCGGCGGGGATCAGCACGCCATTCTGCGCCACGCAGTGGCGCGCCGACAGCACCAGGTCGCGCCGCGGCAGGCCGGGGCCGAAGGCGTCGGCTGAGATGCGCACCGGCTGCACCAGGGCGGGCTGCGGGTGGCGCTGCGGGTCGACCCCGCCGTCGACGCCCTCACCCACGCCAAGAT
>CALMGA010000449.1:14079-28923 GCA_937863205.1 uncultured Beijerinckiaceae bacterium | reverse complement strand
CGTCGGGCGCGATCCACGGCATCATGCGGGTGCGCGCCTTCACCCAGGACGACGCCCACATCTTCTGCACCGAGGACCAGATCCAGGCGGAAGCGCTGGCGATCAACGCGATGATCCTCTCGATCTACCGCGACTTCGGCTTCGAGGACGTGGTGGTGAAACTGTCGACGCGGCCGGACAAGCGGGTGGGCGCCGACGAAGCCTGGGACAAGGCGGAAGCCGCGCTGGCCCGCGTGCTCGACGCGATCAAGGTTCAGGGCCTCGCCACCGGCGTCAACCCCGGCGAGGGGGCCTTCTACGGTCCCAAGCTCGAATACACGCTGCGCGACGCGATCGGCCGGGAATGGCAGTGCGGCACCACCCAGGTGGACTTCAACCTGCCGGGACGCTTCGGCGCCTTCTACATCGACGAACATTCCGACAAGGTGACGCCGGTGATGATCCACCGCGCCATGTTCGGCAGCCTGGAGCGCTTCACCGGCATCCTGATCGAGAACTTCGCCGGCCACCTGCCGCTGTGGCTCTCCCCGCTGCAGATCGTGGTGGCGACGATCACCCAGGAGGCGGACGGCTACGCGCTGGACGTGATGACGGCGGCGCGCAAGCTGGGTCTGCGCGTGGAAGGCGACCTGCGCAACGAGAAGATCAATTACAAGGTGCGCGAGCACTCGCTGGCCAAGGTGCCGGTGCTGCTGGTGGTGGGCAAGCGCGAGGCCGAGGAGCGGCGCGTGTCGGTGCGGCGGCTGGGCAGCCAGGCGCAGACGGCGATGGGTCTGGACGAGGCGCTGGCGCTGCTGGCGGAGGAGGCGACGGCGCCGGATGTGAAGCGGGCGCGGGCTGGCGAAGGTTGAAGTGCAGGCGGAGTGAGAAAGCAAAGTTGGATTCTGATTACCTTCCAACATCCTAACCAGCGGTTAAAGACTTTGCTGCTCCCTTCATGATGGCTCATCCGCCAAAACGTTCATAATAACACATATCAGCGTGGGCCAGTACAGATCTTGATAAATCAGCTTGGTCCTAATTTGTACTATTGACTAAGTTGGTAAAGTCGACAAGAGTCAACCAGAGGTTGTAATCTGTATCATCTTAATACAGCGTTGGTTGAACTGCAACATCTTATCGCGGTGGAAAGTTTAAGCGGCGATCGCATGCCATTCGCGACGGGCGCCAATTGTGACCGGCAAACGGACGTACGGGTCAGCGGGACCGGATGAACAAGATCTCTCAGTCGGCAAAACGGGCCTGCAGGCCCTCAAGCACGCCATCTCTCGCCCCCTCACCGCGGCGGCGGTCCGGCCTGCGGCGGCGGCGCGGTAGGCGACATCGGCATCTGGCCGGGAACGGTCGGTGCCGACGCCTGCGGCAGGGGTCCTGGCGGCACGCCGGTCTGGGTCGAGGCGGGCGTTCCCTGCGGCGTCGTCCCCAGCGCCTGGTTGGCCTGGTTCTGGATGCTGGTAGCCTGCTGCGGGCTGACCAGCCCATAGTATCCGGCGATGGCCAGGGCCGCCGCCACCAGGGCGCCAATCAGCATCTTCGTGTTCTGGTTCATCGGGCAGGTCCGTTGTCCATCGCGTGCCTGCGACAATTCCCATGCCGCGACGCTGTTCCCGCCGCGCGGCAGGCGGTGTCAGCGCGGTCACGGCTGCAAAGGCTCGCTGTTGGCGCGTTGTGCTACAGCGCCCGCGCGAACAGGGCCAGCATCCAGCCGACCGCCTGTTCGAACAGCTGCGGATCGTAGCGCGGGCCCTCGTCACGCAAAAAGGCGTGGGCGGCGTTGACCTCGTGCCATTCGTAGCGGGCGCCGACCACCTCCAGCCGCGCGCGGATCGCCTCGCGGCCGGCGAAGGGAACGTGCGGGTCCTGGCGGCCGAAGACGAACAAAGTGTCGGCCTTGAGCTCATCGAGGCGGGCCAGTGTGCCGTCGGGCTCGCCCGCTGGGCGCGACGCCGTTTGACGCGACGCTTGCCCCAGCGTGCCGGAATGGACGTCGGTGGGGTAGAAGCACGCCGCGGCGGCCACGGTGGAATTGAGCGCGGCGCGCAGCGCGAGGTGGCCGCCCAGGCACACCCCCATCGTGGCGAGGCGTCCGGTGCACGCGGGATGCTGCGCCAGCGCGGTGAGACCGGCGCGGGCGTCGGCATCGTGGGCGGACACGGGCTTGGCGAACTTCAGCGCGTTGCCGCGATCGGTGCCGGCGGGGTCGTAGCGCAGGACCGTGCCGGGCGGCTCGAACTCGTGGTACACTTCCGGCACGCCGACGACGTAGCCGTGTCCGGCCACCAGCGCGGCTAGGCGACGGATCGGCTCCGTCACCTGGTAGATTTCGGAAAAGAACAGCACGCCGGGGAAACGGCCTTCCCCGTTGGGCTCGGCCGGGCGAAACAGGTGCATCCGCATCGCCCCCGCCGGTCCGCCCTCGCGACCTGCGACCGGCACGGTAAGGGTTTCGTCGCTGCGCAGGATCATCGGCTGACTCGCGTGGGCGCCGGGGGCGCCCGTCCGCTGGTTAGAACTTGCGGAACGGAAGCCCGGCTCAAAGGCCCGGCCCGACGTCGCCCGGACCGGGCACGGGGCCGAGCGAGGGATCGGGTGGCTGCGGTGCATGCCGGGCGCGCCACGACGCAGAGCGCCAGCAGGACGGCCAACAGCGCGACCGCAGCCGGTCCCATCGATGTTTCGCTCATGTCAGGCAACGTGGTGCGCAGGTGCGGGCGGGCAAGCGTCTGATGGCGCGACCTGTCGATAACGGGCGGAGGCCGAAGCGTTGCCGGACGGCAACATCGCGCGGCGGTTGGTTTCGCCGTCACGATCTGGACCTTATTGCAAGCTTGAGCGTTGTCTTGGCAATTGACCCGGAGCGTACCCATGCGTGTTCTCGTGCTTCTCGCCGCTGCCGCCGGTCTCCTTTCCGGCTCCCCGGCTTGGGCGAAGGTGCGCATCGCGGTCGACCTCGACGCGCAGACCATGCACGTCGAGAGCAAGGGCGGGAGCTACGACTGGAAGGTTTCGTCGGGCAAGCCCGGCTACGAGACCCCGGCCGGCAGTTTCAAGGTGCTGTGGATGGACAAGGAGCACCATTCCGACACCTACGAGAACGCTTACATGCCCAACGCCATCTTCTTCGCGCCGGGCTACGCCATCCACGGTTTCGGCAAATCGCCGTGGGGTCACAAGGCCTCGCACGGCTGCATCCGCCTGCCGGCCGCGAAGGCCGCGATGCTGTTCGACCTCGTCAAGGCCGAGGGCGCCGAGATTTCGATCACCGGCGATACCTCCGTGGTCGCTCCCACCGTGGCGTCGGTCAACCGGCGCAACGAGCAGGCGGCCGCCGAAGCGCCACGCGATCCCGGCGCCGAGAACTACGACGTCGACGCCTATCAGCCGCGACGTGCGCCGCGCGATTACATACCGGCCGAGGAACGCACCCCGAGGGTAGACCCCGGCTCGCTGTTCGGCTCCTTCTACTGAGGCGCCGCTAGCCGATTTGAAACCCTGGATCTGCCTCGCCGCGGTGGCGATCCCCGGAGAGGCTCCCGGAAAGGCCGAAGTCCTGCGCTTGTGGCAGCGCGGCGAAGAGTTCTCGATCCGGCTCGGCCCGGTCGAACTGATGAATTCGCGGCGCGGCGGTTCCGAGACCGCCCTCGCCGTTCGCGCCTGCCACCTGCTGCGGGACCGCGCCCAGCCGAGATTGTTGATCGGGGGACTGGGCTTGGGCTTCACCCTGCGTGCGGCGCTCAACGCGCTTGGACCGCAGGGCGAGATCGTGGTCGCCGAACTGGTTCCGGCCGTTGTGGCGTGGGCGCGCGGCCCCCTCGCCGATTTCTTCGCGGGCTGCCTGGACGACCCCCGCGTCCATCTCTTCGAAGGCGACGTCGGCGACCTCATCAGGGCCGGAGCGACGCATTACGATGCGATCCTGCTCGACGTCGACAATGGTCCGGCCGGTCAAGTGCGCGCCGGCAACGATGCGCTTTACCGCGCGCCGGGGCTGGCCGCGGCGGCCTGCGCGTTGCGCCCCGCAGGTGTTCTCGCAGTCTGGTCGGAGGCGCCCGACGCCGCCTTCGTCACCGCAATGCGTCGCGCCGGATTCGTCGTCCAGGAGTTCCGCGACGGGTCCGGCGGCGGTCGGCGCGGCGCCCGTCACGTGATCTGGCTCGGCCAACGAAGCCAGCCGCCACTTCATGCCCGTCATCCGGATTGACATCCGCGACGGCACGAGCCCTCAGCGCCGGCGGAGCGCTGCGAACGGTGCTGGAACGAAGCCGCAGAACGTGCGTTCGTTTATCGCACCTGGATCATGGCCGTGAACAAAACTCAAAAGCTCGCTCGCGTCGTACGCGCCATCGAAGACCAGAAGCAGTATATCTCGCGCGTTCCCGATCCCGACAACCGATCGTCTGCCGAGGTGAACTTGTCCATCCTTGTGGAGCTGCGTGAGCAGCTCTGCCGTGACCCAGGGAGCATGTCGGGCGGTCGGGAAGCGTCCAATGGGCCTTCACTCTGCTGACACTTAGCTGAACCAGATCTTTTGCCTGCAGATGCTGCATCCTCGAAGAGACTTGATGTCGTGCGACACCTTCTTTTCATCGCCCTGGTAATTATCCCGGCCGGTTCCGCCGCGGCGCAGACGGCACGCGGCGGCGCTTCGCTCGCGATACGATCTGCTACGAAGAACGATTGGCAAAGCACCGGCCCGCAACGTGACTACTGGCTGTCGCGTGATCTCAATTCGATGTATGGAAAATTCCGCTCAATCAAGCTTCACTGAAGCTGAGCTTCGAGCCCGACCGCTCGGCGGATGCTGACTCGAAGTCAGTCGGTTCCGGGCAGCGAAACGGTTTTCAGTATGACCAACGAGATTTCTGGTTTGATTGTTGTCGTTCGACGATCTTCCCCTTGCGATGACACTTCGAAGTAGTCAGTCTAAGACGCCGCAGCCTCATTCCTCCCTGTAGGATGAGTGGTCAGTTACTCGCCTCACTTTCAGTCCTTCAACTGCGACCTCGCTGAGATCCAAAAAGACTGTCGAGGTCATTACCGTCTCTCCCCGTTGCGAGAGCGAGGGGCAGGATGACGTTTGTCGTCGGTCCAGGTCGTCAGGCTCGCGCCTGACTTGGAGGCGCGACCGTCTTTCGCCGGGCCTCTTTGTTCCATGCTGCCGCCCGGCGTCTGCGGTTTGCCATGCAACGTAAAAATTCCGCTGTCGGCTTTGCTCAAGGCTCCGAGCGCCCCGCAGACCCGGCCCTCGCGCCGGGCGTGACCTTCTGCGTCGATGCGGGACCGACCTCGGATGTTGGCGATCCGCTGGACTGCTTGTCGCCGCAGGGTCCGGCAGGCACGGCCGGGCCGGACAGGGCCTTTCGGGCGATCAGGCCGACGGTGCATCGCATGGTCAGCATTTGTCTTCCTGCTGCCTTCCAACGCTTCACCCTGTATCGGTCCCCCGGTCACGCTGTCGCTCCAGCCAACGAAGCAGTCGCTCCACCGATCCCGCGCTTGGGCATCGGACCGGAACCTGCGCGGCGGCTTCGGACAAAAGCGACACAACAGATTAGGGCATCGGACCGGACCCTCTCGGGTCCGATGTTGTGAGCGGGCGCGCATCGGGACGTGGCGTTAAGTCGAACGTTACGCTTTTCGCATCAGGAAGAGGAGGACGGAGCGTCCGGTGACGTCATAGCGGTCGCCGGGATGGAAGTTCGGTTCGGTCGACAATGCCGGCTGGTTGGTATCGACAAGAAGCGTCCAGCCCTCGCCATCCGGTGGCTCCGGCAAGGTGAAGCCGACCAGATCCTGCCACCCGTTGAACACGATCAGAACGGTGGCATCGGAGCCGCGTTTCTTCAGGCCCGTTTCAGGCGCGCGTCCGTCCAACAGCATGCCGATGCAGCGCGTGTTGGGGTCGTCCCACTCGCCCGGCCCCATTTCGGAGCCGTTGGTGGCGATCCACGTCAGGTCTTTGGTTCCCGTATCGACGTTGAGATCGCCCGACAGGAAGCGGCTGTGGCGCAGGATGGTGTAGCGTCGGCGCAGCGAGATCAGCTTCCGTGTGAAGTCGATCAGGGACTGCCCCTTCGCCTCGACCGTCCAGTTCAGCCATGAGATATCCGAGTCCTGGCAGTAGGCGTTGTTGTTGCCGCCCTGCGTGCGCCCGAACTCGTCGCCGGCGAGCAGCATCGGCGTCCCCTGCGAGAGCAGAAGCGTCGCCAGCATGTTGCGGATCTGGCGCGCGCGCAGCTCGTTGACTCCCTCGTCGTCCGTCGGCCCCTCGATCCCGCAGTTCCACGAGCGGTTGTCGGAATTGCCGTCGCGGTTGTTCTCGCCGTTGGCCTCGTTGTGCTTCTCGTCGTAGGTGACGACGTCGTTGAGAGTGAAGCCGTCGTGGGCGGTGACGAAGTTGACGCAGGCCCAGGCCCGGCGTCCGCCGTGGTCGAAAGACTCCGCCGAAGCGCACAAACGCGCCGCCAAGGGACCGACGCCGGCCCGCCCCCGCCAGAAGTCGCGCACGTCGTCGCGGAACTTGTCGGTCCATTCCGCCCAGCCCGGCGGGAAGGAGCCGACCTGGTAGCCTCCGGGCCCGATGTCCCAGGGCTCGGCGATCAGCTTGACGGCTCCCAACACCGGATCCTGGCCGACCGCCTTGAGGAAGCCGGACTGGTTGTCGAAGCCGTTAGGTTCGCGGGCGAGAATGGTGCCGAGATCGAAGCGAAAGCCGTCGACGTGCATTTCCTCGACCCAGTATCGCAGGCTGTCGGTCACCATCTGGATGACGCGGCCATGGCTGAGGTTGAGCGTGTTGCCCGTCCCGGTGTCGTTGATGTAGTACCGCGGCCGGTCCGGCAGAAGCCGGTAGTAGCTGGTGTTGTCGATTCCCTTGAAGGACAGCGTCGGGCCCTTCTCGTTGCCTTCGGCGGTGTGGTTGTAGACGACGTCGAGGATGATCTCCAACCCGACCTCGTGGAAGCGCGACACCATCTCCTTGAACTCTCGCAGGGAGTTCGGCACGTCGGCGGCGTAGCGCGGGGTTGGCGCGAAGAAGCCGATGGTGTTGTACCCCCAATAGTTGGCAAGGCCCTTGTCGACGAGGTTGTCGTCCTGGACGAAGGTATGGATCGGCAGCAGCTCGACGGACGTGACGCCCAGCTTCTTGATGTAGTCCACGACCGGCTTGCAGCCGAGCCCGGCATAGGTGCCGCGCAACGCTTCCGGCACGGCCGGGTTGAGCTTGGTGAAGCCCTTGACGTGGGTTTCGTAGACGACCGTGCCGTCCCACGGCAGCTGCTTGCCGGCCGGCGCGCCGTGCCAGTCGAAGTTCTGATCGACGACCACGCATTTGGGCATGAACGGCGCGGAGTCGCGATCATCGAAAGTGAGGTCGTCCCCGGTCTCCATCTTGTAGCCGAAGACGGCCGGGTTCCACGTCAGTTCGCAGGCATGGGCGCGGGCATAGGGATCGAGCAGCAGCTTGTTGGGATTGAAGCGATGACCGACGTCGGGCTCGTAGGGCCCGTGGACGCGATAGCCGTAGAAGGTGCCGGGATGAACGTCGGGAATGTAGCCGTGGAAGATCTGGTTGGTGTACTCCGGCAGCTCGATGCGCGCCGTTTCCTTCGCGCCGGCGGCGTCGAAGAGACAGACTTCGACCTTGGTGGCGTTGGCCGAGAAGAGGGCGAAGTTGGTCCCTTTGCCATCCCAATGCGCGCCGCGGGGATAGGGAAGACCTTCTCGAACCTGCGGTCCCATGTGCGTCACGATTGATCCCCTTGGCGATGCCGCATCCGGCGCCCTGCCGAGCGTAACGGGTGGCGCCGCGACTTGTTCACCGCGGGTTCATCCTGTCCACCGGAACCCGACCAGACCTGCGGACGCGACATGACCGAACCCCGCGCTCTCGTCTTCGACGTCCAGGGAACCCTGGTCGACTTCTTCGAGCCGGTGAGGCGGATGGGCGCGGCCGCGAACCAAGCCAAGGGGCTCAGCCTCGACTGGCCGGCCCTTTCGGTGCGCTGGCGCGAGCTTTACCGGCAGGGGATGGATGCCATCATCGCCGGGCAGGCGCCGTGGCGGCGCGTCGACAAGATCACCCGCGAGGCGCTCGACGTGCTGCTCTTCGAAGCCGGCTGCGCCGATGCCTACGCCCCGACCGAGCGCGACGCGATGAACGCGGTCTGGAGCCGGCTCGATCCCTGGCCCGACAGCGTCGCCGGCCTGCTCAGGCTGCGGCGGCGATACACGCTGGCGACCCTGTCGAACGCCGGCATGGCGGCGGCGATCGCCGTGGTCAAGCACGCCGCCCTGCCAGTCGACGCCGTGCTGACCGGCGAACTCGTGCGCGCCTACAAGCCGGCGCCGGCCGCTTACCAGCTCGCCATCGACTGTCTCGACCTGGCGCCCGAGGCCGTCATGATGGTCGCCTGCCACCCCTACGACCTGCGCGCCGCCAAGGCGTTCGGCATGCGAACGGCCTTCGTCGCCCGGCCGCTGGAGTTCGGCCCGCCGCCGCGGGGCCGTGCGCCGGAACCCGTGAAAGATGAGGCCTTCGACATTTGCGCCCGCGATCTCATCGACCTTGCCGAACAACTCGGCAGCTGATCGCGCCCGGAGCCGGAGAGTTCGCCACGCGGGGGCTTGGGCGAAGGTCGCCGATCTCGTCGGATGAGGTTCGTGCGCCCTTGGCAGACCTCCTCCTGGCCTTGGACGCGGTCGCCGACGCTTGTCAGGCCGGGGGCGATTTGTTAGACGGGCCGGCGCCTGCGGCACGGGTTCCCGTGGTCGCCGGATGCGGCCATGGCGGAATTGGTAGACGCGCTAGCTTGAGGTGCTAGTCGGGAGACCGGTGGAGGTTCGAGTCCTCTTGGCCGCACCAGCAATGAATCCAGCGGCTGCGAAGACCGGCGGTTCGACATCCGGTGCCGGTGCACCCCCATTCGGGGATGCGGTCATTCTGGAGACCCCGATGGCAACTGCGATCGTCCGGCATGCTGTCCGCCGTGGACGTATCGACACATCCAGCGCGGGCGTTGCCGTACGTGGATGACGCGATCAGACAACGAAGCTAGTCTCGGCGTCACGCCAGGACATCCCAGGGTCCATCTTCCACAGCCGGAACCGCCCATGAGTGTCCTGGACCGGTCGGATGAAAGGTATCGGCGCGCGGACGCCGGCGGTGGGGATCAGGATCACCTCCCCGACGAGCGCCAGGACGGCGACGGTCTACTCCGCGCGCGGTACGTCGCCGACGTCAAGGCGGCGATCGCCGCGCGTGATCCGGACGCCTTGAGGCTGCTGGTCGGCGGCCTGCACGAAACCGACCTTGGCGGCCTGATTGAGGTGCTCGACCCGCACGATCGGGCGGCGCTGATCGGCCTGCTCGGGCGCCATTTCGACTTTTCCGCGCTGACCGAGGTCGACGAAGCGATCCGCGACGAACTGATCGAGGATCTGCCGGCCGCCGACGTCGCCCGCTACGTCCAGGACCTGGAAAGCGACGATGCCGTCGCCCTGCTCGAACACCTCGATACGGTTGACCGGCAGGAGATCCTGGCGGCGCTGCCGGCGATCGACCGGGCGGCGTTGAAGCGATCCCTCGACTTTCCCGAGAACTCGGCCGGGCGCCTGATGCAGACGACCCTGGTCACCGTGCCGCCGTTCTGGACGGCCGGTCAGGCCATCGACATGCTGCGCGACGCCGAGGCCGACACCCTTCCCGACCATTTCTACGAGGTGTTCGTGGTCGATCCCGGCCACCGGCTGGTGGGCAACGTCTTCCTCGACGCGCTGATGCGGATGCCGCCCGGCGCGGTGCTGAGCGAGCGCATGCGCACCGACCGCCGCCGGGTCGAGGTGCACCAGGACGCGGCCGACATCGCCCAGCTCTTCGAGCGGTACAACCTCGTTTCCGCCCCGGTGGTCGACGAGGGCCTGCGCCTCCTCGGCGTCATCACGGTCGACGACGTACTCGACGTCATTCGCGAGGAGGCCGACGAGGAAATCAAGGCGATGGGCGGCGTGTCGCCCGACGAGGCTTTGTCGGACAAGGTTTGGGAGATCGCCCGCAGCCGCTTCCTTTGGCTGTTCGTCAACCTCATCACCGCCTTCGTCGCCTCAAGCGTGCTGGGCGCCTTCGCGGGCCAGCTACAGAAGATGGTGGCGCTGGCCGTTCTCGCCCCCATCGTGGCGAGCCAGGGCGGCAACGGGGCGACACAAACGATGACGGTGGTGATCCGGGCGCTGGCTACCCGCGATCTCACGCGCGCCAACGTGGCCCGCGTGATCGGCCGCGAGCTGCTGGTGGGCGCCTTGAACGGCTTGGCCTTCGGGGTCCTCACCGGCATCGGCGCCTATGCCTGGTTCCACCAGGGCGGGCTCGGCGTGGTCATCGCCGCCGCCATGCTGACCAACCTCGTCGCCGGCGCGCTCGGCGGCATCCTGGTGCCGCTGGCGCTGGAGCGCTTCGCCGTCGATCCCGCCATTTCCTCCTCGGCCTTCGTCACGACGGTAACGGACGTCGTCGGCTATTGCTCGTTCCTCGGCTTCGCCACGCTGTGGTTCCGGCTGGGATGAACGGGCGCACGCGATGAAGGCAACCCGAAAGGGCCGTTCCATGGGGACCAGCCGATGACGGCGCAGGACGTGATCGCGCATCTCCGGCTCGCGCCCCATCCCGAGGGTGGCTGGTATCGCGAAACCTTCCGCGACGCGCACCTCGTCGAGGGGCGCCCGGCTTCAACGGCGATCTTCTACCTGCTCGACGTCGGCGAGGTTTCGGAATGGCACCGCATCGACGCCGTCGAGGTATGGCATTGGCATGCCGGCGCGCCGCTCGTTCTCACCCTCAGCCCCAACGGGCACGATGCAGCGTCCCACCACCTCGGCCCGGACCTCGCTGCCGGGCAGCTTCCGCAGCTCATCGTTCCGCAGGGGCATTGGCAGACGGCGACGAGCCTGGGCGCGTGGACGCTGGTCGGCTGCACGGTGGCGCCCGGCTTCCGCTTCGAAGGCTTCGAAGTGGCGCCGCCCAACTGGCGGCCGGCGCCGCGCCTTTCCTGATGCGCCGCGACCTCGATCCGCGAAAGGAGCGCATGATCGGTTTGTTCGTCGTTCCGTCGTCCTCCAGGACATGGCAGCGATAGCCGCGGGCGAACATCGCTTGCAGGAATTCGTCGGCGCTGCTTCCCGAGACGGCCGGCAGGCCGGGGACGTTGGCCGCGATCATCGGGTGCCGCTTTTCCAGAAGCCGCCGGGCGCCGGGTAAGACGAGGCCTTCCGCCCTTCCGCATCGCTCTTGATGAAGCGGAAGGGTCCGGCGATCTCGACATCGTCGAGGCGGGTCAGCCGCACGGTCTCGCTCGCGCTACCCGGCAGGCGATCCTGGGCGGCTCCCATGCGCCGCTTGTTTGATCTGTTGTGAAGCAAGGTGGAGGATGTCCGGCCATGCCCCGTCCGTCTGCATCGGCGCTCCGGGAGTCCTCGCGCTTCGGGGAGCCCGCCCGCGGCAGTGGTGGCGCGCCGCCGCCGGCCTGCTTTCAGCTCGCGCAAGCGGCCGGTTGCCCCCCGCTCGGCCGTGCCAGCTCGGCCGCCGGCGCGGCCTCGCCCGGACCGTCCGCACCGCAGAAGCGCAGGAGCTGCGCCAGCATCAGGTCGGACGCGGTCGTCGTCGTCAGGTTGTGATCGGCGCCTGGGATCACAACGACCGAAGCGCCGGGGTGGCGCAGGTCGCGTCCGGCCGGCCCGAAGAACTGCCGCAATTCGTCAAGGCCCGGGTCGCCGGCGGAAAACACCAGCGCCACGCGCGTCCCGCTGGCGGCGAGGGTGTTGAAGGCGGAGCTCACGCGGGCGGCCATCGAGCGCGGCAGCAGCGCCGAGCGCAGGGCGAGCGGCACGAGGGCGGCGGCGTTGCGCACGTATCGCCGGAGCAGGAAGCGCGCCGCCGGCCAGACGCGCCGGCGCGAACGGATCAGCTTGCGCCAGGCGAGGCCGCCGCGAAGGTCGCCGACGTAGTCGTTGACCGAGCGCAGCCCGTAGCGGACGAGCTCCTCCGGATCCTCGGCCGGGTTCCACACCAGGCGCTGCGGGTTGACGGCGAAGACATCGGTGATGCGATCGTCGCTCCTTGCCGCCAGAAGGGCTGCGTAAGCGCCGGAGCACACGCCGGCCAGCGCGATGCGCCCGTGCCCGCGCCGTTGCAGAACGTCCACCGCCGCGCGGATGTCGGGCAAAAGCAGGTCGGAATAGATGAGGTTGCCCGGCCGGCCGGCCTCGTCGCGGCTTTCCCCGATGCCGGCGACGTCGATGCGCAAGCTGGCGATGCCCGTCCGGGCCAGCGCGCGGGCGTGGTCCACCGAAACGCGGCGCCACCCGACGTGGGCGTTGAGCCCGCGGTTGAGCAGCACCACCGCCGGCGCGCCGGCAAGCGGCCGGGACGGCTGGCACAGGACGCCGAACAGGCTGCCCTCGGTCCCGAAGCGCAGGGCCTCCTCGCAGAACCCGACGTCGGCGAGGGTCGCGCCGGCGGCCATCGGAATGGATCTGGACACGGGTTTAGGCGCAAGCGCAGGCGCGACCATCGGATGGGCGCGGCGCAGGGCGGCGACGACGCGTTCGGGCGCAACCGGGAGCGGCTGGATGGTCACCGCATCCGAGATCATCAGGTGATACGGATCCACCGTTTCGAGGTGGGCGTTCGCGCCGGCCGTGCGGAGCTGCTCCAGCAGCTCGACGCCGGCCTTGCGGTCGCTTTGATCGAAGATCGTCGCCTCGAAGCCGCCGAGCCGATCGAGGCGGGCGATCTCGAGTGCCTTCAAACTGTCCACGAGCGACCGCGTGAGCGGGAAGCCGACGACGTTGAGCGCCTCAACGGCGCTCGCCTTGTGGGACACGCCGAGTCGCTGCGCGACCAGCGCGCCGGTGGCGGCCAGTTCGCGGGCGTAAGTCCGTCCCTTGACCACCGGCGCGATCAGTTGCAGCCCCACGACATCGCTGCGCGCGCGGGCGGCGGTGACGGCAAGCGTCGCTCCGAGAGATTGGCCGAGGAAAACGAAGCGTCGCACGCCCGTCCTGACACGCAGGAACTCAGCAGCCCGGTGGACCGAGCCAACCCATTCGGCGATCGAGGCGATGTCGGCGGTCGCACCCAGCGAATTTCCGGTGCCGGGATAATCGAACCGCAAGCAGGGATAGCCGGCGCCGGCGATGGCTTCGGCCAGCAGGCGCCAGCCCTTGCGCATGCTGAGCTCTTCGAAACCCCAGGGCGAGCACAGGACGACGCCGACCGGACCTCCGGCGGGATGAAGGAAGCCGCTGATCCCCATGAAGGCGACGGCCGAGCCCGGAACGGGCAGGCTACCTATCGGCGAAACGGAAAAGGGCAAATCTTGCGCCGGCAGTTCCAGCCCGACGGAAGCATGCATGACGGGGCCTTTCCCGGAGACGACGAAGCGATTGTCGTCGGGTCAGGCGCAGGGTGGCTTAGTTCCGTTGAGATTTGATTGCCGGGCGTCGGACGATCCTAAGAAGGTTCGCGTCGGCAGGCCAACGCTTCACCCGCTGGGCTTTCTGACAAGCCGCATGTTTCGATAGCGAAACCGCGGGGCCCTTTCGCGAAACCTGCTTAGGCCGTCGGTGCGGCAGATCCCGCACCGGTCCTTGACCCAAGCTATTTCGCATCGAGGCATTGCTGGACAGCGCCGATCGCCATGCCCGCATTGGGCGTGAAGAAATCAGCATCGCCGTTCTCGAAATGCAGCACGACCTTCTTGCCGTTGCCGAACTTGCTGAGGATGTCGCCGCTCTGGTCAAAGGTCGCGGT
This sequence comes from uncultured Beijerinckiaceae bacterium, assembly GCA_937863205.1. Next base: position 15,116 of record CALMGA010000449.1, on the reverse strand, counting down.
GAGGCCCTGCTTGTCGCCCTTCCACTTGGCTTGCTTGAGGATCATCTCGCCATCGATCAGCAAATCGGCCTTGACGTCCTCGTCCTTGTCCCACTTCCAGTCTTCGTAAGTGAAATTCACGATGAGCACCAGCGCACCGTCGGCCCTGACCAGTCCGAAAACGACCGCGTTCTCCTTGTTGTCGTCGGCGGCGTCCTTGTAATCGCGAGCGGCCGTACAAACGCCCTTGTCCGGCTTGCTGGACACCTCCCACCCGCTCACGTTGGTGTCGGCATAGGCGATCCCGCAGGACAGCATAGTGGCCAGCACGCCGACAACGATCGGTTTCATAGACTGTCACCTTCCTCGATAGAACGAGCTGACGCTAGACGAACCGCCAATGAAGGCAAGCGCGCGGAACTACTTCGACCCATCGCCGATGACCTTTCCCGCCCCTCGTGAAGGAAGCGGTGTCTCGGGCAAACCCGACGCGCCCCGCCGCGAGCCTGCTCACATCCTGAGCTGCGTCATTCGAATTTGCTCAGCCGGCGAGCGCGAAGGCGCCGTCGGCCGCTGCCGACGCGCCGGTGAGCACCAGGCCAAGGAAACCGGGCGAGGTGCCCACGGCATCCACCGCCTCGATGAAGGCGCCGCGGTGCAGATCGTCCTGCGAGGCGACGAGAACAAGACCGTCGATGCCCTCGCACTCCACCATCGCGGAACCGCCCTCGGCTAGCGCGGGGACGCACACCAGCACGAGGTCGTAGCGTTGGCGCGCTTGGGCGAGAAAGGCGGCGAAGCGCCGGAACGGCGGCGGGGACTGCGCTTCGCCGGCCGGCAGCACCGCGAAAGCCGGCCAGGGGATGATGGCGTCTTCGGCCGAAACGCGGCCGCCGACGACATCGGCGAGCCCGACCGCGACCTTCGCGCCGCAGGCCGTCGAAAGGGCGCGGCGACCCGCGTCGGCATCGACCAGCAGCACGCGCCGGCTCTCATCGCCGAGCGCGCAGGCAAGGGCCAGCGCGACCTCGGCAGACGAACCGGCCAGGGCCCAGGCT
>CALMGA010000449.1:6899-14069 GCA_937863205.1 uncultured Beijerinckiaceae bacterium | reverse complement strand
GGTCTCGACGTGGAGCTGGCGGCGGCTTCGAGAGGAACGAGCGCGATGGTCCGTTTCCCGCTCTCGGCGGGCGCCAGCCTGACGGCGAGCGCGGCGACGCTGCGGGCGAACCCCGAACCGGGATCAGCGGCGAGGGCCGCGACGAGGTCATCGGCATCGGCCCGCCCGATCTCGGGGAGCTGTCCCAGGATGAACGCCTCCGCGACGGGAGCGACGGGCCGGGCCGCCACCTCGGCGCCGCGACGGGAGCGGTCGGCCGCGGCGGCGAAAGCGAGCCCGAGGATGAGGCCGGCGACGCCGGCCACCGACACGATCAGCTTCGTCTTTGGGCTGGCCGGCGCGGTCGGCTCCAGGGCCGGCGAGATCAGCCGGGCGTCGGGCTCCTCGAAGGAGGATTGCTCCTGCGTGAGCTTGGCCCGGTTGAGGAAATTCTCGAACAAGGCCTTGTTGGCCATGTTGGTCCGTTCGAGTTCGCGCAGCTTGACGCCGACCTCGTTGTTGCCGCCCGACACGTCGGTGAGCCCGGCGATCGTCCTGCGCAGCGCGGCTTCGCGCGCGGCGGCGACGTCGTAGTCGTTGCGCGCGGTCACGACGAGGCGGCGCATTTCCGCGGATATGGCGCGGTCGATCCCGCCCCGCTGAGCGTGGATCTGGGCGATCGCGGGATAGGCCGGGCCGTAGACGGTCGACAGGTCGGACTCGCGGCGCATCAGGTCGGCCTGTTGCGCGCGCAGCGCCACCACGACCGGCGAGCGCACGATGTCGGGCAGCGTATCGATCTGCGTGCCGGCGCCGCGAAAGCGCACCGCCTGCTGGAAGCGGGCGAGCTTCTCGGCCGTGTCGGTGGCGGCGAGGGCGAGCTGCTGGTTGAGATCCTGGAGCTGCTGCTCGCTGACCGTGATCTGACCATCCATCGTGGTGGTGAGAAGATCATGCTGCTTGCGATAGTCGGCGACAGCCCGCTCGGACTGGCGAACCTGATCGCGCAGGTTGCCGAGGCGGTCCTCGAAGAAGGTTGCCGCCTGCTGGACGGACTTGGCGTGGACATCGACGCGATCGTCCACGAAGCTCTGCGCCAGGGAGTTGGCGAGCCGCGTCGCCTTGCCCGGATCGTTCGCCGACACGGACACGGACAGCACGTAGCTCTTGGCGATGCGCACGACCTCGATCTTGTTGAACAGGTGCACGATGACCGGGGCGAGCTTGGGATCGATCCCATCGAGCGCCGGCTGGACGTCGCTCGACGCCTTGGCCGGGCGGAACAGCTTCATCAACCCGGCGAGCAGGCCCGGCTTGGCCGAGGCGGCGAACTCCGGGTCCTCGGTCAGCCGCTCCTTGTTGATGACCTTGGCGAGCAGGCGGGTCGAGGTGATGATCGAGATCTGCGAGTCGACGATGGACGAGTCGAGCGCGGCGTCGGGCTGAACCGCGTCCTGGCCGAAAACATGGGCGCGATGCGGGTCGAGCAGAACCTGCGAGGTGGCGGTGTACACCGGCCTTAGGGTCAGGCAGACGACGAGCGCGAGAATGGCGCAGCCGAACGCCACCAGCCCGATCAGCAGCCATCGGCGAGCGAGGAAGCGACGGATCTCGTCCAGATCTAGCCTGTCCAGATCGAGCCTGTCCTGGTCAAGCTTGTCCAAGTCGCCCCTGTCGATGTCGCCCCTGTCGATGTCGCTCCTGTTGATGTCGCTCTTTTCGAGGATGCGGGACGCGGCCCGTTCGCCACCCGCACGGTTGCGGGACGTTTGCGCCTTCGTGCCGGCCACCGTTCGCGCCATTGCGATCTCAGAACCTGCCGTCGTACTCCGGCCGGCGACCAAGACGGTCGCCTACGCGCCTGCGGTGACACAGCCGCCACCTTAAGGAGACGAGCTTAAGATTCCCCTGCCCTACCCTGCTCCGTCACGTGACGGACCGGGGAAGGCTGACGGCCGGCGATCGGCCGGCACCGGCGCCCTCCCGTCCGCCAGCGAGCGCGCGCGACAGCCGGCGGCGCACCGGCTTGTCGTAGAGGTGATGGGCGGCGAGGCAGGCGAGGGCGAGCATCGCCGTGAAGGCCAGCGCGGACCCGGCACCCTGCCGCGTGGGGTCGATGTGCAACCGCGTTTGCGCGCGCAGCAGCAGCCCGATCAGGGGGACGTGCAGCGAATACACGACGTAGGAGGCGACGCCGGCCAGCGCGCAGGCGCCGTGCAGCGCACGCGGCGGCTCGCCGGCGACGGCGGCGGCGACGATGAGCGGCACGACCCCCGTACCGCCGGCAAGCTCCCAAGCGAGGCCGCCGACGAGCGGCGGGGTGCAGAACAGGACCAGCGCCGCGATCAGGGGCACCGGCCAGGGGATCGGCGGCAGCGCGAGACCCCGCGCCGCCAGCCGGCGGATCAGCACGCCGGCGGCGAAGCCGAACAGGATGCGGGCGAGGCCGCCGGCCGCGTGGGGCCATTCGAACCCGGCCTGCAGCGTGCCCCAGCAAGCCGCACAGGCGCACAGGCCGACGAAGCCGGCCGTGGCGGCAGCCGCCAGCACCGTGATCGTCAGCCGGCGGAACAGGGCGGCGTAGGCGAAATTGACCAGCATCTCCATCGCCAGCGACCACGACACCAGGTTGAGTGGGTATAGCACCTTGAGATCGGGCAGCAGGGCGCGCGAGGGCAGCATCAGCAGGGCTGGCGGCAGGGCCGACAGCATCGCCTCGTGGAGGCGGGTCGGGCCCTGCAGGGCCAGGGTGGCGAGGGAGGGCAGCAGGCCGAGCAACGTGCCGAGAAGGAACAGCGGGTAGAGGCGCACGAGGCGCACGGCGAGGAAGGCGCGCACGCCCATGCCGTCGGCGAAATCACGGTCGTATCGGTGCGAGATGATGAAGCCGCTCATCACGAAGAACAGGTCGACCGCGAGGTAGCCTTCGGGCGGCATCGTGATCGAGTACACGAAGCTGGCGTGGAACAGCAGGACGATCGCCGCCGCGAGGCCGCGCAGGGCATCGAGCGAGTGGAAGGTGCGCAGCCGGGCCAGCGGCGGGGCTGCCTCGGCGGCGAGCGCGTCGGCGCCGTGGACGGGACGGGCGCCGGCGTCCGGGCCGAGTCCTTGCGCGCTCACGAGCGCTTCTCGTAGGCGGCGATGGACTTGATGTACATGAAGGACGGGCTCGGCGTTTGATCGATCGGCCAGCCCGAGCCCAGGGCCAGGTTGGCCAGCATGAAGAGGGGCTGGCGGTATTCCGGCCGCGTCGGCGTCCGCCACACTTCGTGGCGGTTGAAGTAGAACGTCACCCAGTCGTGATCGATCGCGACGCCGTATCGGTTGAAGCTGTCGGTTGCGCTGCCGGCGGGGATGGGCACGACCCGGCCGTCGCCGAAGACCTGCTGGCCGTTGAGCCAGGTGTGCACGTTGGCATGGAAGGACGCGGGCGCGTTGCCGTAGTATTCGAAGACGTCGATCTCCGCGCCCGGCGCCGTGTCGACGCCCGACAACCAGAACGCCGGCCAAGTGCCGAGGCCCGGCGGCAGCTTGGTTTCGATTTCGAAATAGCCGTAGAGCTGGGAAAAACCGACGCCCGACGCCGTCTGTCCGGCACCCTGCTTGTCGCGCGAGGCGATCAGGCCCGACCGCCAGCGCCCGTCCGGCTCCTTGCGCGCCTCGATGCGCAGGATCCGGCTTGCCGTCTGGAAGGGGAAGCCGGGCTCGGGGTCGGTGAAGACGGCGTCGCCGAAGTCGCCGTGCCAGGGCGTATGGGCGATCCACCGCGACGCCGGCCCCCAAGCGGACACGTCGAAGTGCTCGAAGTCCTCGTTGAAGGTGCGCCGGTATCGCGAAATGTCGAGGTCGCCGTCGCTGGCCGAGCCGTTGTCGTGGGAGCCGAGTGCCAGGCTACCGGCCGCGCAGCACAGGAGGCCGGCACAGGTAAGGGCGGCAAGGCGGTGTTTCATGACATGGCTCGCGGTGCGTTTCCCATCCGCGAGGAGCACCGCGCGTGCCTCCAAGGCTCTCGTGCCGGCCTTCATCGCGGCAAACGGGCATCAGGGTTAGCGCGGGGTTAACGGCCGCGCCGAGGAGGTCGGAACGGCCGCGGCGGAGATGCTCATGCCATCAGACGCCAGCGCCGGCGCGCCAGCGCGCGCTTCTCGTCGGCATCGAGTCCCCAGACCCATGTCGCCGCCGTGAAGATCGCGATGGCCGGCAGAACCAGGGCGAGGCGTGCCGCGATGCCGGCGCACGGCAGCGGAAGGGCGAGCGCGACGGTGGCCGCCGCCACGACGCGGAGCACGCGTGCCAGAACGGGACGCAGGGCCGGAACGAGGCGTCCGGCGATGGCGACGCGGGCGGCGAGGTCGAGCCCGACGCGCAGCGTCCAAGCCACCGCCGCCCCTTCGATGCCGAACAGCTTGAGCAGCACCACCAGCAGCGGCACGTAAAGGGCGAGTTCGGCCAGCGAGAAGCGGGCGTTGACGTCGGGGCGCCCGATCGAGTCGATGAACCCGCTGACCACGGCGTCGCTGGCGCCCAGGATCACGGCCAGCGCCAGCCACCGCGTCACCGGCGCTGCCGCCACGGCGAAGGCTTGGCCGACCCAGAGCGCCAGGATCTCGTGGGCGAAGGCGGCCATCGCCAGCGAGGGCAGGAACAGCATCGCGGCGATGGCGAGCACGCAGCGCCGCAGCAGCACCGCGGCGTGGGCGGGATCGACCCGGAACGCGGCCGCCATCGCGGGGAAGGCCGTGTTCATCACGGCGATCGTCACCAGAGAGAAGCGCCCGATGAGGTCGCTGGGGGTCGCGTAATAGCCGGCCGCCGCCGCCGACATTACGGAGGCGACGAGGAAGCGGTCGACGTACATCAGCAGCGGCCAGGCGACATTCGACACCGTCATCCAGCCGCCGAGCCGACCGAGCGCCCTGGCTTCGCGCCAGTTCGCCCGCGCCGTGCCCAGGGAGGGCATCACGTCGAGGCAGATGCGCCAGTAGCAGATCGTCATCACGGCGCGGCAGCCGACCAGCACCGCCATCGCCGCCACGAGGCTGTCGGCGACGTGCAGGACGGCGAGCGGCCCGAGGTAGTAGCAGGCCAGGATCGGCATGTTGACGAGGTTGGCCGCCCGAAACTTCTGAAAGGCGGAGATGACCCCCCACAGGGCGGCGTTGAGGATCACCATCGGCACGGCGAGGCACAGGACGAGAAGCGCGTGCAGCACTTCGTCGTGTTCGGCCGGGGCAACGTGCAGGCCGTGCTCCACCCACGCGGGGGCGAGCGCGGCGATGAGGCAGGCACCGGCCGCGCCCAGCAGCGTCAGCAATGCGAGGCCGGTGCGGGTCAGCGCGGCCGCCGCCTCGATCTCGCCCACGGCGATCTTTTCGGCGAGCAGCTTGGTCAGGGCGCGGCCGATGCCGAAGTCGAAGATGCCGAATAGGCCGATCAGGCTGAGCGCCAGGGCGAACAGCCCCCAGCGCGTGGGGCCCAGCGCGGCGATGAGGAACGGCGTCGCCGCCACCGCGACGACCATCGGTCCGGCCCGCCCGACGATGTTCCAAACGGCGCTGCGGGCGATCGTCGAGCTGTTGACGAGGCGGTGCGGGGGCCGCAGCCCGTGGCCGACGGCAGCGGCGCCTTCAACAACGCTCATCGGCGACCCCGCAGTTGACGATCCGCTCGGGCGGACGCTTGCCCGGCGGGAGTGTGAGGTCAGGGCTTGAAGAATGGGTGAACCGCTCTCCCCTGCCTCGGCCGGCGAGGATGGTTAGCCCGACGTTGCCGCCTTTAACGACATTCGAAGGGTGCGGGCGCACACCAATGTAAGACCTGTATGAGCTTCATCGTGGCCGCGGGAGTTCCGACATGCGGATTGCGATCGTACATTATTGGCTCGTCGGGATGCGCGGCGGGGAAAAGGTTTTGGAGGAGCTTTGCCTGCTCTATCCCGATGCCGTGATCTACACCCACGTCTATGACCCGGCGCGCACCAGCGACATCATCAAACGCCACGAGATCAGGACCAGCTTCATCAACAGGTTGCCCTTCGCCACCAAAGCCTATCAGAAATACCTGCCGCTGATGCCGGCGGCGCTGGAGGGGTTGGACCTGACCGGCTACGACCTCGTCATCTCCTGCGAGGCCGGACCGGCCAAGGGCGTCATCACCCACCCCGATTCCCTGCACATCTGCTACTGCCACTCGCCGATGCGCTACCTTTGGGACCAGTACCACGTGTACCGGGCCAATGCCGGGCGGCTCACCCGGCTCGTGATGTCGCTGACCATGCCGTGGCTGCGCAACTGGGACTTCGCCTCGGCCGCCAGGGTCGACCGCTTCATCGCCAACTCCTCCTTCATCTCGCGGCGCATCGCCAAGGCGTACCGGCGCGAGTCCACGGTGATCTTTCCCCCCGTCGACCTCGACGCCTTCACCGTGGCGCCGGCGCCGACCCGCGACTTCTACCTCGCCGCCGGGCAGCTCGTTGCCTACAAGCGCCTCGACCTCGCGATCGCCGCCTGTACCCGGCTCAACCGGCGGCTGGTGGTGGTCGGCACGGGATCGGACGCGGCGCGGCTCGCGGCGACCGCCGGGCCGACGATCGAGTTCCGCGGCTGGACGGCCGATGCCGAACTGCGCGAGCTCTACGCCAACTGCCGCGCCCTGATCTTTCCCGGCGAGGAAGACTTCGGCATCGTCCCGCTCGAAGCGATGGCATCGGGCCGGCCGGTGATCGCCTACGCCTCGGGTGGTGCCCTCGACACGGTGGTGGAGGGGCAGACCGGCTGCTTCTTCGCCCAACAAACGGCCGAGGACCTTGCCGGCGCGATCCTGCGCTTCGAGCGCCGGGAAGCGGATGACGACGCCGGCTTCGACCCGCAGGCGATCCGGCGCCACGCCAAAGGCTTCGGCCGCGACGTGTTCCGCGCCAAGCTGAAAGGCGTCATCGACGCTTCCCTCGACGAGGTCGCGGCGGCCCGGCACGGAACCCGGCTCGGGGCACGGCTCGAAGCAACGCTTGGCGGACCGGCCGCGCCCTTCGCGGAGGCGGCGGAATGACCCGGCCCGCGACTTGGTCGATCAACGGGCGCTTCCTCAGCCAGCCGCAGACGGGGGTGCAGCGATACGCCGGCGAGATGACCCGCGCCATCGCCGCGCGGCTTGCCGCCGACGAGGCGCTGTCGCGGCGGATGCGCTGGGAGC
>CALMGA010000449.1:0-6889 GCA_937863205.1 uncultured Beijerinckiaceae bacterium | reverse complement strand
GCGGGGAGCTGGCGCTGCCGGCCGACGCCGGGCCCGCGCCCTCGCTCGGCGCCATCGGCGTGACGCGCAGCCGCTTCGGCCGCGGTCAGACGTGGGAGCAGCTGGTGCTGCCGGCGATGGCGGGCGGCGGCCTCGTCAGCTTCGCCAACCTCGGGCCGCTCGCCCACCCGCGCCAGATCGTCTGCCTGCACGATGCCAACGTGTATCTCGAACCCTCCAGCTATTCCCGCGCCTTCCGCACGGCCTATCGCGCAGCCTTCCCGCTACTGGGGCGCCGGGCGCGGGCGGTGACCACGGTGTCGGCCTTCTCCGCAGCGATGCTGAGCCGATACGGCGTCACCGCCACCGGGCGTACGGCCGCCGTGATCGCCAACGGCCACGAGCACGCCCTGCGCTGGGACGCCGCGCGCTCGCCCTTCTCTGCACCGGGGCGCTTCCCCCGGCCGTTCGTCTTCGCGCTGGGCAGCCGGGCCAGGCACAAGCAGCTCGGCCTCCTGCTGGCGCTGGCCCCGGCGCTCGACGCGCTCGGCCTCGACCTCGTCGTATCGGGCGGCTCGGCCGCCATCTTCGCCGGTCCGGAGCGGCGCGGCGCTGTGCGGGCGGATCCCAACGTGCACCACGTCGGCTTCGTCGGCGACGACGACCTCGCCGCACTGTTCGCCCAAGCGCTGTGCTTCGCCTTTCCCTCGCGAACCGAGGGCTTCGGCCTGCCGCTGCTGGAAGCGATGGTGCACGGCGCGCCGATCGTCGCCTCCGGCTGCGCCAGCATGCCGGACGTGTGCGGCGAGGCCGCGCTCTATGCTCCGCCCGGCGAGCCCGCCGCCTGGCTCGACCGCATCGCCCGCCTCGCCGCCGAGCCGGACCTGCGGGCGAGCCTGCGCGCGCGCGGTCTGGCGCGTTACCCTCGCTTTTCCTGGGCGGACGGCGCCGACAGCTATCTCGCCCTGGCGCTGAGCCTGTCAAACGTCGCCGCGCCGGCCGCCGGCCCGGCGGCGATCCGCCGTCCCGCGCTCTGACAAGCGGCCGGAGCGGTGCAGCCGACGATCTTCGGGTGCCTGGTGGTGGCGCTGGGCCTGTGGTGCCAGACAGGCGCCTTCGGCCGCACGGTGGTGGCGATGTTCGCCCTCACCGTGTTCGGCGCGGCGTCCGCGATGGACCTGCCCGCGCTCGGCGGCGCCTCGGTGACGCCGGCCAACCTGTTCCTCTGCTTCTACCTCCTGCGCCTCGTGTCCATGCGCGGCGGCCTCCGCCGGCTCGGCGACGAGCTGGGGCCGCGCCGTCCCTTGTTCGTGTTCCTGCTGCTGGTGATCTGGATCTGCGGATCGTCCTACCTTCTGCCGCGCTTGTTCGAGGGCGCCACGAATGTGTTCTCCCTGTCGCGCGCGCTCAGCAACGACGGCGATGCGACGCCGCTTCACCCCACAAGCGGCAACCTGTCCCAGGCGGTGTACGCCGTCGGCGGCTTCCTCGTCGCCTGCGCCACCGCCGCCTTCGCCCGCCGGCCGGGAAGCTCGCGCACGCTCGTCAGCGCGCTGGTGACGGTCACCGGCCTGCACCTGGGCTTCGGCGTGCTCGATCTCGCCACGTCGGCAACCCACACCGGCTTCCTGCTCGACGTCATCCATACCGCGAGCTACGCCTTCCTCACCGACGACGAGCTGGGCGGACTCAAGCGCATTTCCGGCAGCTTCTCGGAGGCGTCGAGCTTCGCCACCTTCTCGCTCGCCCTGCTCGCGGTCAACGTGACCCTGTTCGTCGGCCGCGTCCGCACGAACTTCACCGGACCGGCGAGCCTGGCGCTGACCGCCTTCATCGTGCTGGCGACGTCGAGCACCGGCTACGTCGGGCTGGTGGTCTTCTTCGCCGGCTTCTCGCTGTACGCCGCGGCGGCGGCCGTGGTTTCGCGCCGCCGTCGTCCGCTCGCCGTCTGCGCCGGGGCGCTCGCAGCCGGCGTGCTCGTGGTCAGCCTGGTCATCCTGTTCCTGCCGGGCGTCGCGGAGGTCGCGGGTCGGGTCATCAATGACAGCCTGCTCAACAAGGCGACGAGCGACTCGGCCATCGAGCGCGGCTCGTGGAATGCCCGCGCCTGGCAGGTGTTCGCCGACACCCGCGGGCTGGGGGCCGGCATCGGCGCCACCCGCGCCTCGAACTACGCCCTCGTCCTTCTGTCCAACCTCGGCGCCCCCGGCTTCGCCCTGTTCCTCGTCCTCGTTGCGCGGCTGGTGACGGGCCGCCTTTCGGCCGAACTGCCAGGGGAGAACCGGGCGGTGGTCTGGGCGGCGCGCGCCGGCCTGCTCACCACCCTGATCCCGAGCCTGCTCGCGGGAACGGTGTATGATCTCGGCACCCTGTTCTATGCCCTCGCCGGCATCGCCGCGACGGGCGAGCCCGCACCGCGAGCCGTGCCCGCCGCGCTGCCGGCGATGCCGAGCTACGGGCGGGGGTAGGGGACCGGAGGCGGCTTGCCCCTTCCGGTCGGACGCGCCTTGGCGTATGGGCGCAGCATCCACTCCATTCCGACGGACGCATGATACGCCTCGACAAGATCAGCAAACAGAACGGCAATCAGATCCTCTTCATCGAGGCCTCGGCCGCCCTGCAGAAAGGCGAGAAGGTCGGCCTCGTCGGGCCCAACGGCGCCGGCAAGACGACGCTGTTTCGCATGATCACCGGCGCCGACCTGCCCGACGAGGGCCAGGTGTCGACCGACCGGGGCGTCACGATCGGCTATTTCAGCCAGGACGTGGGCGACATGTCGGGCCGCAGCGTGCTGGCCGAGGTGATGGATGGCGCCGGCCCGGTCAGCGCGGTCGCGGCCGAGCTGAAGGCGCTGGAAGGGGCGCTCGCCGACCCCGACCGGCTCGAAGAGATGGACGCGCTGATCGAGCGCTACGGCGAGGTGCAGGCCCGCTTCGAGGACCTCGACGGCTACGCGCTCGAAGGCCGGGCGCAGGAGGTCCTCGCCGGCCTCAGCTTCAGTCAGGAGATGATGGCCGGCGACGTCGGCGCGCTGTCGGGCGGCTGGAAAATGCGGGTCGCGCTCGCCCGCATCCTGCTGATGGACCCCGACGTGATGCTGCTCGACGAGCCGAGCAACCACCTCGACCTCGAATCCCTGATCTGGCTCGAAGCCTTCCTCGAGGGGTTCGAGGGCGCGCTGCTGATGACCTCGCACGACCGCGAGTTCATGAACCGCATCATCGGCAAGGTGGTGGAGATCGACGGCGGCCAGCTCACCACCTACGGCGGCGACTACCTGTTCTACGAGGCGCAGCGCGCCCTGGCGGAAACGCAGCAGCAGGCGCAGTTCGAACGCCAGCAGGCCATGCTCGCCAAGGAGATCAAGTTCATCGAGCGCTTCAAGGCGCGGGCGTCGCACGCCGCCCAGGTGCAGAGCCGGGTCAAGAAGCTCGACAAGATCGAGCGGGTCGAGCCGCCGCGGCGGCGGTCGAGCGTGGCCTTCGACTTCCCCGCGGCGCCACGCTCGGGCGAGGACGTCGTCGCCCTCAAGAACGTGCACAAGCGGTATGGCAGCCGCGCGATCTACGCCGGCCTCGACTTCGCCGTGCGCCGGCGCGAGCGCTGGTGCGTGATGGGCATCAACGGCGCCGGCAAGTCGACGCTGCTGAAGCTGGTCACGCAGGCGGCCGCGCCCGACGCCGGCACGGTGTCGCTCGGCGGCAGCGTCAAGCTCGGCTACTTCGCCCAGCACTCGATGGACCTGCTCGACGGCGAGGCGACGATCTTCGCCGACCTGGAGGCGGCCTTCCCGCAGGCCGGACAGGGCTCGCTGCGCGCGCTGGCCGGCTGCTTCGGCTTTTCCGGCGACGACGTGGAAAAGCGCTGCCGCGTCCTGTCGGGCGGCGAGAAGGCGAGGCTGGTGATGGCCAAGATGCTGTTCGACCCGCCGAACTTCCTCGTCCTCGACGAGCCGACCAACCACCTCGACATCGCCACCAAGGAGATGCTGATCAAGGCGCTGTCGCAGTTCGAGGGGACGATGCTGTTCGTGTCCCACGACCGGCACTTCCTCGCCGCTTTGTCCAATCGCGTGCTCGAATTGACGCCCGACGGCATTCAGCAGTACGGCGGCGGCTACACCGAATACGTCGCGCGAACGGGGCAGGAAGCCCCCGGCCTGCGGAGCTGAGCGGGACTCGATGCCGCCGTTCCCACCATCGCGCTTGACCGATCCATCCGCATCGGGTCTCGCCTTGGCGCATCTTCCCGAGGATCTTTTCCGCATGACCGGTTTTTCATGCTCGGTGTGAGCGCGCAAGCCGGCGTCGCCGGCCCGTTCCAACGACATCCCGCCCGCTCGCCCCGCCGCGCGGAGGGTTGGCCGTGCTGACGCGCAGGGCGAGCTTTGCCCCGCTGGCCGCTCTCGCGGGCGGCATCGCCCTGCCCGGGACGGCGCAGGCCGACCGCCCGGCTGCCGCGCCGCCAGCCGCCGCGGCATTGCTCCCCGAGCGCTACGACGAACCGCTCGGCATCGGGCTGGAAGGCTGGCCCTACCCAGCGCCCGTGCGCTGGTACAACTGCAGCGCCGCCGGGCAGGCGCTGCGCATGGCCTACATGGACGTTGCCCCCACCGGCCCGGCGCGCAACCGCACCGTCGTGCTGATGCACGCCAAGAACTTCGATTCCTCGTATTGGGCCGGTCCGATCCGCGACCTCAGCGGCGCCGGCTACCGGGTGATCGTGCCCGACCAGATCGGCTTCCACAAATCGGCCAAGCCCGACCTCGCCTATTCCCTCGACATGCTGGCCGAGCTGACGGTCAACCTGCTCGCCGCCCAGCAGATCAACCGCTTCGCCCTGATCGGCCATTCCACCGGCGGCCTGCTCGCCGTGCGCCTCGCCGCCGCCTACGCCGAGAAGATCGAGCACCTGATCCTGGAAGACCCGATCGGCCTGATCGACTACCACCGCTTCGTGCCCGCGCAGTCGCTCGACACGCTGGTCGCGGCCGAGCGCCGGCGCACCCTGACGAGCACCCGCGCCTTTCTCCGCAGCTTCTTCCCCGTGCTGCCGGCCGCCGACATGGAGCCCTTCGTGGAATGGCGCATGCGGATCGCGCTGAGCGGCGAATACGAGCGCTTCTGCAGGGCGTCGGCGCTCACTTACCAGATGATCTACCGCGAGCCGGTCCGCGACCAGATCGACGACATCAAGGCGCCGACGCTGATGATCGTTGGGGAAAAGGACCAGTCGGCGCCGCTCCGGCACTACGCCGCTCCCGACGCCGCCTCGCGGATGCCGAGCCTCCCGGCCGCCGCCGCCGAGGCGGTGAGGGCGCTGCGAAGGGGCAGCCTGCTTCAGGTTCCTGGCGTCGGCCACGTGCCGCACCTCGAAGCGCCCGACGTGTTCCGCAAGGCGGCGCTCGACTTCCTGGCCACGCCGAAATCCTGAAGCGGCCGGCGATCCGCGTCGAGGGCGCGAAGGAGAAAAGGCTGATGGTATCTTCCTTCGACCACGAGACCGGCCCCGACGACGTCGACCGCCGGCATCTTCTCGCCCTCGCGCCGCTGCTGACCGCGCTGCCGCAGATCCTCGCCGGCGCCGCGCTGGCCGCGCCCGATCCGGCCAAGACGATCGTCGTGCCCTCTGGCAAGATCGACTTCAAGCCGCACCTCGACGGGCCGCCGCGCAGCGTCGAAAGCGCGGAACTGTTCTCATCCTCGTCGAAGCGGGGCCTCTACTACAACCTGACCAAGTGGTATCCCGGCTACATGAGCGCCCCGCACTGGTACGAGACCGACCGGCTCTGCGTGGTGGTGTCGGGTACGTGGTGGGTGACGAGCGGCGACCTTTTCGACCCATCCGCGACCGTCGCCGCCCCAACCGGCAGCTTCGTGCGCCGGATCGCCCGCACCACGCACTATGACGGCGTGCGGGCCGACGGCAGCGAACCGGCCGTGATCGCCATCTGCGGCATCGGACCGATCACCCTGCATCCGGTCGATCCCTCGCAGCCGCTCGTTCGCAAGGTGTAAAGCGGCGCCCGCGGTGGTTAAGGAACAGTTAAGCCGAGCCTTGGCCAAAGATTGACAAGCTTAACGATCTTCGCCTGTGGACACGGCGAAGACGGCGATGGACGGACTCGCCCGAATTGGCGAGTCTGTCGGCATCGAAAGAGGCGGTGCCCGCTTTGCCAGACTCCTCGGTTGATCGGGCCCATCCAAGTGTGATTCATGCGTGGCGCGGGCCGGCGGGCCCGCGTCTCGACCCAACTCGCGATCCCCGCCGCTCCGACGAACGGCCTGTCGACTGGACGTCCGCTCTCTTCCATCCGGCGCCGCGCGGGCCATTTCCCGCTCCGCGCGCCCGCACCGAAGGCCTTTGAATGTCGCTCTCGCCCATCGAAGCCGACGTGACCCGCACCGAGAACCCGGTCGATGCCATCGAGCGCCTCGCCGCCACCAACGACTGGTCGTTCGACCGGGACGACGAGGACGAGATCTCGATCTCGGTCGCCGGCGGCTGGACTGACTATTCGGTCGCCTTCACCTGGCTCGGCGACATGGAGGCGCTGCACGTCGCCTGCGCCTTCGACCTCAAGGTGCCGCAAGCGCGCAAGGCCGACGTGCTGTCGCTGGTGACGCTGGTCAACGAGCAGATGTGGGTCGGGCATTTCGACATCTGGCCCTCAGACGGCGTCATCATGTTCCGTCACGCCATGCTGCTGACCGGCGGCGCGGAGTTGAACGGCCGGCAGTGCGAATCCGTGCTGACCACGGCGGTGATGGCCTGCGAACGATACTCCCAGGCCTTCCAGTTCGTGGTGTGGGCCGGCAAGACCGGCCCGGAAGCGCTGGAAACGGCGATGATCGAGACGCGCGGCGAGGCGTGATCGCGCCGGCCGATCCCGGCGGGGGCTGGCCGCGCT
>CALMGA010000448.1:13068-25423 GCA_937863205.1 uncultured Beijerinckiaceae bacterium | reverse complement strand
GCCTACAACCCTGTCCATGCCCGCCGCTTCACCGTTCGCCTGACCCGCCGATGCCGCCCGAAACGCCGCCCTCGCCCGCCGAGCCGAT
Organism: uncultured Beijerinckiaceae bacterium; assembly: GCA_937863205.1. The sequence continues at coordinate 25,335 of CALMGA010000448.1, read as the reverse complement.
GTATTCCTGCGTGACCCGCGGCATCGAGATCACCGTGCTGCCCGAGTTCGTGCCGGAGCGGTCCGACGAGGAGAGGCGCCAATATTTCTGGGCCTACACGGTGGAGATCGCCAACGCCGGGCGCAGCGTCGTCCAGCTCACCCACCGCCATTGGAAGATCACCGACGCCAATGGCCGCCTGGAAGAGGTGAGGGGGCCGGGCATCGTCGGTGAGCAGCCGGTGCTCAAGCCCGGCGAGGTGTTCCGCTACACCTCGGGCTGTCCGCTCGCCACCCCGTCCGGTTTCATGGTCGGCAGCTATCGCGTCGTGCCGGAGGACGGCGGCGCCTTTGACGCGGCCATTCCGATGTTCTCGCTCGACCAGCCCTCGACCCGCCGCGTTCTCAACTGATGGACCACGCCTGATGGATGAGGTCCGGCAGCAGGCCGACGCGTTGCGCCTGCTCGACGAACTGGTCGGGTTCGACACGGTCAGCTCCAAGTCCAACCTTCCCCTCGTCGATCGCGTCGAGGCGTACCTCGCCGGGCACGGCATCGAAAGCGTGCGCGTGCCCGACGCGAGCGGCACCAAGGCGGCGATCTTCGCCACCGTCGGTCCCAGGGTCGACGGCGGCGTGGTGCTGTCCGGCCACACCGACGTCGTGCCGGTGGCGGGGCAAACCTGGAGCGCCGATCCTTTCGCCCTGCGCCGCGACGGCGGCAGGCTGATCGGGCGCGGCACCACCGACATGAAGGGCTTCGACGCGGTCTGCCTCGCCATGCTGCCGGCCTTCGCCAGGGCCGGGCTGAAGAAGCCGATCCACCTGCTGCTGAGCTACGACGAGGAGATCGGCTGCCTCGGCTCGCTCGACACCATCGCCCGCTTCGGTGTCGACCTGCCGCGACCGGCGATCGCGCTCGTCGGCGAGCCGACCGAAATGGCCGTGGTCAACGCCCATAAGTCGATCGCCACCTATCAAACGGTGGTGCACGGTCGCGAAGCCCATTCCGCCAATCCGACGCTCGGCGCCAACGCGATCGAGGCGGCCTGCGCGCTGGTGGCGGAACTCTCCCGCTTCCAGGCCACGCTGGAGGCCGAGGGCGACCCGACCGGCACCTTCGAGCCCGGCTATTCCACGGTGCACGTCGGGCTGATCGCCGGCGGGGTCGCCCGCAACATACTGGCGAGGCGGTGCAGCCTGGAATGGGAGTTCCGCGGCCTGCCGGGCGCCGACCAGTCGCGGGCGATCCGCCACTTCGACGCCTTCGTTTCCCGCGTGGTGCTGCCCAGGCTGACCCGCCACGCGCCCGACGCGAGGGTGGACACGCATCACGACACCGAGGTGCCGCCCTTGTCGGCCGAGCCGGGCTCGGCGGCGGAAGTCCTGGGCAAGCGCCTCGCCGGCTCGAACGAGATCGCGACCGCCTCCTACGTGACCGAAGCCGGGCAGTTCCAGAAGAACGGCATCGCCACGGTCGTCTGCGGCCCCGGTTCGATCCGGCAGGCTCACCAGCCCGACGAATTCATCGAGCTGGAGCAGATCGAGGCCGCCCTCGCCTTCATGCGCCGGCTGGGCGCCGAGATGAGCGCGTGAGCGCGTTCCAGGCCGCATGTCGCACGGGAGCGTTGGGTCGTGGGTTGTCCGGCCTTGGCTGCCTGGATCAGGCCGCTGCCAAAGGCTGCTTCCGGGCCGGCGCTTGCATCCCTGAACGTCGCCCAACAGGCCAGTGCGGAGAGGAGTCCGGAAGGATATCCTTCGTCCGTCCCGCGTGATCGGGCAAAACCTCCCGTGTAATCGAGCCGGCTTTGTGCTTCGGTGCTCCGCGTAGCTTTCCCGGCGGCCGAAACATTCGCTTGTCCATTCAACGCCGTTTGGCGCTGTCGATCACCCTTGTTCTCGTGTTCAGCCTGATCGTCGCGTTTGGGCTGACCTACGAGCACGCCGTGACCAAGGTGAGGACGGAGGTGCAGGCGGCGCTGGCGGTGGGCGCGTCGGGCGCGCTGGGCACCCTGGACGATCAGGACGATCCCGCCGAGCCAGAGAAGAAGCTGCGCGCGGTGGTGCGCGACTTCGACGGCGACCGCCACGTCCGCGCCGTGCTGCTCGCGCCCGACGGTCGCATCCTCGCGCAGTCGCGACCGCTCAGCCCGGAGGAGGCGGCTCCGGGCTGGTTCTACCGTCTGGTGGTCTCGCGTGCACCGGGCCGGATGCCCGCGCTGCCGGAGTCCTTCGCCGCGGTCGGCCGCCTCAGCCTTGAAGCCGATCCGCACAACGAGGTGGCGGAGGCGTGGAGCGACGTGACGCTGATGCTGAAGGTGATGGCGGTGTTCTTCGCCGCCGTGCTGACCCTGGCCTTCCTGACGATCCGGGCGGCCCTGGCGCCGCTGCGCGATGTGTGCGAGGCGCTGGGACGGGTCGGCACCGGCGACCTGTCCGTGCGCCTGGCGCCGCAGCTCGCCCGCGAGCTGATGCCCTTGCGCGACGGGTTCAACGCCATGGCAAGCCGCCTTGCCGCCGCCGACGAGCAGAACCGCCTGCTCAACGAGCAGGTCATCACCATCCAGGAGGAGGAGCGCGCCGAACTCGCCCGCGACCTCCACGACGACGTCGCCCCCTTCGTGTTCGCCGTCGGCGCCGATGCCGCGATGATCCGCCAATACCTCGCCAAGGGGATCTCCGCCGAGATCGGCCCACGGGCGGAGTCGATCGCCGAGGCCGTCCGCCACATGCAGCGCCACCTCAAGGACGTGCTCCGCCGCCTCGCCCCCGCCGCTCTGCTCGACCTCGGCCTGTCGGGCGCGATCGACGACCTCATCGCCTTCTGGGCGACGCGGCGCCCGCTGGTTCGCTTCAATCGGCGCATCGAGGGCGACTCGCTCGATCCGCCGCTCGATGCCGTCGCCTTTCGCGTCGTGCAGGAGTGCGTGTCCAACGCCCTGCGCCACGGCGATCCTTCAACCCTGGAGATCACCGTCAGCGTCGACGAGGCACGGGCCGTGATCGTCGTCGCCGACGACGGCGCCGGCTTTGCCGACGGCGAAGCGAGGTTCGGATTCGGCTTGACGGGCATGAACGAGCGCGTGCGCTCCGTCGGCGGCACGCTGAGCGTCCGCAGCGTCGGAGCGCGGCCGGGCTCGCATCGGCATGGCGCCACCGTCGAGGCGATCCTGCCGCTGCGCCCGAACGGCGAGGCGGCCGACACCCGGAAGATGGAGGCCAACGCATGAAGCTGCTGCTCGTCGACGATCACGCCGTGGTGCGCGAGGGTGTGCGCCGGCTGCTGTCGCTGGCCGTCGAGGTGACGGTTCTTGAGGCCACGTCCGGACGCGAGGCGCTCGCCGTGTTCCGGGCGGAACGGCCCGAAGTGGTCATCCTCGACCTCAACCTCCCGGGATCGGGCGGCCTCGACCTGCTGCGCCGCCTGCTGATCGAGGACGCCAAGACCAAGGTGCTCATCTTTTCCATGCACACCACGCCGCTCTACGTCGCCCGCGCGCTGCAGGCCGGCGCCAAGGGCTACGTGTCGAAGGGGGCCGGCGCCGACGAACTCGTCGAGGCGATCAAGCAGGTCATCGCCGGCGGGCGCTACGTCGAGCGCGACCTCGCGTCCGACCTCGCCGTCAACGTGCTGGGCTCGGACGACTCCGGCAAGGCCCTGTCGGCGCGCGAACTCGACATCATGCGCCTGCTCGCCAAGGGCAAGGGGTTGAGCGACATCGCCGACGCGCTGGGCATCTCCTACAAGACGGCCGCCAACACCTGCACCGCGATCAAGCACAAGCTGCTGGTCGAGCGAACCAGCGACCTGATCCGCGTCGCCGTGGAGATGCACGCCGCTTGAGCCATCGGATGGACCCGGTGCGGGTGGGCCGAGGCGGGTGGCCTTGCCTTTGCCAAGCGGCGTTGATGATCGTCTTCGCCCCCGCTCGCGGAATGAGCTGCCGGCCTTTGCTTCCACCTGGCCTCGCCGGCCGGGAGCGGATCCTGCCGTGACGAAGGCGGAAGATGGGCAACGCGCCGCGCCGGCGCCGCCCAGACATCCCCGGCTGAAGCTGGCTGTCGCGATCTCGCTCGCGGCCCTGGCCGGCTGGGTCGATGCCGCCGGCTTCATCTATTTCCACGGCCTCTTCGTGTCGTTCATGAGCGGCAACAGCACGCAGGTCGCCGTCGCCCTCGCGCACCTCGATGCGTCGGGGGTTTGGGAGTTCGGCCGGACGATCCTGCTGTTCGTTCTGGGCGTCGCGGGGGGCGAAGTCATCGGCGCCGCCAGCGGGCGGTGGCGGCTTCCGGTGGTGCTGGCCCTCGAAATCTCCTGCATCGCAACGGCAACGGCGGCGCTGCACCTGCGGGTCGGCGATGTCGTCGTCGCTTCGCTCCTCACGGTCGCGATGGGCATGCAGAACGCCGTCCTGCACCGGGCCGGGGGCGTCAACGTCGGCCTGACCTACGTCACGGGAACGCTGGTTCAGGCTGGCCGCCGCTTGGCCGGCGCGTTGCGCGGCGTCGGGCACTGGCGGCAGCCGCTGCTGTTCGGCGGCCTTTGGCTCGGCCTGACCGGCGGCGGCCTGGGCGGGGCGGTGATCGCCGCCCATTCGGTCGCCGCGGCGCTGGCGGCGGCGGCGGGGCTCGGCCGCGCCATTCTGTTCTGCGTTCTGGCGCTCGAGATCGCCTTCGCCGGCACCGGCGGCTTGGACGGCAGCCCGGCGGAGGCTTGACCTCAGTACCGCGACACCAGGGCGACGCCGCCGATCAGCAGCCCGCAGCCGAGCAGCCTCGGCAGGTTGGCCGCATGCTGTTCGAACCCGAACCAGCCGAAGTTGTCGCACATCACGGAGAACACGATCTGCCCGGTGACCACCAGCCCGATCAGCGCCGCCGCGCCGAGTCGCGGGGCGAGCAGGATGTTGCCGGTGAGGTAGGCGGCGCCGAGGATGCCGCCGGCGAGCCAGCCGCTCCAGGGCGCCGACCTGACCATGGCTGCGGTGGGATAATCGCGCGTCAAGGCCAGCGTCAGCGCCAGCGTCGCCACCAGGCCGATCACCATGTTGACGACGGCGGGGATGTACAGGTTGTGCAGGCTCTCGCCGAGCTGCTTGTTGGTGGCGACCTGGGTGGTCAGCATGACGCCGCAGGCGAGGGCGCCCAGCAGGTAGAGGATGTTCATCTCGCAGGCTCCGCTGCCGATCTTCGTCCCTTATAGAGCGAGCAAGCCCAGTCGTCCGCCCGGCGAAGGTCCCTCCCGCGCGACATGGCGCGTCAGGAGGCGGCCTCGCTCCTGTCGCGCACGGTGGCGAGCAGGCCGACGCGGCTTTGCCGGGCCCATCCCCGCTGCCGCGTGAGGAACCACACCCATCCCAGCGCAGCGCCGCCGTGCCGCAGGACCTGGAAGCTGAAGGGTTCCACCAGCGAGGCGAGCACGGCCTGCCCCAGCCGCGCCCGGCTCGCCGGATCGACCCAGCGCCGGTACAGGTGCACCGACCAGAGATGGAAGGCGAAATCGAGGGCGATCTTGGCGGCGATCACGCCGCCAACCGGCAGCAGCAGGGCCAGCCGCCCGGTGACGAGGTAACTGAGCAGCAGCGCGACGCCGGCAAGCCCGTAGATCGGCTGCAGCGTGTCGAGCGCCTTGATCGGCAGCATCACCAGCCCGAGCCGGCCGTATCGCCTGGCGCCGACCATGTCGCGATACCAGAACTGCGTCTGGAGGAATCCGCAGAACCAGCGGCGGCGCTGGTTGAGGAAGGCCAGCGTGGTCGCCGGCGCGTCGGTGATGGCCCTCGCTCCGCCGACCACGCCGGTCGTCCAGCCCAGCTTCCCGTCGGCGCCGAAGCGGCGCAGGCGGTGGATCAGCTCGTAGTCTTCCACCAAGCAGGCCGGGTCGAAGCCGCCCACCGCCAGCACCGCGTCGCGGCGGAAGCCGGCGAAGGCCCCGGAGATCAGCAGCAGCGCGTCCATCCGCGCCCAGGCGTAGCGGCTGAGGAAGTTGCGGATGTATTCGTAGGTTTGGAAGGTTTCATAGAAGCGCCCGGCCAGCGTCGGCCCGCACACCGGCGTCAGCACGCCCGTGGCGGCGACGAGCCGGGGCTCGGCGGCGAAGGCCGCGCGGATGGCGCCGACCGCTTCCGGGTCGAGCAGGGTGTCGCCGTCGACCGTCACCACGATGTCGGTGTCGGCGGCGAGCAGGGCCGCGTTGAGCGCGCGCGCCTTGCCGCCATGGGGCAGGCGCAGCCAGCGCAGGCTCGGATTGGCCGGCGTCGGCGTTCCCAGCGTGCCCAGCGGCGGCGGCGGCAGCGCGAACTCGGCCGCCAGAACCACCGCCGTGTCGTCGCGCGAGCCATCGTCGGCGATCAGCACGAGATCGGGCGCATCCGTCTGCGCAAGAAGGGCGCGCAGGGTCGCCGGAAGCACGGCCGCTTCGTTGTGGGCTGCCACGAGCACGCCCAAGGTCGGGCGATGGGTGGAACGGCGCGCCGGGTCCGCCGCAACGCCTGCCGCGCCGGGCGGCTTCAGGATTGCCAGGGTCTGGACGAACACCAGTGCGATCAGCACGGTGTCGTAAAGCACGTAGGCGAGGCCGGCCGACCAGGCGAACAGGTTGTCGGCGACCGCCGCGCGGGCGACCAGAACGACGAACAGCAGCGCCGCGCCGCCGTGGATCAGCAGACTCGGCCAATGAAACCGACGCTTGACCCAACCTTCGGCGACACGGGGCGAAGCCCGCCCGAAGGCGCGCTGGAGGTCTTCGGGCGTAGTCAGAGCGGGTCTCGATCCTGTTGCGGAGCCGATGGGCGTTTCTTTGGCGCGACGGGCGGTCCTCGGCGCGACCGTAGAGTGGCTTTGCGCTTGGCCGTTAGCATGGCAGGTTCACGCTCTCGTGTCGGGCTTGCGCCCGCCGCGGCTGTTATGCCGCGCCGCACCCGACGGCCATCGAACGGATGGGCTCATGACAAGCCTCAGCAACAGCGCCTCGCCCCGCCCATTTCCCTACGGGGAGCCGGTGCAGCGATACAACGGGACGGCGATGGCGCTGCACTGGCTGGTGGCGGCGCTGATCCTCATCAACGTGTTCTACGGCCTGGCGGCAGCCGGCGCCGACGATGCCCATGTGCGACCGCTGATCGATGCCCACAAGTCGATCGGCCTCACCGTGCTCGGCCTCGTACTTCTGCGCATTTTGTGGCGGATCGGGCATAAGCCGCCGCCGCTGCCGCGATCTTATCCGCAAGTGGAGAAGCTCGGCGCCCATGCCGCGCACTACGCGCTCTATGCCGTGATGCTGCTGCTGCCGTTGTCGGGCTACCTCCACGATTCCGCCTGGAACGGCGCGGCGTCGCATCCGCTGGTGCTGTTCGGCGTGCTGCACTTTCCGCGCATGCCGGTCATCAAGTCGTTCGATCCCGTGACGAAGGACCAGCTCCACACCCTGTTCGGCGCGGCGCACGTCTACATCGGCTACGCGCTCTATGCCCTGGTGGGCCTGCACCTCCTCGGCGTCGCCAAGCACCACGTGGTCGATCACGAGTCGGAGATCGGCCGGATGCTGCCGGGCATCGCCGCGCCGGAGAGCGAGACCTGAGAGGCCGGGGATGATCCGCCTCCCGCACAGGGCTCGGCTCGCGGGCGTGCTTCCCGCCGCCCTCGCCGGTCCCGGTTTCGCGCAGGGCTCGGCCGTGGCCCCCTTCACCCTGACGATCCTCAACGCCGACGCCGGCGTGCTGGCCCCCGCGCAGGTTTACAACGCCAACGGCTGCAAGGGCGGCAACGCGGCCCCGGCGATGCTGTGGAGCGAGGTGCCGAAGGGCACCCGCAGCCTCGCCGTGACCCTGCTCGACACCACCGTGCCCGGCGGCTTCCGGCATTGGGCGACGTTTGACATCCCGCCCGACCGGCGCAGCCTCAACCTCAACGAGACGCCGGCCGGCGCCAGGAGCGGCCGCAACGACTACGGCGCGACCGGCTACGGCGGCGCCTGCCCGCCGCCCGGCAAGGCGCACCACTACCGCTTCGCGGTGTGGGCCCCGTCCGACCCGTCGATCCCCCTCCCGGACGGCGCGCCGGACAAGACCATCGGCGACTATCTCAAGGCGCACGCGCTGGGCGAGGCGGACCTGACCTTTTCCTTCGAGCGGTAGACCGCATTCATCCGCTCCTTCGCCATGCTGCGTTCAGGGACAAGGCGGCGAGGCGGTGGCGACGATCGGTGTGTCCGCGTCGGTCCCTATCGCCCGCCGTGAAGGCTGAGGAACAAGCCGACGATCAGGGCCAGCGCCAGGCCGCCGAGGAAGACCGCCTTGCGCAGCGGGGTACGCAGGATGGTCTCGTCCCCGCCGACCTCTTCGGCCGAAGACACCTTCTGTTCAGTCTCGTTCGCCGCCATCGCGCCCGCTCCCGGCCGGGTTGATGCGGGCCAACCATTCATCCTCGCTCAGGGTTTCGATGCCCAGTTCGGCCGCCTTCTTCGCCTTGGAGCCGGCCTTGACGCCGGCCACCACGATGTCGGTCGCCTTGGACACGGCCCCCGACACCTTGGCGCCGAGGCGCTCGGCCTGGGCCTTGGCCTCGTCGCGGGTCATCTTCTCCAGCGTGCCGGTGAACACGACCGTCTTGCCGCTGACCGGGCTGGTGGCGACCACGGCCTCCATCGCGAAGGGGGTCACGGCGGCGAGCAGGGCGTCGACGATCCGCTCGTTGTTCTCGTCGGCGAAGAAGGCGACCAGCATGTCCACCGCCGCGCTGCCCATGCCTTCGATGTTTTCGAGTTCCGCGCGCGCGTCCGACTCCTCGGGCGCCGCCGCCTTCGCCATCGCGCGAATCGCGTCGAAGCTGCCGTAGCGGCGCCCCAGCCGCGTCGAGTTGGTGCGCCCGACGTGGCGGATGCCGAGCGAATACAGCAGCCGGTTGACCGGCACGCGGCGGCGCGTGTCGATGGACGCGAACAGGTTGCGCACCGAGGCCTCGCCGTAACCCTCCCGGTCCTTGAGCTTCTTGAGGCTGCGCGCGTCGCGCGCTTCCAGCGTGAAGATGTCGGCCGGCGTCATCACCAGCCCGTCGCGGTAGAACTGCTCGATCTGCCGGTCGCCGAGCCCTTCGATGTCCATCGCATCGCGGGCGCAGAAGTGCTTCAGCCGCTCGATCGCCTGCGCCGGGCAGACGAGGCCGGCGGTGCAGCGGCGCACCACGTCCTGCCGCCCCGTCCGCGCATCCACCTCGCGCTCGGCCGGCGAGCGGCACACCGGGCAGGTTTGGGGGAACTCGTACGCCTGCGCGCTCTCGGGACGCTTCTCCTTCAGCACCTCGACGATCTGCGGAATGACGTCGCCGGCGCGCTGCAGGCGCACGGTGTCGCCCTCGCGCACGTCCTTGCGCTTGATCTCGTCCTCGTTGTGCAGGGTAGCGTTGGTGACGACCACGCCGCCGACCGTGACGGGATCGAGCCGCGCCACCGGGGTCAGCGAGCCCGTGCGCCCGACCTGGATCTCGATGCGGCGCAGCACGGTGGTGGCCCGCTCGGCCGGGAACTTGTGCGCCGTCGCCCAGCGCGGCGTTCGCGACACGAAGCCGAGCCGTTCCTGCAGCGCGACCGCGTTCACCTTGTAGACCACGCCGTCGATGTCGTAGGGCAGCGCCGCCCGCTCCGCCTCGATGCGGCGGTACTGCCCGAGCAACTCGTCCGCGTTCTGGCACAGCACGGTGAGCGGGTTGACCGGCAGGCCGAAGCGCTTGAACGCCTCCACCATGCCGGTCTGCGTGTCGGCCGGGGGATGGCTGGCCTCGCCCCAGGCGTAGGCGAAAAAGCGCAGCGGCCGCGCGGCGGTGACGGCGGGGTCGAGCTGGCGCAGCGAGCCGGCGGCGGAGTTGCGGGGGTTGGCGAACAGCGGTTTGCCGGCCTCGGCCTGCCGGGCGTTGACCCCGGCGAAGCCGTCCTTGGTCATGTAGATCTCGCCGCGCACGTCGAGGACGCCGGGCGGGCGGCTTTGCAACTCCTCAGGAATCTCGGCCACCGTACGGATGTTGGCGGTGACGTCCTCGCCCTCCTGCCCGTCGCCGCGCGTCGCCGCCTGCACGAGCACGCCGTCGAGGTAGCGCAGCGAGCAAGAGAGGCCGTCGATCTTGGGCTCGGCGGTGACTGCGAGCGGATCCTCGGGCTTGAGACCGAGGAAGCGGCGCACGCGGGCGCAGAACTCCTCCACCTCGGCGTCGGCGAAAACGTTGCCGAGCGACAGCATGCCCACTTTGTGGCGGACCTTGGCGAACTTCTCGCTCGGCCGCGCGCCCACCTTGCGCGACGGCGAGGCATCGCCGACGAACTCCGGGTGCTCGGCCTCGATCCGCTCAAGGCGGCGGCGCAGCGCATCGTAGTCCGCGTCCGAGACGGTCGGCGCATCCTCGACGTGGTAGCGCCGATCGTGCTCGGCGATCTCCTCCACCAGGATCTTGTAGGCGGTGGCGGGGTCTGCGGTTTCAGGCTTGGCGCGCGTCATGACGCCTTGTAATCGCGGGCGCGTGGAGGAACAATGAAGGCTGTCCTGCGAGCAGAGCCTCGGCCTTCGAGCGCGAGACGGATGTGCCGCGCAGCCGTCCTCCCAGCGAGGAAGGTCGGGTGCCTACATGAGGACCGCGGAAGCCCGCTGGCGATGCGGCGATCGGCGCGTCCTGCGACAATCCGGCAAGAACCAGATGCGGCATCTGCCTCGCGCCGATGCTGCAAGCCGCGCAGCGCCGGCGAACTGATCGGGTTTCGAGCCACGCCCTCGACGGTGAGCCGGAAGGGGTGTTGAACGAGGCCCGCGACGCGCCCGATCGCGCTGCCGGCGCCTGATCCACCCTTGGAGCCAAGCCGTGAGCCAATCCACGATCTACGACTTTTCCGCCCCGAGGCTGGATGGCACGCCCGAAAGCCTGGCGCGCTATCGCGGTGCCGTGCTGTTGATCGTCAACACCGCGAGCAAGTGCGGCTTCACCCCGCAGTACGAGGGGCTGGAGGCACTGCAGCGCCGGTTCGATCCGCGCGGCTTCAGCGTGCTCGGCTTTCCCTGCAACCAGTTCTTCCAGGAGCCGGGCGACGCGGCGGCCATCGGTGCCTGCCCGCTGCGCTACGGCGTCAGCTTCCCCGTCTTCGCCAGGGTCGAGGTGAACGGGTCCGGCGCCCATCCGCTGTTCCGGTTCCTCAAGGCGGCCAAGCCCGGCCTCCTCGGCACAGCCGCGATCAAGTGGAACTTCACCAAGTTCCTCGTCGATCGCGGCGGGGAGGTGGTCGCGCGCTTCGCCCCGACGGTGAAGCCGGCTGACATCGCCGGACCCATCGAGGCGGTGCTGTAACCGATGCCGCGTCGGCGACGACAGGGCAGGGTGCCCGAGATCCGGGAAAGCCAGAACAGCCGATGATGTTCCGCAGCACTCGCCTCGTCGTTCCCTTGCTCCTGTTCCTGGGCGCCGCCTCGCCGCCGGGCGCCCCCGCCGCCGACCGGCCCTTCACCAATCGGCTCGCCGCCTCGGCCGACCCTTACCTTCTCGAACACGCCCATAATCCCGTCGACTGGTATCCGTGGGGCGCCGAAGCCTTCGCCAAGGCTAGGGCCGAGAACAAGCCGGTCTTCCTGTCGATCGGGTACTCCACCTGCTTCTGGTGCCACGTCGCGGAAAAGACGATCTACGCCGATCCCGCCATCGCGGCGGTGATGAACAGGTGGTTAGTCAACGTGAAGGTCGACCGCGAGGAGCGCCCCGACGTCGACCACCTCTACATCCTCGCAACCCAGATGCTGACCGAGCACGGCGCCTGGCCCAACAACCTGTTCCTGACGCCCGACGGCAAGCCCTTCTACGCCGGCAGCTACTTCCCGCCGGCCGACGACGGCGACGTGCCGGGCTTCCCCAAGGTGCTCGCCGCCATCCACGACCTTTGGGAGAACCACCGCGCCGACAAGGCCGAGCCGGCGGCCGACGAGGTGATGGATAACCTGCGCGCGCTCGCCGCCCGGCAGGCGCAGGCTTCGAGCGCGCCCGTCGAGCCGGCGGTCTGGCTCAAGGCCGCGGCGGCGAGCCTCGTGCGCAGCGTCGATCCCATCCACGCAGGGTTCGGCAGCCCGCAGGCCGGCGCCAAGTTCCCGCAGGCGCCAGCCCTCACCCTGCTCGCCGCGGCGAGCCGCACCGATGCGCCGGCTGGCACGGCCTTGGCGGACACGCTCGCCGCCCTGGCCTGTGGCGGCATCGACGACCAGCTCGCCGGCGGCTTCTTCCGCTACGCCACCGACCCGGCCTGGTCGCTGCCGCACTACGAGAAGAT
>CALMGA010000448.1:0-13058 GCA_937863205.1 uncultured Beijerinckiaceae bacterium | reverse complement strand
CGCGGCCGGCTTCCTGCTGCGCGACCTGCGGCTCCCCGACGGCGGCTTCGCCACGGCCCTCGATGCGGCAGCCGCCGGCGTCGAGGGCGCGACCTATCTGTGGACGCGGGCCGCCATCGAGGACGTGCTCGGCCAAGCCGACGCGGAGCGCTTCCTGGCCGCCTACGAACTGGTGCCCGTACCCGATCGTGGCCCGGATCCGGGGAGCGACGGACCCTTCGCCCGGCTGGCGAAGCCCGGCGTGCTGCGCGTCCGCGTGCCCCTCGCCGACACCCTGCGCCGCACGGGCGCGCCGGATGCGGCGGCCCTGCTCGCCGGGCTGGCGCCGCAGCGCGACAGGCTGCTCGCCGCCCGCGACAGGCGCACGCAGCCCAAGCGCGACGACAAGGAGGTCGTCGCCCTCAACGGTCTCGCCATCGCCGCGCTGGCCGATGCCGGCCGGGTCCTCGGCGAGCCGAAGCTGCAGGCCGCGGCGACGGCGGCCGCGACGCGGGTGTGGACACTGGCCTTCGACCCGGCTCACGGCGCGCTGCTTCACCAGATCTTCATGGGCAAGGCCGCAGTCGACGGCGACCTCAGCGATTACGCCATGCTGGGCGACGGCCTGTTGACGCTCGCCGGCGGCGACGCGATTTGGCACGGGCGGGCAATCTCCCTCGCCGATGCGCTGCTCCGGCGCTTCGCCCACCCGGACGGGCGCCTGGACACCGGAGGCACGGAGCTGTTGCCGCTCGCCATCGCCGACGAGGCCGATGCCGACGTGCCGTCGGGCGCCTCGGCCGCGCTCGACCTGCTCGGCCGCCTCGGCGCCGAGCCCGGCGGCGCACGCTTCGCGCAGGCCGAGGCGCGCATCGCTTCGCGGCTCGCCGGTCGCATCGCCGCCCATCCCACCATGTGGCCGAGCGCGGTCGCGGCGCTGGCCGCGCATCCGCCGCAAGTTGTCCCGGAGGAAGCGAAGGTGGCCGGTCTCGCCGGGCAGGTGCCGGGTGTGCCGGGCACGGCCGACCACGTTCATGCGACGGCCAGCCTGTCGCCCGGTCCCGCCGGCGACAGGCTGGTGGTGACGCTCGCCGTTGATCCCGGCTACCACGTCAACGCCCATGTGCCCTCGCTGGACTATCTCGTGCCGACCAGCCTCGACATCTCCGGCGCTTCGCCCCTGGCGGTGGACTATCCCGCCGCCGAAACCTTCGCTACCGGCTTCAGCAAGACCGCGCTCGCCGTTTACGAGGGCAGGGTAGCACTCGTCGCGACACTGCCGAAGGGAGCCGCTTGGCAGGCGGCGGTGACGACCCAGGCCTGCACGGCGCAAACCTGCCTGCCACCCGCGACCCTCTCCGTGCCGACGCCGCACCCCGGCGGCTAAGGACCTATCCTGATTGGGATCGCGCCCCAGGCAGGGTGGATGGGATACAGCGATCATCACCCTTGCCGGATTGGACGCGCTGGACGGGTGGCGCGTGCCGGACTGGCTTTGGGCGCATATGGAGCCGCTTCTGCCGCGCCTGGACAGGGACACTTGCTCGCAAGTCACTGTCGCGCCTTCGCTTCGACGATAGGAGCGTAGACCTGCTGTCGCGTGACGCAATATCTTCAGAGTAGCCGACGACATCTGCTGCCGGCAGAAATAATTTTCACCTGGTCACCGGGATGCATCGCCCAGGCCGTGCAGCCCGTGCTGAGCGAAGCGTTCGCACCACATCATGGTTTGGCCAGCCGACGTTGAGGCGCCGCCCGCGGCGGTGAACCCTGGTTCGGCGCATTCCAGCACGACGCGGGCGCTTCGGGCCGTGGCGTGCCCGCTGTCGTGTCACCGCCATGGTCGGGCCAAGCCGACGCGCTCATCCAAACCCGAGATGGCCTTTCACGGAACGGGTCGCAGTGGCGGTCAACTCTCCCGAACCAGGCGCCGCAGCCGGCAAAGCCGATCCCGTATATGCAACCTGAGCGTGCACAAACGTTCCAAAAAGAGACGAGTCGTTCGAAAAGGCACCTTCAGCAACTTGCCGCAGCAGATGAGCGCTCGACTTTCGTACAACCTTGTGTTGCATTGACGCAATGACGGCTCTGCCCCTGATATGATGTTTCAGACTGGCTTCGCTTGGATCGCGTGCGATGATGCCACCTCCCCTGCAGCCCACGCGCGAAGACGCGCGTGCCTACCTGCTGGACATGATCGGCCAGTTGGCCAAGCTGGCCCGCGGAACCGACGAGATGGAAATCGAGATCCTTCTCAAGGCGACCCTCGACGTGGTTCGCGAATCCGACCGCCGACGCTCGGTGTCTGGAGAACGCGCGCGAGGCTGATGCCGCGACCGCTGCGGAGGTCGATTGGCGGCTCGTCGCCGGCTGTCATGCTAAGGAGCGTCGGATCGAACATCGAGCCTGGTCCGATACTCCGTCTCCTTGTTTCGCGGATCAGGCGTTCGGAGAAGGTCGCAGCCTAAGCGAGGTCGTCGATCGGACCGGCGATTGGAAACCGCCCCGCGCCGAACCGCGAAGCATCGTTTGCCACGCAAACCGCCGCTATTGCGAGGGCAGCCCTCGGGCCTGCCCAACCATCGCCGTTTGGAATTCGATGATCTTCGGGACGATTTCGCGACGGAAGCGTGAGCCGTTGAACACGCCGTAGTGCCCGACCTCCTTCTGCAGATGGTGTGCCTTGCGTTCCTCCGGCAGGTTCGAGCACAGGTCGTGGGCGGCATAGGTCTGCCCGATGCCGGAAATGTCGTCCTTCTCCCCTTCAACGGTCATCAGGCCGGTGGTGCGAACCGCCGACAGGTCGACCTTCTTGTTCCAGTGCGTCATCTTGCCCTTGGGCAGCAGGTGTTCGACGAACACTGCGTCGATGGTCTGGAGATAATATTCCGAGGTCAGGTCCATCACGGCGAGATATTCGTCGTAGAAGTCACGCTGCTTTTCACCTGCCTCGCCGTCGCCGCGGACGAGGTGGTCGTACATCTCGCGGTGGGCGTCGACATGGCGATCCATGTTCATCGCCATGAAGCCGCTGAGCTGGAGATAGCCGGGATAAACGCTGCGCCCGAAGCCGGGATAGGGGTAGGGCACGGTCTGGATGCAGTTATCGGCGAACCACTTGCTGCCGCGGTCTTCGGCGAGCTTGTTGACGGCGGTGGGCGAGCGCCGCGTATCGATGGGGCCGCCCATCAGCGTCATGGTGGTGGGCACCTTGGGGTCATGATCGGCTTCCATCAGCGCCACGGCC
Source organism: uncultured Beijerinckiaceae bacterium (assembly GCA_937863205.1). The sequence continues at coordinate 9,832 of CALMGA010000448.1, read as the reverse complement.
GCGATCAACGGCACGGCCGGTTGGCACACGCCCAACGTATGCAGCGGCAGGCCGTCGGACTTCAACTCGTGGCAGATCTCGATGAGATAATCGATGTAGCTGTCGAAATCGAAGCGCTCGCGCTTGGGCACCAGCCTCGCGTTCTGCCAATCGGTGATGTAGACGTCGTAGTGCGGAAGGAATGCGTCCACCGTGCCGCGTAGCAGGGTTGCGTAGTGCCCCGACATCGGCGCCACGATCAGCAGCCTCGGCTGGGCGAGGTCCGCGGGGAGATCGCGCTTGAAGCGGATGACCCGGCAGAACGGCTTCTGCCAGACGATCTCCTCCTGAACGGCCACCGTGCGTCCCTCGACCTGCGTGGCGTCGAGATGAAAGCGCGGCTTTCCGTAGCGGCGCGTCAGCCGTTCGAACATTTCGGCGGTGGCGGCCACCGTGCGGCCGAAGGTCGTGCGCGAGACCGGGTTCAGCGGGCTTCGCGCCCAACACCGCGCGAGATCGGAGAAGGCACGCGCTGGCGCGACAGCCAGGTAGGACATCTCATAGGACGTATACGAGAGCGGACTCATGAAGCACCTATCCGGCGTCGGACGACGAGTGTACGCGTCGTGAGCAGTTTGCGTAATTCTTGAGTATCTAATTAGGTGCGCTGTGCTCGGCCAACAACAGGTCGATCGTTTAAGTGCGCTTGGTGCGATTTCCCCAACCATCCGAGCTGTGAACAATCCAACGGGGACAACGAGGTCGAGCGGAGCGCTCGCAACAGCGCCCCGCCTGATTGGCGGTATCGGATTGCAAGCCCCAAACATTCGCTATGCCTCCGTGCGGCTGCTGCCGGATCGTGGCGACGCATCAATGGGGCGCGTCAAAACAACTCGATGCGATGCCTAACCAAAAGGCATTTTCGGCGTTGGTCACATACAGGTCGTCGGCCTGCATCGAACGACCTAGAAGGGATGCGCGCGGTGCTTGGTGTTTGATCCCGTCACGGATGCGCTGGATCTTGGGCTGCGGTCGCGCTTCCCCCGTGTGGACACGCTTGTGCGGCTGCGTTGGCTTGCCGTGTCCGGTCAACTGGCGGCCGTGCTGGCAACCCGCTACGCGCTGAACTTCCCGATGCCGGTCGCGGCCTGCCTGATCGTGGTGTTCACCTCCGTCTGGGTCAATCTTGGTCTGCGGCTGCGCTTCCATCACAACGACCGCTTGTCCGACCGGCCGGCCGCCGCTCTGATGGCCTACGACCTCCTGCAGCTGACGATGCTGCTTTATCTGACGGGCGGGCTGGAAAACCCCTTCTCCATGCTGTTCCTGGCGCCGCTGATGATCGCCGCCGTGTCGTTGTCGGCGATCTCGACCGCAGCCTTGACCCTTCTGGTGGTCGTTTGCGCAACCACGCTGACCTTCTACCACCGACCGGTTCCTTGGTTTCCCGGCGAATCCCTTCATTTGCCATTCCTGTATCGGGCCGGTTTCTGGGGATCGATCGTGCTCGGGGCCAGCTTTGCCGCCGCCTACGCGTGGCGGGTCGCGGAAGAATCGCGTCGCCTGTCGGACGCCCTCGCCGCGACAGAGTTGGTGCTGGCGCGCGAGCAGCACCTGACGCAGCTCGATGGCCTCGCCGCCGCCGCTGCTCATGAACTCGGCACCCCGCTCGCGACCATCAAGCTTGTCGCGCGGGACCTGCAGAAGCAGTTTCCGGCCGAGGGGGTGATCGGCGAGGACTTGGCGCTGCTGGTGAGCGAAGCCGCGCGCTGCCGTAAGATCCTCGGCACGCTGACGTCGCTCAACACCAGCGAGGCCCCCGACATCATCGGCACGCTGACCCTCAGCCATGTCATCGAAGAGGTCGTGCAACCGCAGCGCGACTTCGGCGTCGCCATCAAGGTCATCAAGGACGGCGTCGGTCGCGAGCCGTCCTGCGCGCGCAACCCCGGAGTCTTGTACGGGCTCGGAAATCTCGTCGAGAACGCGATCGACTTCGCCGGCTCGGAAGTGCGCATCATCGCCAGGTGGAGCAAAACACTGACGGTCGTGGTGATCGAGGACGATGGACCGGGTTTTGCGCCCGGTGTTGTGATGTCGCTGGGTGAACCCTATCTGACAACAAGAAGTAACCGCCGCGCGAAGGGCGATGACAATTCCGGTCTGGGGCTCGGTTTATTCATCGCCAAGACGCTGTTGGAGCGATCCGGCGCGAAAGTGACGACGGCCAATGCGCCGTTCCCAGCGAAGGGCGCGCGGGTGACGGTTCTGTGGCAGCGCGCAGACTTCGAGCGCACCCGTCCCGGTCTCGGGACGACAAGCGTCTACGGTCAGGAGACCTTCGGCGAGGGGTCGGACGAAAGGATCCTCGCTTCAAACCTCGGCGTTCAGGACCCGGTCGAACAGGAACGAGACTCGGCCGAACAAGGATTTGAAGAGCGGGACCTCGGCGGCGAAGACCTTGGTGGTAAGAATCTCGACGGTTCCGACGGACGACGGGAAGGCGCGGCGCGCGTCTCGGTTTAAGGCATGGAGCGATTGATGGAACTCAGCGGAACAGCGGGACAGGGGACGGTCGAACCCGCCATCCTCAGCCTCGACACGATCGCCGACAAAAGCCTGCTGATCGTTGACGACGACCGGGCGTTCTGCCTTCGCCTCGCACGCGCTATGGAATCGCGGGGCTTCACCGTCAACGCCGTTTCCTCGGTCAGCGAAGGGCTCGCTGCGGTCGCCGAATCGCCCCCGGCCTTCGCTGTCATTGACATGCGCCTCGCCGACGGCAACGGCCTGGACGTGATCTCGGATCTGAAGGCGCGCCGCCCGGAAGCGCGGGCGGTGATCCTGACCGGCTATGGCAACATCGTCACCGCCGTGACAGCGGTCAAGCTCGGCGCCTTCGATTATCTCGCCAAGCCGGCCGATGCCGACGAGATCTTCAATGCCCTGATGGCGACGCAACACGATAAGGCGGCGCTGCCGGAAAATCCGATGTCGGCCGATCGCGTCCGCTGGGAGCACATCCAGCGCATCTACGAGCTGTGTGGGCGCAACGTGTCGGAAACCGCCCGCCGCCTCAACATGCACCGGCGCACCCTGCAGCGCATCCTCGCCAAGCGGGCGCCGCGCTGAGGAGCCGAAGCGGTCAGGTCGGGCCGCTCCGCGCGGACGATCCGCCGTCCGCCTTGATGCCGAGCCGGGCCAGCTTGGCCTGCGGACTCGCGTAAGGCTCCTGCAGGTCGACGTTCCAGTAGCGCAGCTCCTCGATCGGGATCGGCACTCCGGTCGCGGCGCAGCGGACGAAGACGCCGGGTTGCAGGACCTTGAAGTCGCCGTCGAGATACTGGAGCACGGCCTCGCTGCTGGACACGGGTCGTCCGTCGAACCGGTTCATCCCTCGCTCTCGACCTTGCTGACGACCACGCCAACCGGCGGTCGTCGCGAATTGCATCGATCCCGCTCGACACGAGTCGACGGCGGACCGCTCGACGCTCGCGTCGCACTTTTTAGGCCGCCGGTCCAGCGGTCGCTCGCATCGATGAGCGATGGTCTGCGGTCAGGTCGTTCTTGTCGCCGCGAAGGCGCAGCCGCACGCGTGCGGAAAAGGTTCGGGACGGACGAGGCGGACGCATGAATCGGCTGGTTGCCGGCTCCGGTCCGATGGTCCAAGCTGCTGCGCATCCTCGAAGTCTGTCCGTAAACCGCTGCGCGCTTTTCGATCCGATGATTTAGAACAGCGAGCCCTGCTCGGGCTTGCGCGCGGTCGCCCTGCGCGACGGCTTGTCCGGCCCGACCGCCACCTTCAGGCGACCGTCAGCGAATTCGATGTCGAGCGTATTCGCCGATGCCGCCTGCGCCATGGTGCGCAAGGGTTGGCCATCTCCGTCGCGCACCAGCGCGAAGCCGCGAGCCAGCACCTGCCGGTAGCCCAGCGTTCGCAGCAGCGTGCCCAGTCGGTTCAGGTGATCGCGGCGGGCTGAGCGAAGGCGATCCCAGGCGCGGTCGAGATCGCCCGCTGCCTCGTCGCGGCGCTGCCGGGCGCGGGCCATGTCGCGGCCGACGCTCAAGCCGGCACTGGTCAGCCTTTGCCGGCCTTGCACGAGTTGCAGCGTTCGGCGCTCGGCGGCGCGCTCCACGTAGAAGCGCAGGCGCTGCTCCAGGCGGGCGAGATCGCGCAGCCTTTGCGCCAGCTTGGCGCGCGGCGCCTGTTCGGCCAAGCGCTGCGCCAGCCGGGCGAGGTCGAGGCGGCGACGGTCGCCGGCTCCGTTCACGGCGGCGACGAGCCGTCCGTCGGCCCGGTCCAGGCGCTGGCGGGGCAGGGCGGTGAGGCTCTCGGGCGAGGGCAGGCCGCGCCCCAGCGCCTTCACCTCGGCGCGCCGTCGTTCGCTCAGCCGCAGCATCGTCGCCACCTGACGGCGCGCCGCGTCGGCCAGCGCGGCGTGAAGGTCGGAGCGAACCGGCACCGCCTTCTCCGCCGCGCCCGAAGGTGTCGGCGCGCGCAGGTCCGCGACGAAGTCGAGCAGCGTTGTGTCCGTCTCGTGACCGATGGCGGAAATCAGCGGAATGGTGCCGGCGCTGGCGGCGCGCACCACGATCTCTTCGTTGAAGGCCCAAAGATCCTCCAGGGAGCCGCCGCCGCGGGCGACGATCAGAACGTCCGGCCGAGGGATCGCTCCGGTCCCGGCGACACCCGGCTCGGAGCCGAGCGCGTTGAAGCCGGCGATCGCCGCCGCCACCTCGGCCGCCGCCGTTTCGCCCTGGACGCGGACCGGCCACACCAGCACGTCGCGGGGGAAGCGGTCGGCGATGCGGTGGAGGATGTCGCGGATCACCGCGCCGGTCGGCGAGGTCACCACGCCGATCACCCGGGGCAAGAACGGCAGCGGACGGCGATGCTCAGCATCGAACAGCCCTTCGGCGGCAAGGGCCCGGCGCCGCTGCTCCAGGAGCGCCATCAGGGCGCCTGCCCCGGCCGGCTCCAGCGTATCGATCACGATCTGGTAGGCCGACTTGCCGGGAAAGGTCGTGATCCTGCCGGTGGCGACGACCTCCAGCCCTTCCTGCGGCCGCGTCTTCAGCCGGGCGAAGCTCATCTTCCAGATCACGGCGTCAATCCGCGCCGTTTCGTCCTTCAGCGAGAAATAGGCGTGTCCCGACGAATGGGGCCCGCGGTAATTCGAGATCTCGCCGCGCACCCGCACCAAGCCGAAGCGGTCCTCGATCGCCCGCTTCAGGGCGTTTGAGAGTTCGCCGACGGTTGTTTCGACGAGATTGGCGGTCGCGCGTTCGCTTGCAGCTGGCACGGAATCACTTGAGCTGACGGCATCGTCCGAGCTGTGGACGGCCCTGTGTCGCCCGCGCAGCCGGTTGCCGCAAGTCCGACCGAACGCCGCTCATTCTTCGATGAGCTGGCCGGCATAGATCACGGGTCCGGTTGGTCCGCCGGTCTTCGATCCACCCACCGGCTCCACGGACACAGCGAAGCTGGTGTTGGCGCCGGCGTCGGCCGGCATGGCATAGTCCGCCGGCGTTGCGGGAACGAGACCTAATGAGCGTGGCGCCGTGTTGGCGTTGACGGCCCAAAGCTCCAGGCTGCGGCCGGCCGGGGCAACGGCCGCCACAGGGCGAACCACCACCCGACGCGCGGCGAGATCGACGCGGATCAACAGGGCCGGCCTATCGCCGTCGCGGTTCACCGCCGCCACCAGGAAGCGATGCTCGCCGGCTATGGGCCGCCGGTCGAGGATCAGCACGCCGACGAGCAGGGCTGCCGCCAGCGAACCGGAGGCGAAGGTCGCCGCCCGCCAGCGCGTGCGCGAGGCCAGCGCGGCGCGGAGGAGATCGCCTCCCCTGTCGACCCGATCCGCATCCGCCCCTGGCGCGACCTGGGTGGGTGTGCGCTCGGATGGCAGGCTCGCGGCGATGCGGTTCCACGTCAGCGGCGCGGGCGCGACCTCGTCGCCGAAGGCCGCAAGCGCGGCGAAGCGCCATTCCCATTCGCCGACAGCCCGCCGCGCGTCGGGATCCTGCTGCAGGCTTTCGGCGAAGGCCATCCGCTCGGTCGCGTCCAAGGTGCCGATCACGTATTCGCCGGCCAGCGCGTGCAGATCGTCCCCCGCGGCACCGTTCATGCGCCGTCCCCGTCGAGGCAGGCGCGTAGCGTCGCGAGCGAGCGGTGCAGCCACGTCTTGATGGTGTTGACCGGCCGGTCGAAGCGCTGGGCGATTTCCTCGCGCGAGAAACCTTCGTAGTAGGCGAGGAGGACGCAGTTGCGAGCCTGCGGGTCGAGCGCCCCGAGGCAGCGCCGGAGGCTGGCGGCGCTGACCATATCGTTCTCGCGATCGCGGTCCTCCGCGATCCGCTCGAACCAATCCACGCTCTCGCTCACGTCGGACACGTTCATCGCTCCCCTGAGGCGCAGCACGTCGATGGCGCGGTTGCGGGCGATGGCGTTCATCCAGGTCCGGGCGGGTCCCGACTGCGGCGAAAAGCTTCCTGCGTTCTGCCAGATGCGAAGAAACACGTCTTGAAGCACCTCCTCGGCAGCAGGCCGGCTCTTCATCATACGGAGAACGGTGCCAAGGAGTTTCGGTGCGGTCAGATCGTACAGGCGGCGGAAGGCGTCGACGTCCTTCGCGGCGACCGCAACGAGCAGTTCGTTCAGATCCGCCGTATCCGTCGCGAACAAGACCAAGCCTCCCGGCAATGGGCGTGCCACCCGCCCGATGCGCAGCCGTCGGTGCGAGCCGGGAAGGCATCAGGCCCCGCATTTCGGGGCGGTTGGCCGCGTCATTAGACCAAACGCGGCGGAGGGGAAACCGTGCTGCGAGCCGCCGGAGTTCGATGGCGCCAGCCGACGAGTTCGACGCTCCTGCGTTCGCGGGATGAACGGCGGGCGGCCGCGACTTCAACCCGCCGTCGGCAGGTCCGGCGTTGCCTGGTCGTCGTCGGCCATCGTCGAGACCAGATCCACGATACGCTTGCGCAGTTTGGCATTGCGGATGCGCACAAAGGCTCGGTTCAACAGGAGCCCTTCGGCGGTGGACAGGAAATCTACGACATAGCTTGATCCAGCCTCGGCGACGCCGTTCATCGGGGCGCTGTTCTCCTCGAAGGCCGGCGCGCCATCGAAGAAATACCCGGGGGTCACATCGAGCGCCTTCGCGATCTGCTGAAGACGGCTCGCCCCGATGCGGTTGGTGCCCTTCTCGTATTTCTGAACCTGCTGGAACGTCAGGTTCAGCGCTTCGCCAAGTTTTTCCTGGCTCATTCCCAAGAGGATGCGACGCATACGCACCCGGCTCCCCACATGCTTGTCAATGGGATTGGGCGCTTTCTTCACGTATCTCACCTCCAGTTCAGCGGATATCTCACGAGCGGGATATTTGTCCTTCAAATGAGAAATCCTGCAGAATGCAACCGTTAAACCGCTATGTTTTGTGGGGAATCTATCTTGAGCGTTAATGCTCGCGCGAACGCAGCAACGCGAGGGCGAGGAGGATTGCCGCCCCGGCCGCCAGCAGAGGCCAGTTGCCGAGGCGGGTGAAGGGCGGCGCGTCAATCGATCCCGGCAGGCCGGCGTCGAGGATGCCTTCGGCGCCCAGCGGCAGCGAGGCCAGGGTTCGGCCGTAGGCATCGAGCACGGCCGAGATCCCGGTCGCCGCGCCGCGCACCATCGGCAGCCCTTCCTCAATGGTGCGCAGCCGCGCCTGGGCGAAGTGCTGGGACGGGCCGCTGGTCACCCCGAACCAGCCGTCGTTGGTGACGTTGAGGAGATAACCCGGGCGTTTGGCCGGTCCGCCGTCGCCCTCGACGCCGACCTCTCCGGGAAAGATCGCCTCGTAGCAGATCAGCGGCGCGGCCGCCGGCAGCCCCGGCACCGCGAAGGGCAGGCGCGCCCCGCCCCGGTCGAAACCGCCCGGTACCGACACGAAGTTGCGCAGGCCGAGCCGGCGCAACAGCCCATCCAGCGGCAGATATTCGCCGAAGGGCACGAGGTGGACCTTGTCGTAGCTGCCGATGAGCCGGCCGCCGGCGGCGATCATCTCGACGGCGTTGAAGTACTCGCTGTGAGCCGGGCGGCCATCGCCCGCCGGCAGATCGACCTCGCGGGCGGCGCCGGTGACGAGCGTCGTTCCGGCCGGCAGAATATCGCCGATGCGGGCGAGCTCCTGGGGATCCCGCGTCAGGATGAAGGGGAACGCCGATTCCGGCCAGACCAGCAGGCTGACGTCGGCGAGACGGATGCGCTTGGCTTCGTCGTCTTCCTGCGACAGGGCGAGATAGTGCGACACGATCTCGTGCCTGTTCTCGTAGGAGAAGTTGAGGTCGGGACGCAGGCCCGGCTGCATGATGCGTACCACCACGCCCGCGACCGGTTGCGGTGCCGGCCGGGCAAGACGCGCCGAGCCGTAGCCGACCATCGCCAGCGTTGCCGCAACCGCGCACAGCGTCGGCGCCAGGCGACGGTTGAGCGGGCCGCCGTCGGCCAGCGTCGCCGGCGCGGCCAGGATCAGCACGGCGAGAAAGGTGAGGCCGTCGAGGCCGACCAGCGCCGCGGTTTGCGCGGTGACGAGATTGTCGCCCAGCGCCATGCCGAAGCTGTTCCAGGGAAAGCCGGTGAAAAGGTAGCGGCCGCGCAGCCATTCGCCGATCGTGAGCCCGACCGCCAGGGCGGCGATGCGCCCGGCTCCCCGCCGCCAGACGAGGCGGGCGACGAGGAAGCCGACGCCCGAGAACAACGACAGCAGCGCGGGAACGCCGAGCACCCCGAACGGCAGCGCCCAGGTGAAGTCGGGATCGATCAGAAACGCCGCGCCGAGCCACCAGAAGCCGGCGACGTGATAGCCGAAGCCGAGCCACCAGCCATCGCCGAACACGCCCAGCCACCGTACCGGGCCGGCCGATCTGCCATCGAGCAGCCAAACGGCCGCGACCATCGGGACGACCATCGCCGGCTCGACGTTCAGCGGCGCCAGGGCAAGGGCGCCAACCGCCCCGGCCGCAACGGCGATGAGCCGCCGGGTCCAGCCGATCGACCGGGCGACGCGGCCGGCAATCCGCCCCATCAAGGCGAACGGCCGGGACGATCAAGCTTCAAAGGACGCCGGGAGCGGACGGCTTGACAAGCGTCGCGCGTCGCGCCTCCTCGCCGCCGGGACCTGGCGGGACGAAAGGGATTGCGGTGGCGGAGTCGGCAGACGGGGCGGACGATCGCCATCGCGCCAAGATGGCGGCCCGCAAGGCCGTGCAGGATGCCGAGGTCGCGTCCAAGACGATCGAAGCCAAGGGCCTGCTCATCGTCCACACCGGGCCGGGCAAGGGCAAGACCACGGCGGCGATGGGCTTGCTGCTGCGGGCGCTGGGCTACGGCTGGCGGGTCGGAGTCGTGCAATTCATCAAAGGGGCCTGGGACACCGGCGAACGCCGGGCGCTCGCCCGCTTCGAGGATCTCGTCTCCTGGCACACCATGGGCGAAGGCTTCACCTGGGAAACGCAGGACCGAGCTCGCGACGTCGCCGCCGCGCAGCGCGCCTGGGTGCAGGCGCAGGAACTGATGGATGATCCCGCGATCCGCCTGCTCGTGCTCGACGAGATCAACATCGCGCTGCGCTACGACTACCTCGCCCTTGATGCGGTGGTGGCCCGCTGCGCGGCGCGGCGGCCGGACCTGCACATCGTCTGCACCGGGCGCAACGCCAAGCCGGCGCTGCTGGAGGCGGCCGACCTCGTCACGGAGATGACGCTGGCCAAGCACCATTTCGCTGCCGGCGTGAAGGCGCAGCAGGGCATCGAGTTCTAAGCAGGTTTCGCAAAAGTGCCCCGCGGTTTTGCGATCCAAACCTGCGGCATG
>CALMGA010000447.1 GCA_937863205.1 uncultured Beijerinckiaceae bacterium | reverse complement strand
CGAAGGCGAGCCAGCGGTCAGACCCTTCGCGCTTGTGCAGCGTCGCGTCGATGCAAAGCGACACGCCGCCCCCCGTGACGATGCCGCCGGCGTCGACGAGGCTCGCTTCGCGCACGTCGATGTCGCCGTAGTCCCTGCGCAGAACCTCAATCGGCGGCTCCTCCGGCGCGAGCGCGCGCCGCTTGGTCGTCGCCGGCAGGCCGGCGAGCACGCCGCTCGCGGCGAGCAGCATCGCGCCGGTGCAGACCGAGGCGAGGCGTCCGCGGCCGGCGGCCTGACGGAGGTGGACCTGGCGGAGATAGGCGAGCGTCGCCGACGAGCGCGCCGCCTCCACCCAGCCCGGGCCGCCGGTGACGATCACGCCGTCGCACGCCGGGGCATCGTCGGTGCCGTGGTCGGCGACGATCCTCAAGCCGTTCGACAGCGTCACGATGCCGGCCGCGGGCGCGATCGTGGTGATCGCGATCGCCGGCGCCACCCGCCGCGCCATCGACAGCACGCCGAAGGTGGCGAGGTCGATGGGCTCGACGCCGTCGTAGACGAAGATGCCGAAGCGCATGGGCTTACTCCCTGATCCCGCCGGCCCCGCCGGTACGGGTCTCGCGCGCGCAGAGCGCGGCGACGAAGGTCACGGCCGCGAGCCCGCCCAGCATCAGGGAGACGCCGCTCGTGCCGCCGGTGACGCCGACGAGCCAGGTCGCGACGAGCGGCATCAGCCCGCCGCCGATCGCCGCCGCCACCTGGAAGCCGAGGCTGGCGCCGGTGCAGCGCACCTTGTCCTCGAACAGTTCGGGGAAGTAGGCGGCTTCGAGCGCGAACATCATGCCGTGGCCGAGATTCATGCCGACGACGATGGCGAGCGCGATCACCGTCGGGTCCTTCGTGTCGAGCATCGTGAACAGCGGGAAGGCGAACGCCACGGTGAACAGCGCCCCGGCGAGGAACAGCGGCCGCCGCCCGATCCGGTCAGACAGCCAGCCGAAGAAGGGGATCGTCGCGACTTCGCAGAGCGCGGCGACGAGGATGATGTCGAGGATCATCGCCTTCGGCAGCTTCAGCCGCGTCGTCGCGTAGACCACGACGAAGACCGTCAGCATGTAGACCCAGGAGACTTCCGTGATCTTCAGGCCGACCGCCTTGAGGAAGCCGCCGCGCGCGCTCCGGGCTGTCTCGGCCAGCGGGTTGGCGGACAGCGCCATCCGCGTCTTCATGTCGAGGAAGACGGGGCTTTCCGCGACCTTCCAGCGAACGATCGTGCCGAAGGCGAAGAGGACGATGCTGCCGAGGAAAGGCAGTCGCCAGCCCCAGGCGAGCAGGGTGGCCTCCGGCAGCATCGCGGCGAGCGACACCGCCGAGGTCGACAGCACGATGCCGATGGGAAAACCGACCTGCACCAGGCTGCCGTAGAGGCCGCGACGGTCGGCGGGCGCGTGCTCGATCACCATCAGCGCCGCGCCGCCCCACTCGCCGCCGAGCCCGATGCCTTGAGCAAACCGCAGCGTCACCAGCAGCACCGGCGCCAGAACGCCGATGGAGCTGTAGGTCGGCAGCAGGCCGATCACGAAGGTGGCGATGCCGGTGATCGCCAGGGTGGCGGCGAGCGTCGACTTGCGGCCGAGCCGGTCACCGTAGTGCCCGAACAAGGCGCCGCCGAGCGGGCGCGCGACGAAGCCGACGGCGTAGGTGGCGAGCGAGGCCAGGGTGCCGGCCAGCGGGCTCGCGCCGGGGAAGAAGAGTTTGTTGAAGACCAGCGCGGCCATCGTCGCGTAGACGAGGAAGTCGTACCACTCCATGACCGTGCCGACGGATCCCGCCAGCACCACCGCGGGCATCGACGGGCCACGGTCCTTCCCGACAGCGTTGTTCAGCGCGAGCGTCATGGGCACCTCCCATAAGCCTTTCTCACCGATAAGAAAAGCGTCTGATATGAGAGAGCAAGCGCCGTGCCAGCGCGCGCGGTGTCGCAGCGGCGCAATCCGGCGATTACTTCTTCATGCGAGCGCTATCGATGATGAGGAAGTACACGCAGTCGCAGGCGCCGACGTTGATGAAGGAATGATTGGCGTCGGCCTGGAAGTACAGCGAGTCGCCCTCCTCCAGCGTCACCACCTCGCCGCCGATCACCGCCTTGAGGCGGCCGGTCTGGACGAAGATGTACTCCTCGACGCCGCGCCGGTGAGCGCCGAAGTCGCCGGCGGTGGCGCGCGGCGGCAGGGTGTTCATCACGAAGTCGATGCCCCGGCCCGGCAGCACCGGCGACAGGCAGCGTCGGACGAAGCCGGACTCCTCGTCCCGCAGCACCGGCTGGCTTTTCACCGGGATGCGCAGGATCTCCTGCTCGTCCGAGCGCGACATCAGCTGCGAGAAGGTCAGGCCGAGCGCCTCGGCAAGCTTGGCCAGCACCGTGGTCGTCGGCACCGCCTCGTCGCGCTCGATCCTCGAGATCATCGCTCGGCTGACGCCGGCCTTCTGTGCAAGCTGGTCTAGGGAGAGCTGCTGCGCCTTGCGGGCATCGCGAACGAAAAAGCCGATACGGCTACCGGCGGCATGGCCGAGCTCGTCGGAGGCAGCCGTAGCGTCAGTGGCGTCGGTCGTCTTCGGCACGGGCGCTCCTACTCCAGCGCCACCGTTTCGCATGGTTTGCCCGGAAGGCGCCAGCTACGACACTTCCACTCCCGATATCTGGGCCGCTTCTCGAAACAAGTCCTTGATCCTGAATGGTCGGAGAAGGCGCACTCCCACCGGGCCGTCGGCGGAGCAAATGATCGCTCGCGATGAAGGGACAGATCGGCTGCTTCGACGTAGCCGGGACGTCGGCTGAGCGCCTTTGTCCGCCATCGCCCGACCGTTACTGGAAGGCGGCCTTTCCGCTTCCGGCCCGCTCACGCCATAGCGCATCACGCGATTTTTCCTTCTGCAGCATCGCAGGGAGCTCTCGGGGATCGCAGGAGACGACGTGATCGGAGGGGGCGGACGGGGTAGAACATTCTCCAAGGTCAGCCCCGATGACGAACCAGATCACGACAACTGTCGCCACCCGTAGAGGAGATCAGCAGGACGATAGGGAGGCGACCGCATTCGGCGGTCGGTCGATCATTTGCACGCCGCGGCCGTGCCGACGATGAGCGTGGCGGCTTTCCTCGCCCACGTCGTCGGGCACCGCAACGCGCCCCGCGGCAACCGCGCTCGCGCGAGGGCGCAGGTGAGCATGCATGCCCTTGAAGCCGCTCGCGGGAACGGCAGGAAACTGCCAGCTTGGCAGCATGGCTGGTTTTCCAGGCCGCTCGCCTTCGATGAGGAGAGGCAGCGACAAAGCGCGCTTGCGCGGGCGCCCTGGCTAATGCCGAAGACGGGGCCGCGGTTTATGCGTTATCAAATATCGATCAGCTTGTCTGGGACGGACTCGAGCGCGCGTTCTGTCACGACCGGCGGCGGCGAGTCGCATTCATCCCAGATCCCGCGGCGCCGACGAAGAGTTCACCAGCCAATGCGGAACCCTGATTGTCTGAGCGGACCTCTCCGGTAGCTGACGCGGAAAAGCGGGAGGGGATCGATCCATGGCGGCGGAGGATGCCGCGGCTTTGGACCGGTCAGCTCGGCCGATGCCGACCTGAGCGTTCTCACGTTGTCCGGCGAACGATCCGGCGCGATAGCCTGATCGCAGTAAGGAACGCTAGAAGGACCGTCCACGGATTGAGCATGCAGATCGCAATTCACCTCGATCCAAGCAAGGGCCCGACCCTGCAAGGTCAAATCTTTGAGCAGATCGTGGTTCTCATCCGCGGTGGACAGCTCAAGCCAGGTGCCGCGCTACCTAGCTCGCGCGGGCTCAGCCGCCAACTCGGCGTTTCGCGCAACACCGTCTTGGAAGCATACGACCGGCTGGTGGCGGAAGGCTTCATCCATTCCGCGCCTGCACGTGGGACGTTTGTTCGTTCGGCCATCCCGGAAGACGTCATGGCGAGTGGCGTCAAAGGGATGATCGATCGGGCCACGTCCTCGGTCGCGGTCAATCTGCCGCTACCCTATTCGGCGAAGGGCCTGCCGGGACTCTACAGCCCGCCCGACCCGGAGATTCGAACCGACTTCCGCTTCGGCCGCGTGGATGCTCAATCCTTTCCCAGCAAAATGTGGCGGCGATTGCTGCTGGAGTGCTGGGGTGCCGCACCCGAACGCATCGGCCAGTACAACGATCCGTCGGGCTTGCCTGAACTACGCGAGCTCATCGCCGACTTCATCGGTCCTGCACGCGGCATCCTGACGAAAGCCGAGAACATCATCGTCGTCGGCGGCTTCCAACAGGGACTCAACCTCGCCGCACACCTTCTTGTCGGCGTGAATACACCGATTCTCATCGAGGCGCCCTGCTACCGCGGCGCGGTATTTCTCTTTGAAAGCTACGGCGGCAAGGTCACGCCGATCGAAGTCGACGATGCCGGCCTCATGGTCGATCGCCTCCCCAGCCGTCCCGTCAAAATGGTCTATGGCACGCCTTCCCACCAGTTCCCGACAGGCGTGACGATGAGCCTCGAACGACGTCTGCAGCTCCTCGAGTGGGCCGCACGCGTCGGTGCCTACATCCTCGAAGTCGATTACGATTCCGACTTCCGTTACGAAGGGCAGGTCTTGCCTTCGTTGCAGTCTCTCGACCGCAACAATTGCGTCATCTATCTCAATTCCTTCTCGCGCTCGCTGGGACCGGGTATGCGGCTCGGCTACATGGTACTCCCGCCCGATCTGATCCACGCGGCCTCGATCCTCAAAGGACTCATTGACAATGGCTGCCCTTGGCTGGAGCAAGCCACGCTCGCTCAGTTCATGCGCAACGGAAGCCTGAGTGGCCAGCTCAATCGTATGCGCCGGACCTACGTTCGCCGGCGCGATGCCGTCATTTCGTCGCTGAGCAAGCATTTCGGCGAAGGCGGCTTGGCCGGAGCCGAAGGCGGTACGCACATGCTCTGGCAGATCCCGACTCGGGTCCGCAGCGCCAAGGATCTCGCACGGCACGCGCGCTCCGTCGGGGTCGGCCTCCATCCTCTTGAGGAGGGTGCCGTGCACTTCCATCGCACGCTGCCCCATGCGGAACGCAGCATCCTGCTCGGCTACGTGCATCTCACGGAGGCGCAGATCTCCGACGCGATGGCTCGGATCGCGATGGCCGCGCAGGGGTGACCATGCGCGTTGCCGAACTGGCTCCTTGGAACTCTTAGCAACTGGACCTTTCTCTGGCTCGCATTGGCCTTAAGTTTGCATGGGAGGTGTCCGGGACAGGGTCTGGAAAGTGTCCAGACGTGTCGCTCGATCGTGCCGGCATCGCCTCATTGCGAGGAGCTGAACATGTCGACTTCAAGCGAAACCCGCATCGTCCGAGGCGCCTGCCCGCAAGATTGTCCCGACACCTGCGCTTTTCTCTATCACGTCAAGGACAACAAGCTTGTCGAGGTGACGGGTGATCCCGACCATCCGATGACGCGCGGCGGCCTGTGCGTGAAGCTGAAGAACTTCGCCGAGCACCACTACCATCCCGATCGCCTGCTCCACCCGATGAAGCGCACCGGCCCCAAGGGATCGGGCCAGTATGAGCGCATCACGTGGGACGAGGCGCTGGCGACGATCAAGGACAAGTGGACCGGCATCATCGACCAGTACGGCAGCGAAGCGATCATGCCGCATGCCTACCTCGGCAACCAGGGCACGGCGAACGGCCTCACCGCAGGCGACGCCTTCTTCAACCGGCTGGGCTCGACGGTGGCCGAGAAGACCTACTGCGAATCCGGCTCGTCGACGGCCTGGGTGATGACGGTCGGCCCCACCGGCGGCCTCGATGTCGAGAGCATGGCGCATGCCGACTACATCATCGTGTGGGGCATGAACATGGTCTCGACCAACCTCCACGGTTGGCCGTTCCTGCTCGAAGCAAGAGCGAAGGGCGCGAAGATCGTCGTCATCGACCCCTACAAGTCCCGCACCGCCAAGCAGGCCGACTGGCACCTCGCGATCAAGCCCGGCACCGACGGCGCCCTCGCCCTGGGCATGATGAACGTGATCATCGAGGAGAACCTCTACGACCACGACTACGTCGAGAAGTACACGCTCGGCTTCACTGAACTGAAGGCGCGCGCGGCCGAGTTCCCCGTCGAGCGCGTCGCGATGATCACCGGCCTGTCGGCGCAGGACATCCTCACCCTGTCGCGCGAGTATGCCAAGGCGAAGGTCTCCGCCATCCGCCAGGGCGTGGCGATCGAGCGGAGCCCCGGCGGCGGCGACGCCGTGCGCGCGGTCACTTGCCTTCCCGCGCTGACCGGCGCGTGGCGCCATCCGGGCGGCGGCACGATGGAGATGCCGATCTACGAGTTCCCGATGGACCTCGCGCACGTCTGCCGGCCGGACTGGATCAAGCCGGGCACGCGCGTGATCAACGAGCTCGACCTCGGCTCCGCGCTCACTGGCAAGATCCCGCTCGATCCGCCGATCAAGTCGGTGTTCTTCTACAACTCCAACCCGGTGTCGCAGGCGCCGTACGCCGGCGAACTGGTGCGCGGGCTGATGCGCGACGACCTGTTCACGGTGGCGAGCGAGTTGTTCCTCACCGACACGGCGAAGTACGCCGACATCATCCTGCCCGCAGCGATGCAGGCCGAGCAATATGACATCATGGTGACCTGGGGCCACCTCTACATCGAGTTGAACATGCCGGCGATCGAGCCGCCGGGCGAGTGCATGGCCAATATCGACATGTTCCGCCGTCTCGCCAAGACGATGGGCTTCACCGACGCCTACTGGGAGATGAGCGACGACGAGTGGTTGACGAAGTCCTACGACTGGAACGCGCCGGCGCTCCAGGGCATCACGCTCGATCTCCTCAAGAAGGAGGGCTGGAAGCGCCTCAACGTCGGCCTGCCGCACGAGCGGGCGCCTCACGCCGAAGGCAACTTCAAGACGCCGTCGGGGAAGTGCGAGTTCGCCTCCAGCATGGCCGCCGGCGGCAACATGGTGCTCGAAGTCTGGCGTTCGGGTTACGCCGGGATGCAGGTCGGCGGCTACGTCGATCCGGTGCCGAATTACATCCCACCGCAAGACGATGCGTTCGAACAGGTCGACGACGTTTCCGCGGATCGCTTTCCGCTCAGCATGCTCTCGCCGAAGCCGCACGCCTTCCTCAACACGCAGTACGGCAACGAGAGAATGCAGCAGAAGCGTCAGGGGGAACAACGCATCCTGATCAACGCTGCCGATGCGGCAGAACGATCGATCCTACCGGAAACCTACGTCCGCATCTTCAACGATCGTGGCACGTTCGAGGCTATTGCTGAGATCAGCAATGACGTCGGCCCCGGCTTGGTCGTGACCAACGTCGGGCATTGGCCTGGTCTCAACAGAACAGGTACGGCCGTCAACTCGACGACCGCCCCGAGACACGCCAACCTCGGCCAGGCCGGCGTCTATTCCGACAACCGTGTTCAGATCGAACCGGTCCTTCCGGCTGCCATGGCGTCCCCTGCTGCAAGCCGGATGATCGTCGAACCAGCAGAGTAACCACCCGCGAAATGTCGGTCGCCCGCGAGCGGGTGACCGATCGAAACGGGCTCATCAGGCGCTCGCTCCCGCGTCGCGCGGACTTGCGAGGACGCGACCGCAGGACAGCGATGCCGCATATCGTTAACGACAACTGCCGCCAATGCCTCTTCACCGATTGCGTCGAGCACTGCCCGGTGCAGTGTTTCCACGCGGACGAGGAGCGCACCTACATCGACCCCGAGGTCTGCATCGACTGCAGCGCCTGCGTGCCGGCCTGCCCGGTGCAGGCAATCAGCGAAGTCGTCGACTACTCCGACGAGGAAGAGAGCTTGATCGAGTTCAACCGGAACTTCGCTCGACGCCTGCCGGTGATCTCCAGCAAGCGCAGCCCGCTCCCCTCCGCAGAGGCACGACGTGCGGCTCTCGGCTTCGCATGACATCCGAAGTTCTCAAGGTCGCCGTCGTCGGCAGCGGCCCCAGCGGCTTCTTCGCTGCCGAAGCGCTCTTCCAAAGCCTCGAAGACGTCAGCGTCGACATGTACGAGC